>CAINOV010000166.1 GCA_903851655.1 uncultured Caulobacterales bacterium
CCGGGCCAGCACGGCCAGCGCCGCAAGTCCAAGGTGTCCGACTTCGGCCTGCAGCTCCGCGCCAAGCAGAAGCTGAAGGGCTATTACGGCAACATCACCGAAAAGCAGTTCCGCCGCATCTATGACGAGGCCGCCCGCCGCAAGGGCAACGCCTCGGAGAACCTGATCGCCCTGCTGGAAAGCCGCCTGGACGCCGTCGTCTACCGCGCCAAGTGGGTGCCGACCCCGTTCGCCGCCCGGCAGTTCGTCAATCACGGCCACGTGCTGGTGAACGGCAAGCGGGTCAACATCGCCTCCTACACCGTCAAGCCGGGCGACGTGATCGCCGTGCGCGAGCGGTCGCGGAACATGGCGCTGGTGCTGGAAAGCCTGCAGTCGCCGGAGCGGGACGTGCCCGACTATTACGAGGTCGACGGCAAGGGCATGGAAGTGAAGTTCGTCCGCGCCCCGGAACTGTCCGACGTGCCGTTCGCGGTGAAGATGGAGCCGAACCTGGTCGTCGAATATTATTCGAGCTGATCCGACCCGGCTCTGGCGCTTCGGCGCAGCGACGGCAAGACATGCGAAAGGCCCCGGGATCCCCGGGGCCTTTTTGCATGTCCGGTCCGCGCGGCGGGTGGGGCGCCTGCGATCGGCAGGGACACGGCGGTCAGCGGACCGCGCGCCGGGCCGGTCCGCCCCCGATGTCTACCGATGCAGCAACTGGAGGGCGCCATAGACCATCAGGCCGATGAGGACCCACAGTCCAGCGGACGCCACGATCACGAACATCATCGCCTTGCGCGGCGTCCACCGGGCCTCCAGGGCGTCGACGGGCAAGGTGGCGAAATCGCGCGCGGCGTGTCTCAGCCCGCTTTGCGCGCCCCTCCGCAGCAGCAGAATGGGGAGTTCGGCAGACGGTTCCGCCCGGTGGGACGGGGCGCCGTCATGGGCGTCGCCCGACTGCGACTCCGGACCCGCGAACGCGCCCGGCGCCGCTGGAGTCCCACGACGGCCAAATACGGCCCCGACATCGGATGTGACAGACATGGTGCTGGGTTCCCGGAGATATCCTCGCGGAAACGCTACACCAGGGATGGCGTCGAAAAAACAGAAAATACGACCTTAGGGCGAATTTCCCCGAGTCAGTTAGATCGAGTTACGCATGCTTGACTCGATCAGCTGGCCGCCAGAACCCCCTTTTCCACCAACAGGGGCTTCAGCTCCCCGCTCTGGAACATTTCCCGCACGATGTCCGATCCGCCGATGAACTCGCCCGCAACATAGAGTTGTGGAATGGTCGGCCAGTCGGAAAAGGCCTTGACCCCCTGGCGCAGGGCCTCGTCCTGCAGCACGTCGACGCCGACGAAATCGACCCCCAGATGGTCCAGCACCTGCACCACCAGCGAGGAGAAGCCGCAGCGGGGCTGGTCCGGCACGCCCTTCATGAACAGCACCACCGGATGCTCGGCGACGGTGCGGGAAATGAATGCGTGGACGGTCGCCTCGGGACTGTCGCTGATTGCTTCTGACACCATCATCTCCTTTGTCGCCGGGACGCGGGCCCCGGTCGGTCATGCGTGGACCCGCGCCGCGGGCCCGTCCAACAGACCTAGGTCCCGAAACGGACGGTTTCAAGGCTTAGTCCAGATCCGCCACCCGGGCGAGCTCGATCTGGGCGGGCACGCCGGCGGGCAGCTCCCGCTCCACCACCCCCGCCAGGTGGGTCAGGTTCTCCCCCGACGCGACGGAGATCTGCACCGTGCAGAGGGACGGCTCCGTCAGCGCATAGGCCAGGCAGATCTGGTCGGCGTCCCACTCCCGGATCCGGTCGAGGAAGTGGTAGGGGCCAGGCCGCTCCGGAGACGCCTGCACTGCGCGGGCGGCGCCGAAGCCCAGCAGTCCCGACCGTCGACGGGGGGCGGCCTCCGGCGCGGCCTCGATCTCGCGCACCACGGCGGGGTAGTAGTCGTACCCCATGACGCTCAGTCCCCCGTGGATCGCCGTTCGCATGCGCGACCGGGTCGCCCAGCTGGCGCGGAGATTGTACGGCGCCGCATAGATGTCCACCGCCGCGTCGGCCAGCAGCTGGTCGACGGTGTCATTGTCGCCGCGAATGCCCACGAAGCGCAGTCGCCGCGCCTGCCGGGCCGCCTCGACGGTGGCGCGAAACGCGGGGTCGAGCTCTCCGGGCTGGGGATCCTCGATGATCAGGTAGTCGATCCAGCGCAGTCCGGACGTCCGAAGCGCCTCCTGCAGCAGCCGGATGAACGATCCGCGGTCCAGCGAGCGGGGTCCGTCTTCCGCCTCCAGCGGCACGCGCAGGCCGACGATCACCAGCCGCCGGTCGATGGATGCGGTCGCCTGACCGATGGCGTAGAGCGCCGGGTGGTCGTGGGCGCGGGCCTCGTAGCAGTTCACGCCCGCTTCCAGGCCGCTGACCACCAGATCGTTCAGGTGCGTAGGTCGCAGGGTGTCGTCGTCCAGCGACAGCGACAGCGCTGAGATGGCCTGACCGCTGTCGCCGAAGGAGCGATACCGCACGGTTCAGCCCCCTGGCGGAGGCGCCGTCTCGAGCGCCAGGGCATGCAGCTCCGCCCCCATCCGGCCCTGCAGGGCGGCGTAGACGAGCTGATGTTGCCGGACGCGGGACAGGCCGGAAAAGGCGGTGGAGACGATGCGCGCGCGGTAGTGGTCCCCGTCGCCGGCGAGATCGGTGATCTCGATCTCGGCGTCCGGAAAGGCGCCGCGAAGGAGAGCTTCCAGATCGTTCGCGCGCATCGGCAAGGCAGGGCTCTCCGCAAATCTGGTCGGCTGTGGACCAATCGACAATCTATAAGGTGATTTGGGGGGGCTTACGGAACCCTGTCAGCCATCCAGCATGGAATTATTGTCAATTTCGGGTTCGAGCGTGTGAAAGCGCGTGTAGTCGACGATCCGGTGGCCATCGGCGCCCACCGTCAGTATGTCCGACAGCCGGCGGTTCCAGGCGATCTCGGCCGGCACATAGGAATGGCGGGCGTGGATCCGCTGGGCGAAGGTCTCGTCGACCCCGGCCACGATCACCAGGATCTCCACCTTGTCCGCGGCCAGACTTTCCGGCGTCGCCCCGTAGAGGGGGGACGCCTCGTCGATGACGTGCATGATCATCCAGCTGAGGGCGAACAGGGGCGAGCGGGAGCGGATCACCTTCATGTCCAGCAGGCGGCGGACGCGCACGCCCTCCTGCGTCACGTCCTGGCGGGCGAGGGTCACGGTGACCTCGGCGTCGAGGATCTGGTTGGCCCGTTCGTTGGCGCAGCGGAAGACGAGGGTCGGACGCCCCTCGAACAGGCTGATGGTGGCCCACTGGGAGAACATCACCCGCGCCGTGGGGCGGGAGACCCGGGCGAAGATGATCCCCGTCAGCACCGCCACTGCGCCCAGGCCGACAAAGCTCTCCACCGTGACCAGCAGGTTGGCGTAGAGGTCGACGGGGACCATGCCGCCATAGCCGATGGTGCCGAAGGTCTGGACGCTGAAGAAGAACGCGTCGGCGAAGGCGCGGAGCCCGGCGTCGACACCCCACCCCGCGCCCGGCTTCAGGGCGGCGCCGGCGAATCCAGCCCGGTCGAGCAGGAACAGGACCGCGAACAGGCAGTTGATGGCCAGGTAGGTGGCCGCGGACAGGGTCAGGAACCTGGGCCAGGAGGCGGTGAGCAGCTGGTGGTAGAGGTCGTCCAGCCCGGCCTGGCGCCGACCGATGATCTCGATCCGGGCGCCCTGCGGTCGGCGCCGGTTCGGGTCGATCATCCGCACATAGTCCGACGGCGAGGGCGACGACGTCGGGTCATCCGGGTTGTGAGCCCCAGAGGTCGGATCCGAGGCCGGCTCGGGGGTCGGCTTTGGGGTCGGCGTCGGAGCGGAGTCGGCGGTCATGCGGGGCGAGGTCCGTGGCGGGTCGGAGGCTGTCTTAGCAGAACACGGCGTCCCGTCGCAGGTTTGCGGAAACATTTGGCCGATGCGCCGCGATGTTTGCGAAGAGGCGCTGATTCCGCTAACCTGCGACTTCAAATTTTTAGCGGTAGGCGACTACGGATTCTGCGCGCGCTTGAGGGATCGTCCGCGCGCGTTTTTTCGTTCCGGGACCTCCCCGCCGCTGTCCGGAGTGATGAATGACCCGCCGCAAGAAGCTCTATGAAGGCAAGGCCAAGATCCTTTACGAGGGACCGGAGCCGGGCACGCTGATCCAGTACTTCAAGGACGACACCACGGCCTTCGACGCCACCAAGAAGGCGGTGCTCGAGGGCAAGGGCGTCATCAACAACCGGATCAGCGAGTTCATCATGACCCGGCTGGCCGGGATCGGCGTGCAGAATCACCTGATCAAGCGCCTGAACCTGCGGGAGCAGCTGATCCGCGAGGTGGAGATCATCCCGCTGGAGGTCGTCTGCCGCAACATCGCCGCCGGCTCCATCTCCACCCGCCTGGGCATTCCCGAGGGCACGCCGCTGCCGCGGTCGATCATCGAGTTCTTCTACAAGAAGGACGAGCTGCACGATCCGCTGGTGACCGAAGAGCACATCACGGCCTTCAACTGGGCCGCGACCCAGGAGATCGACGACATCCTGGCCATGACGCTCCGGGTGAATGACTTCCTCACCGGCATGTTCTCCGCCGTCGGCATCACCCTGGTGGACTTCAAGATCGAATACGGCCGGATCTATGAGGGGGACTTCAGCCGGGTGATCCTGGCCGATGAGATCAGCCCCGACAGCTGCCGCCTGTGGGACTCCACCACCAACGAGAAGCTGGACAAGGACCGGTTCCGCCGGGACCTGGGCAATGTGATCGAAAGCTATACCGAGGTGGCTCGCCGCCTCGGCATCATGAAGGAAATGCCCACGGTCATCCAGGGCGGCATCACCGGAGGCGCCTCGTGAAGGTCCGTGTCGAAGTGTTCCTGAAGCCCGGCGTGCTGGACGTGCAGGGCAAGGCCATCGAGGCGGCCCTGGGCGGCCTGGGCTTCGCCGGCGTGTCGGACGTGCGGGTCGGGCGGATCATCACCCTCGACATCGCCGGCGACGACAAGGCCAGGGCCGAGGCGGAGGCCAAGTCCATGGCCGACCGGCTGCTCGCCAACGCCGTGATCGAAAGCTACAAGGTGGAGGCGGGCTGATGCGCTCCGCCGTCATCGTCTTCCCCGGCTCCAACTGCGACCGGGACTGCGCCGTGGCCATCGAACGCTCCACCGGCTTTGCCGCCCAGATGGTCTGGCACACCGAGACGAAGCTGGACGACGGGCTGGACATGGTGGTGCTGCCCGGCGGCTTCTCCTACGGCGACTATCTGCGCTGCGGGGCCATGGCCTCCCTGTCGCCGGTGATGGCGGAGGTCAAGCGGCTTGCGGACAAGGGCGTGGCCATTGTCGGCATCTGCAACGGCTTCCAGGTGTTGTGCGAGGCGGGGATGCTGCCGGGCGCCCTGCTGCGCAACGCCGGGCTGAAATATGTTTGCAAGCCCGTGGCGCTGGAGATCGTCAACGGCCAGACCCGCTTCACCGGCGCCTTCGGCCAGCAGCGGGAAGCGGTGATGACCGTGGGCAATGGCGAGGGCAACTACTTCGCCGACGACGCCACTCTCGACCGGCTGGAAGGCGAGGGCCAGGTGGTGTTCCGCTACCGGGACAACCCCAACGGCTCCTCCCGCGCCATCGCGGGGATCGTCAATGGCGCGGGCAATGTGCTGGGGATCATGCCGCACCCGGACCGGGCCTTCGAGGCCGACCTCGGCTCCGCCGACGGGGCGCGGGTGTTCCAGAGCGTGGCCGGGAGCGCGCTGCAGCCGGCGTGAGGCGTTCGGCGAGAGGTTCCCGTCTCAGGGGCGGGAATGACAGCTGTAGATTTAAGTTAGCTGTCATTCCCGGGCGAAGACCCGGGAACCTTGATCCGGATGTGGCGCCACACCCGGACGGAGGTTCCCGCCTCAAGGGCGGGAATGACGGCCGTTTTTGAATTTGAAATACCTGTCATTCCCGGCCTTGAGGCGGGAACCGCCG
>CAINOV010000167.1 GCA_903851655.1 uncultured Caulobacterales bacterium
ACGGCCCACTTGTCCCGGTACAGCACCCGCCAGCCGGGCGTGTGGGACAGCCAGCGGGTCGCGGCGCTGGACGGCGTCAGGATCGCCCATCCGATCCTGTAGGCGGCGAAGACGCCGGCCAGCTTGACCGTATCGCCGCGGGAGGCGTCGAGATACTGGCGAAACAGCACATCGCCGTACATGTCATTCCGGCCGTCGATGAAGGTCTTCACATGATTGAAGATCAGCCAGCCGCCGAAGCTGTAGTCGTTGAACACCGGACGGGCGCGGATGTCCGCCGGCACATGGGCGAGGGCGGTGACGGGCGTCGCCGACGCATCGACCCGCGGCTCGGGGATCGCCAGCCGGACCGCAGCGGTGGCCAGGATCGCCGCCGCCGCCGCAAGGGCGAGGGCGCGGCCCCGCCGCCCGGTGGCGGGATCCGGCGTGACGGTCTTGGGCCTCGGGCCCGCCCGCAGGGCTCGGCCGAGGGGCTCCGCCAGAAGCATGGCCCCGACCGAGGCCAGCACGATCTCCTGGCGCACATGCTGCAGGGTCAGGTGCACCAGCGTCAGCAACAGCGCCAGACGGACCGGCGGAACCTGGACCCGCTTGTAGACGAGCACGAAGATGGTGGCGAGGATCACCGCCTCGAGGGACGTGACGCTCCCGAAACTGGCGGGGCTCCACTCGTCGATGGCCTGAAGGTCCTTCATGTTGACGAGGTAGAACGGGAAGATGAACCCTTCGATGAAGGACGGCGTGACCAGGCAGCAGGCGGTGGCCGCCGCCGTGATCCCCAGCCAGGACAGGGCGATCCGGAGCCGCCCCGACGGGCTGTCGGCCACCGCATCCAGACCGAAGAAGCCGAGAAAGACCAGACCGATGATGTAGCTGGCGTGGATGTTCGCCCAAAGCACCATCAGCGGCAGCAGCCAGAGGCCGGGGGTTGTGTTGGCCCGGCGCGCCCGCAGCAGTTCGGCGAAGAAGATCAGCATCACGGGCAGGGCGAAAGCGTGGGGCCGGGCGATGACGTGGGGCGCCAGGACCTCATAGGCCAGCGTCGCGGCCAGCACCGCCGACAAGGGCGTCAGATGGCGCAGCAGCTCCCGTGCGAAGACCCCGCTGGCCAGCGCGAACGTCAGACCCGTCAGAACCCGCACGCCGCTCCAGCCAAAGCCCTTGAAGGCGAGGGCCATGGCCACCTCGGACAACCATTCGTGGGTGATCCACCTGTGGCCCGCGGCTGTGAACGAGAACGGGTCTGCAGCCGGGACCGCGCCGTGATCAAGGATCCAGAGTCCGGTGGCCACATGCCAGTTGGTGTCGCCGTCGTAGAACATCGCATTCGAAAGCAGCGACATCCAAAATGCGATGAGCGCAAAAATCAGCGCAGCAAAGTATTGAACGTTGATATCTTCGAGCGCTAATTCAATTTTTTTCATGGTTCAATGGAACCCGATATCCCGATCCAAATATCAGATTTGAAAAGGCGGTTTATTTCGCCACATCTCTGCAAGGCATAAACCATAATTCTGGAGTGTTAAGTTTCGATTGTCGGTCCAGCGCCGCGACACGGCGAGCGGGGCCGGTTCGGAGGCGATCCCGACGGACCGGGGCAGGCTGGATCGGGGCCGCGTCATCGAAACGGTTTGTCATTGATTTTGACCCCTATGGTCAGGGTGTCCAGACGGGTGTGCGCGGTCGTCGGCGGGTGAAAGACCTTGCCGGCGGTCTCAAATCGTCGAACTGTAGACCTTGTGTCTCACGGTCAATCGACACGGTCTCGTGTTGTCATTTTGCGGCTGTTTCTGATGATGACGAAAACGCGGTCCCGTGAAGATCGAATATCCGGCGCTGATCGCGTCCTTGATGGGCTGCTGTTTGCTCTTTTTGTATTTCTGTATTTTTTCATATTCAACAAGTACAGTCTTGTTGGCTTCACGCGCGAGCCGGGTGATTTTGTTTTCAATGATATGTTCTTGAGGCTGTTGTCCGGCGATTTCGCGATTGACCGGTCGGTCATCGGCGACGAGGCCTATGTCCGGGCCGGACGGACCTATGCCTATTTCGGGATTGTTCCGGCCCTGGCCCGGATCGTCTTCTGGCCGTTCCTGGATCTGAGGACCACTTCGGTCAGCTCGATCGTGTGCACGGTCCTGGCCTTTGTGACCAGCTGCGTCAATTTCGCGACGTTGCAGCTGTCGCAGGGCTTCCCCAAACAGCGCGCCCTGCGCCAGGGGCTTCTGTTCTGCACGTTCTTCGCCGGCCTGCCGTTCTATCTCGTCGCCCGGCATTCCACCTATGTGGAAAGCGCCCTGTGGGCGCTGATGTTTGCGGCGATCTACATCCACGTCTTCGTGAAGGGGTTTGCGGGCGCGCAGGCCACGGGCCGCGGCCTCTGGCTGCTGGCCGCCCTGGCGGGGCTCTGCCTCAACACCCGGGTGACAACGGGGCTGACCCTGTCCCTCGGCGTCTCGGCCCTTGTCCTGAGCCGCGTCTGGGAAGGCGGCAAGCCGCCCCGGATGCGGGAGGCCGCTCCGGCGCTGCGGACGTCCCTCGTCGCCTGCGCCGTGCTGTCGCTGTTCCTGATGCTGGCGTTTTTCGTGAACGACCGCCGTTGGGGAAACTTTCTCGAATTCGCCGACCTCAAGCGACAGACATTCCAGATCCACGCCCACCCGGAGCGACTGACCATTCTCCTGAAATACGGTCTGTTCAATCCGGATCGGCTGGCGTTCGGGCTCCAGTACTATTTCCTGCCGGTCTGGGGCCTGTTCGGACCGGACGGTCACTCCGTCCTGAATCCGTTCATGCTGCAACAGATGCATGGCGCGGAATTTCCGCCCTCCAGCTTCTTCCTGACCGACGCGGTCTATGTCTGGATGATCGGGCTCTGGCTCCTGGGCGTCATCCGCCGGGGCGGCGCGGCGCCGGTCGAGGCCGGACGACGGGAGTCCGCCGGCAGCCTGGGGCAGATCGTCGCCTTTGCGCCGGTTCCGCTGCTGATGCTGACCCACATCTACATGGCCCTGCGGTATCGGATCGAATTCTTTCCCCTGCTTTTCTTCGCCGCCTGGCTCGCGTTCGACCGATTGGGAAGCGACGCGTTCTGGCGGCGGCGGCAATGGGTCGCGCTGGCGCTGGTCGCGGTGTCGGTCTTGGCGTCGGTCCTGACCCTGTGGCTGGGCTATATCGCTATGGGCCCGACCACGGAGCTGAACTTCCCCCATGCCTACCAGCACGCCCTGTCCCTTCTGTCCCCTGGCGGCGCCTAGCCGCGCAACCCAAGTCCCGGACCGTTTTGATGACTGGAATATGGACGTTCTTCGAGGGGCATCTCTTCGCCGTGAAGCGGCGTGACCGGGGCGTCCTTGTCCTCGAGACCGTGCTGTTCCTGCTGCTTCTGTCGGTTGAGCTCCGGGAGATCTTCGCCCACTCGCCCTGGCGGGACGAGGTTCAGGCGCTGCTGATCGCAAGGCAGCCGTTCCCGGACCTCTGGCGGTCCGTCCACTACGAGGGGCATCCCCTCCTGTGGTTTCTCCTGCTGAAGCTGGTGGGGTGGGCGACGCCGCTGGCCCTCACCCTGGCCGTCACCCAGGCCCTTGTCCAGGCGGCGGTGCTGGCCCTGATCTGGTTCCGGTCGCCCTTCAGCCTGCTGGCGCGAACGACCGTCTGCCTGGGGTATTTCGTCGCCTTCGAATACGGCGTCCTCGCCCGGCCCTACGGCCTGGCGGAACTGGGGTTCTTCGTCTTCATCCTGGCGCGGCGGTCGGTCTGGGCGTGGGTCGTGCTGGCCTTGCTGGCCAATACGTCCACGCACTACGCGCTGCTGGCGTGCGTCTGCGCCGGCTGGCTGTGGGTCAACGGGAACCGATCCTGGACGGGCCTGGCCGTGCTCGGCCTGGGCGGCGCCCTGTGGCTGGCGTCCATCTGGCCCGCGGCGGACATGCGGCCGTCGGCGAAGATGTCATCCGACCTTGTCGGCCGGGGGGTGGAGCAGCTCTACTACAACTCGATTTCCATCCTGGCCGTGGCGCCGGGTCGGTGGGCGGTCTGGCAGGGGGGCGCCGGACTGGCGCTGGCCCTGCCGCTGGCGGTGGCCCCGATCGCGCTGGGCGGCCTGGGCCTGCGGGCGCGGACGGCGGACTGGGTCGCGTTTCTGGTCTTCTACGCCGTCCTGCTGGCGTTCGGCATCCTCGCCTACACCTGCTTTCCAAGGCATCTCGGGATCGCGGCGGTGTTCTTCATCGGTCTGCTCTGGGTCCAGACGGAGGACGGACTTCCCCCCAATCCCTCCGCCTGGGGGTGGCTCGGGATGATGGCGATCGGCGGGATCGCGTTTCTCGTCACCGCGGCCTTTCACGATTTCTCCGCCGCCAACGCCATGGCCGACTATGCGCGCCGGGCCGGCGTGGTCGACCGGCCGTGGGCCGCCGTTCCGGGCTATCTCGGCCTCGACCTTTCCGGGCGCCTGGGCGTCCGGACGCTCAATCTGCAGCGGGGGTGCTGGAACACGTTCCAGACCTGGAACTATGATCCCACGCGGCCGGTGGACGACCGGGTTCTGGCCGCCCGGCTCGCGCGCTTTGCCGCGGTTCCGGGCGGAGGGTATGTGCTGACCGATCTTGATCTGCCGCCGACCCTCGCCGGACGACCGGTCGCAAGGTTCCAGGGCGTGATGGTCGGCCAGGACCTGAGGCTCTATCACGTTGCGCAAGGCCGGACCGCCGCGTCACCCTTCCCGGACTGCGCCGCGCGCTGAGGCCTCGCCCCGCGCCGCCAGGGAAAACCGTCGCCGGCGCGCGAGAATCGGCTTCTCGACGAAATGCCAGGACAGCCAGGCGACACCCAGAACGGCCGGCGCGGACGCCACGAACGCGCCCAGCGGGCTGATCCGCGGCGCCAGCTGGATGGCGATCTGCAGGAACGGCTGGTGATAGAGATAGACGCCATAGGAATAATCGCCAGACCGGAGGAGGGCGGGCAGGGGGACAGGCGTCAGGCCGATGAACACCATCGCATAGGTGACGCAGGGCAGCAGGACGAGCCGCGGCAGGGGCAGTCGCCCCGCCTCCGCGTCCATTCCGAGGCCGCACAGGGCCAGAGCCAGCAGGCAGGCTGCGAACAGGGCCCGGCTGTAGGGAATCCGCGCGCGGTTCTGATAGGCGGCGATCCCGAACAGGAAGGCCGTGATCGTCTGGGTCCGCTCATCATAGAACAGAATGTCCAGACCCTGGGTCAGCGGCGTGTCGGGCGCCGGGAACGTCTGTTTCAACCCCTGGTACGCCACCGAAATCGCAAGATAGCCCACGCACAGCCGAAGCACGCTGAAGCGGTCGCTTAGCCATCGGATGGAGATGAGGAGCGACATCAGCAAGTAGCAACAGATTTCGAACGGAACCGTCCAGAGCGATCCATTCACCTTGTCGTTGAGATGGTGTTCGAAAAGTCCGGGGAGGTAATAGTGGACCCACCCGACCATGTTCAGGAAATAGCTGAAGAACTGATGGCTGGAAAAATATTCGCCGAGGCTGACGTCGGTGAAGAGCGGGCCGATGATCAGGGCGCACACACAGGTGTCGACCGCCAGGGCGGGGACGATGCGCAGGCTGCGATTGATCAGGAAGTTCGAGAGGTTCAGTCGACTGGCGCTTCCGGTGATCAGGAAACCGCTCAGCGCAAAGAACATCGGGACCAGACTGAATTTCACGATCCAGAGGGGAGAGTGTTCCAGAAGGTCGGACTGGCCGGTGAGAGTCACGGCGTGAACGCCCATGATCAGCAGGGCGAGCGATATCCTGAGAAAATCAAACCCCGGCCCCAGGCCATTATGCTCGGCCAGGATATCGTCTGCAGATTTATTTGAGTGCAAGGATCGTATATGACTGAAAATAGCGGACATAGACCCGTTCTTCTAGCTATTCTGACTCCAGAATATGGCCAGCGTTGAATATAAAACTTTCGAAATAGTTATATGAGTCAGGTCTCGGGCCGGGATGGGTGCGAGTCGTCAGGGACCAGGGGCGTCGATCTGGCGGTTTTCCGCGACGGACAGGAAATTCCCCACATTGATCGACAGTGTGGCCGACGATAGTCCCGTCCGCCTGAGCAGATCGGACGCCATCGTCTTCACGGAGTCCCCCAAGGGCGAGATTTTCAGCCAATATTCAATGAAGTAGCGGTTGCTGATGGTCCCGATCGATTTGACGTCGAGCCCGCAGCTGGTGAGCATGACCGACATGCTTTCGGGACAAAAGAGCTGCAGATGCTCCACGTCGATGATGGGGGAGCGTTTGCCGAGCAACCGATTGACGGCTGCATCGTAATTGTGGGTCACAAACGCAAGAACACCGCCCGGGGCGAGCAGGTCCTTGCAATCTCGTGTCAGCCGTTTGGGATCTGGCACGTGCTCCAGCGTCTGGAAGCAGCAGATCAGGTCAAAGCCGCCCGTTTCGAAGTCGCCGGCGTTGAATATGCCGGGCCGGATGTGCGGCGCCGCGCGCGGGCTGGCGGCCCTGATCGCCGCGCCGGAGGGCTCGACGCCCACCACCTCCGCAAACCCCTCGTCCAGCAGGCGCTCGAGGAAGACGCCCGTCCCCGTGCCGATTTCGAGGGCGCGCCGCCTCCGGTCGCCGCCGGCGGGCAGGTGGGGGCGAAGCGCCGCCATGTAGGACGCCGCCGCCAGGGTCGCTTCCGCCGAGCTGTCGTAATCGGCGTCCGCATAGGCCGTCGACAGGGCGGCCTCGACCGGCGTTTCGGAGGCGTAGACCGTCTTGCAGTTGCGACACTTGACCAGGTTCAAGCACATGAATTCGGGGGCTTTACGGGACGAGAATGTGAATTCGTTCACGTCGTTCGAATTGATGTTCTTTTCCAGAAAGGGCGCGGCCTGCCTGGAATCCCTGTCGCAAACAGGGCAGTTTCTGCGGATCAGCTGGTCAAATATCGGCATTGATGGGGATCTCTCGCCGGCAGGGTCGGATCGGACGCAGGATCGCCGGGGCGTCCGAGCCGCCCCAACCAAGCCAGCCATTGGTGAAATTGTCCTGAACGCCCGGCCAACCCGAGAGCTTGGCCAGACGCCGCGCCCGACCCGATGCGGCAGTCGGCTGTGGAACCTACACGTTAACCGCGGTGCGCCGCGACGAACGGGCGGCCGCGGGTGCGAAACCGTGTCGCCCGTCCGCCGCGGATTAGGCGGATATTAGAAACCTCGCGCCTAGTCTGGCTTCCGACGCCGCCATGTCTGAAGGGGCCGGAGCCAAACATGCCTAACGCCAACAGCGCCGTGGCGAGCCCACAGGACGCCGCCCGCGACCTGCCGCGACTGGCGCAAAGGGCGCGGGCGCGCCTGCTCGCCATGCATTTCAAGGCCGGGGTCGGCCATATCGGCGGCAATCTGTCGGCGCTGGACGCCCTGCTCTGCCTGCATCACGCAGCCCTCGGCGCCGACGACGCATTCATCCTGTCCAAGGGGCACGCCGCCGGCGCCCTGTACGCCAGCCTGTGGTCCTGCGGCCAGCTGACGGACGCGCAGCTGGACACGTTCCATGCGGACGGCACCCGCCTGGCGGCGCATCCGGCGGGGGGCTGGCATGAGGCGATCCCCTTCTCGACCGGCAGCCTCGGGCACGGCCTCGGTCTGGCCAGCGGCCTCGCCTTCGGCCGGCGTCTGCGCCGACAGCCCGGCCGGGTCCATTGCCTGATGTCCGACGGGGAGTGCGAGGAGGGCTCCGTCTGGGAGGCCCTGATGTTCGCCGGGCATCACCGGCTGTCCAATCTCACCGTCATGGTCGACCGGAACGGCCTGCAGGGGTTCGGCGCCACCGGCGAGGTCGCCTCGCTGGAGCCGATCCCGGACAAGCTGGTCGGCTTCGGCTTCGACGTCGAGGAGGTCGACGGCCACGATTTCGGCGCCATGACCGCGGCGTTCAGCCGGTCGAGCGACCGCCCGCGGATGATCCTGCTCCGGACCGTCAAGGGGCGAGGCGTGTCGTTCATGGAGGGTCGGATGGAGTGGCACTACCTGCCTCTGTCCCCGGAGCAGTTCGCCCTCGCCCTGGCCGAGGTGGAAGCCCGATGAGGAACGCCTTCTGCAGTGCGATGCAGACCCTCGCGGAGACGGTCGACTATGCGTTCCTGACCGGCGACCTGGGCTTCATGGCGCTCGAGCCCTTGCAGCAGGCGCTGGGGGACCGCTTCGTCAACGCCGGCGTGGCGGAGCAGAACATGGTGACCGTCGCCGCCGGGATGGCTCGCACCGGGTTCCAGTGCTGGGCCTACAGCATCGCGCCGTTCATCTATGCGCGCCCGTTCGAGCAGGTCCGCAACGACGTCTGCTTTCACGATGCGGACGTGAAGCTGGTGGGCAATGGCGGCGGCTATGGCTATGGCGTCATGGGGCCCACGCACCACGCCCTCGAGGACTACGGCGTGCTGCTGACCCTGCCCGGCCTGCGCGTCCACATCCCGATCTTCGCCTCGGATCTCGCCGAGATCGTCCCGCGCATGGCGGCGGACCGGCATCCCGCCTATCTGCGCCTGGGCCGTTGCGAGCGGCCGCCGGGCTATGTCCCGCCGGCCTATGCGCCCTG
Source organism: uncultured Caulobacterales bacterium (assembly GCA_903851655.1). Classification (GTDB taxonomy): domain Bacteria; phylum Pseudomonadota; class Alphaproteobacteria; order Caulobacterales; family Caulobacteraceae; genus CAIMFV01. Next base: position 8,577 of record CAINOV010000167.1, read on the forward strand.
GCGGCGTCTGCTGGACGGGGAGCGGGGCGTGCTGGTGATCGCCGGGCCGCTGGCCGGTCCCGTCGTGGCCCGAGCGCTCGAGACGCCGGCGACGGCGCGGCCCGCGATCTGGGGACTCAGCGAGCTGAGCGCTGGCGGGCTGGCCCCTCCGGCGGAGCTGTTGCAGGAGATTGCGCGCCACGATGCGCTGGTCGTGGCCGAGGAACACTGCGCCCATGGCGGCGTGGGTCAGATGCTGGCGCTGGAACTGGGCGTGCGGGGCGGTCTTCCCCGACGGTTCCAGGCCTGCGCGGCCCGGGGCTATCCCACCGGCCTCTATGGGTCCCAGGCCTATCACCGGGCGGCCAGCGGTCTTGATCCCGCATCCGTGCTCGACGCCGTGAACGCTCTAATGGATCGGAAGGCGACATGACCTATGACGGGCTCGACGAGGCCATCGATTCCCTTCAGGGGCCGATCCTCGTTCTGGGGGCGAGCGGCTTCATCGGCGCCAATCTGCTGCGGACCCTGCTGGCGCGGCGGTCGGACGTGTTCGGCACGACCTCAAATCCGTCGCCCTGGCGGCTCGAGGGGATCCCGGCGGCCCATGTGATCACCGGGAACCTGCTGATCCCGGCCAATCTGAGGAAGGTGCTCGACTCCGTCCGCCCGCGTACGGTGATGAACTGCATCGCTTATGGCGCCTATTCGTTCGAGACGGATGTGGCGCGCATCTATCGCACCAATGTGGAGCTGACCGCCGAACTGGTCGAGGAGCTTCGGGCGCGAGGGTGCCACCGGTACGTCCATGCGGGCAGTTCATCCGAATACGGGGACAACGCAGCCGGGCCGGACGAAGATGCCGTGCTGAACTCCAACAGCCATTATTCAGCGTCCAAGATCGCCTCGGCAAAGATACTGAACTATGCGGGTTCCAAGCTCGATTTTCCGTGCGTGAACCTTCGCCTGTATTCGATCTACGGACAGTTCGAGGATTCCTCGCGACTGGTCCCGGCGTCCATCCTCAAGGGCCTGCGCGGGGAGGCGCTGTCCTATGTGGATCCGACCATCTCCCGCGACTTCGTCTATGTGGACGACGCCTGCGCCGCCTTCGTGATGGCCGCCGCCAACCTCCGACCGGACAGCTACGGCCGGTCCTTCAATATCGGTTCGGGCGCGCCGACCCGGATCGGCGACTATGCGGCGGTGATCTCCCGGCTGTTCGACATCGGCGACGCCCCCTCGTTCACAATGCCGGCGCGGAAATGGGACGTCACGGACTGGTTCGCCAACACGGCGCGGACCCGCCGGGACCTGGGCTGGAGCGCCCGGACGCCCCTCGAGGCCGGACTGGCCAGGACCCGCAGCTGGATCGCGGAGCGGTCGGATCTGGACCGCTACGTCCGGCAGTCGAAGCAGTTCGGCCTGGACGAGAAGTACAGCGTGACGGCCATCATCGCCTGCTACAAGGACGGCCAGGCGATCCCGATCATGTATGACCGCCTGAAGGCGACCTTCGAGGCGCTTCGGATCGGGTACGAGATCATCTTCGTCAATGACGGCTCGCCGGACGACAGCGAGGCGGCGATCCGGGAGATCACCAGCCGCGATCCGGCGGTCATCGGCATCACCCATTCGCGGAATTTCGGCTCGCAGGCGGCGTTTCGGAGCGGCATGGAGGTGGCGACCAAGAATGCCTGCGTCCTGCTGGACGGGGATCTGCAGGATCCGCCGGAACTCATCGCCGATTTTGTGGCGAAGTGGCGGGAGGGCTATGACGTCGTCTATGGGCGGCGGGTCAATCGCGAGGCGCCGGCGCACATGCGCTTCGCCTACAAGGCGTTCTACCGCGTGTTTGAGTCCATGTCCTACATCTCCGTGCCGCGAGACGCCGGCGACTTCTCGCTGATTGATCGCCGTGTCGTGCAATGCATGCTGAACTTTCCGGAGCGGGACGCCTTCATCCGCGGCATCCGGGCGTTCGTGGGGTTCCGCCAGACCGGCGTCGACTATGTCCGGCCGGAGCGGATGTTCGGCGTATCCACGAACAACATGTTCAAGAACTTCGGCTGGGCGAAGAAGGGCATTTTGTCCTTCAGCAATGTGCCCCTGACCTTCCTCAGCCTGACGGGAATTGGTCTGTTTCTCGCATCGCTGATCCTTGCGGGCGTCTATCTCGTGTCGCGGTTGCTGTTTCCGGCATCCGCCCCGCGCGGCTTCACCAGCATTGTTATGACCGTCATCCTGTTCGGATCATTCAACCTCATCGCCATCAGCCTGATCGGCGAATATATCTCGAAGATATTTGAAGAGGTGAAAATGCGGCCGCATTTCATCCGAAGGGATTTCATCAGAAATGGTGAAATACTGACGGCGTTGAGTGGGGGCGATCACTCATCCAGCGGGGCCGTCCGTTTTGAGAGAAAGTGATGAACATCGCCTTCAAGGGCTTTTATCGAATGTGATGAAGGGCCCGGGCGCATTTTTTGCGTTCACGCGGTTTGTCTTCGTGGGGGTTTTCAATACCGCGGCGTCGTACGTTTTTTTCCTGACGTTTCTGTTTATGGGGTTGTCGGAGGGGCCCGCGCTGGCCTGCGCCTTCGTCCTCGCGCTGGCGTTGAACTATCAGACCGTGCGTCGACTGGTCTTCCAGAGCGGGAACCGGCGGCGTTTCTGGCCGTTCGTGATCGTGAACCTCGCCCTGTTCCTGTTGAACCTGGGCGTCCTGATGCTCGTCCGTCGGACCGCGCCCGCCACGCCCGCCTGGATGGCGCAAGGACTGGCCGCGCCGGTCATGGCGCTCCTCTCCTTCTATCTTCAGAGAACCTTCGTATTCAATGCATGACCATGTCGTTCGAACTTCGTCGCCGCGCCGTCAGCGCGTCAATGCACACGGGCGGGGCCCAATTTGAAAGACGAGATTTGTGAAATATCCGGATTTCATTGAAGCAGCCCGTGCGGGTCGCGCCTTGCGGGGAGCGGGTCTCGACCGTCCGTTCACGGTCGGTTCGTTTGAGCTTCGCAATGCGCACCTCGTACTGGTGCTGATCTCGATCTTCCTGATCTCGAATGGGGTGTTTTCAACCTATCTTCAGCCCCTTCCCCGTGCGGTCCTGCTGGCGGGCTGTGTGGCCAGCTTCGGGCTGGCGGCGCGACACCTGGCCAACCCCGCCGCCGGTGCGCTCGCGACCGTGGTCGCCTGTCCCCGGCTGCTGGCCTGTCTCGCCCTGGGCTGTGCGCTCACGACGCTCGGGGGCGTGGGGCACCTGGTCTATGCGAACAGCGACTGGCTCTGGCGCGACGCCGTATTGGCGGATCTGTCGCGATCCTCCGCGCTGCCGTCCTACGCGTTCGCCCATGTCGCGGCCGATCTGCGGGCCCCGATCGGGATGTACATGATCCCGGCGGTGTTCGGTCGCCTGTTCGGGCTTGAGGTCGCGGAATGCGCGCTGTGGGTGCAGAACAGTCTGTGCGTCTCCCTGTTGCTGTACGGCTTCTCCGATGTGTTCCGAAAGCGCAGGCTGACGGCGCTGGCGATCGTCGTCGGCTTTGGCGGGGCCGATGTCCTGGGCTGCTTCGTCCGGGCCGGGCACGTTCTGAGCTGGGGGCAGCTGCCGAGCCACATCAACGCCTGGCTGGGCGTGTGGCAGTATTCCAGCCCCCTGACCCAGATCTTCTGGGCGCCCAACCACGCCCTGCCGGGATGGTTCCTGGCGTCCGTCATCGTCATGGACGGCGGCGCGGGGCTGGGCCTGGAATGGCTCGGTCTTGGCATAGCCATGACGATGATCTGGTCGCCCCTGTCCGCCCTCGGCGCGATGCCGTTCCTGCTGGCCGCGTTTCTGCAACAGCCCCTGCGCAACCTGAGGTCCGGGACGCTCTGGATCCATGCCGGCGTCGCCCTGGCGTTTGTCCCGGTGGCCCTGTTCATCACGTCAAACGCCGGGTCGATCGATCATGGCTTCAGCAGCATCATCTGGACGTTCCCCGAGCTCTACTTCATCTTCATCATGGTGGAGCTGACCGGCCCGGTCCTCCTGGCGCTCAGCTGGCCGCTCATGTCCCGCGCATGGCGGCGCCTGTTCGGCCTGTCTCTGGCCGTGCTCCTGTGTCTGCCCCTCGTGAAATTCGGGGCCGCCAACGATATCGTCATGCGGTCATCGATCCCGGCGCTCATGATCCTCAGCCTGATGGTCGCGTCCGCGCTGAGCGGGGAGGGCGGCCTGGCGCCCCTGTCGTCCCGCATGCAGGGCGCGGCGATGCTCCTGGTTTTCGGAGTGGGGCTTTTCACGCCCGCGGCCGAGCTGGCGCGGGCGGTGCTCATGCCGAGCTATCGCCTGAGCGCCTGCAATTTCTCGTCCGTTCAGGCTCAGGTGCAGCCAGGGCAGATCGCCACGAACTATCTGATCCCGTCGGACCAGAGCGGTGGGGGACTGGCGATCTGGTCCGGCGCGGGCGCGCGGCTGACGCCGCAATCGACCACATGCTGGCCGGATCGCGTCCTGCCCCCCGGCGCCTTCGAGGGAAACGTCTCCAACGCCGACATGCTGCGACTCCGGGGCGCCGCAGCGCACCCCCGGTGAGTGGGCCCGTCGTCGGAGAGGTCGCGCACGAATCGTGACAGCCTTCGCGTCCACGGACTCCGTGCCGCGCCCGGCCGAGCGCCTGGATAGTCCCATGTTTTATCCTGCCCGCATTTTCGGTCTGGCGATCGCTGCATGACTCAAGTCTCGAAATCTGTGTCAAGATTTTCGCTGATCGAATGGACGATCCTCGCGGTGCTGTTTATTTTATACTTCGCGTTGTTCACAAGCTATAGTTTCAATCCCTTTCAAAAAGAGGATCTTGATCTTGTCTTCAACGACATGATCTTGCGCTTGTCCCGGGGCGATTTTACGATTGACCCCAAGATCATTCTTGCCGAAGCCTATGTGCGGGATGGGCGCACCTACGCATATTTCGGCGTCACGCCGGCGGTGGCCAGGCTTGCATTCCTTCCATTCATCGACCTTCGAACCACATCCGTCAGTGCGATCATCTGCACACTGCTCGCCTTCGCGATCAGCGTGTTGAATTACGTATCGATGTCAACGGCTGCTGGATTTCCCAAGTCTTCCTTCCTCAGGAACTGTTTCTTTTTGACGTTTCTGTTTTCTGGTCTGCCTTTATATCTGGCGGGAAGTCATGCGATCTACATCGAAGTGACGCTATGGGCCTTGTTTTTTGCCGCTATGTTTATCTATTCATACGTTCGATATAGATCTTCTGGCCATAAACTCAAGGCGTATCTGATTTCGATGGCGGTTTGTGCGGGTCTTTGTCTGAATACGCGGGTGACGACGGGCGCCATGCTGTCGGCTGCGTGGGTCGTCGTATTTCTCCATGGACTTTCTCGCGAACCTTGGCGAGGGCGCTGGCCCAATCGCCTAATGTCGAAGGCAGAGATCTATGCCGGTTTAGCTCTATCGGCATTCACCTTGCTGGCGCTCTACGTCAATTATGAGCGCTGGGGAAGTCCACTCGAATTTGCCGACATTACACGTCAAATATATCAGCAACACATGCATCCAGAGCGGGCGGTCATACTGCACAGATATGGAGCGTTCAATTTTATTCGGGCGCCATTCGGAGTTCAATACTACTTCTTTCCGGTCTGGGGTTTGTGGGGGTCTGACCATGTCTCGATCCTTAACAGTTTCATGCAGACATACATGCACGGAGCTGAGTTTCCGCCGGCGAGCCTTGTTCTGACGGACGCCTTGCTCGTCTGGCTTGCCGGTTTGTATCTCGTGAAAGCGAGCCGTGGCCTGGCGCAGCGGCTGACCGACCGGCGGCCGATCCGAGCCTCCGCGGACCTCATCGTGTGGGCGTGTTTCGCGCCCATTCCGGTGTTGATGCTGTCGCATATCTACATGGCGCTGAGATACCGGATCGAGTTTTTTCCGTTCATCTTCTTCGGGGCGTGGCTCGCGGTCCGG
>CAINOV010000168.1 GCA_903851655.1 uncultured Caulobacterales bacterium
CCCAGGTGCGGGTCGCCGTGGATGACGCCGATATGGGTCATGGGCCGCCACCAGCAGTCGAACAGCAGGGCGGCTATGCGGTTGCGCACCTCAAGCGGCGCGGTCTTGAAGCTCAGCAGGCCGGCGCCGTCCAGCCAGGTCATGGTCAGCAGCCGCCGGGTGGACAGGGCTTCGATCGGCTCCGGCGAGACAATGTCGTCCCGGTCGGCGAAGAAGCCGGAATAGAGGCGCATCAGCTGCGCCTCCCGCTGGTAGTCCAGCTCCTCCCGCAGGCGCGCGCCGATCTCGTCCGCCATTTCCGAGGGGTCGATGGAGCCGTCGATCCGCCGGAACAGGCCGATCAGGGCGCGAAGCTGGCCCAGGTCGCTCTCCACCGCGCTCTGCATCTCCGGATATTGCAGCTTCACCGCCAGCCGGCGCCCGTCCAGGGCCGTGGCCCGGTGCACCTGGCCCAGGGAGGCGGCGTGGGCGGCGTCCAGCTCGAAGGATCCGAAGCGGCCCATCCAGTCCGGGCCCAGTTCCGCGGCCATGCGCCGGCGCACGAACGGCCGGCCCATGGAGGGGGCGTTGGTCTGCAGCTCCGCCAGTTCGGCAGCCATCTCCGGCGGCAGCAGGTCCGGCACGGTGGCGAACATCTGCGCCGCCTTCATCAGCGGACCCTTCAGATTGCCCAGCGCCGCCTTCAGCGCCCGGGCGTTGCGGGCGTCCGCGTCATCCCCGCCGAACAGCCGGTTGGCGGAGAGCTGCGCTCCAGCCCCCGCCAGCCCGGCGCCCACCTGGGCGAAACGGCGCACGCGACCGGTCAGGCGGTCTCGCTCCGGATCGCGAACACTGTCGCGGGCGGGGTCGGCTGCGGGGGGATCGGATGAGGCCATGCCCGCTATATGCGAGCCCGCATCCCCCGGCGCCAGAGGGCCTGCGGCTCAGACCTCGCCCAGGGCCTCGAACTCGTCGATCAGCCGCTCGAGTCTTGCGCAGCCCTGCGCCCAGAAGGTCTTTTCGCGGGGGTCGAGCCCGAAGGGCGCCAGCGCCTCCACATAGGTGCGGGACCCGCCGCCGGACAGCAGGGTCTCGTAGAGGGGCGCGAATCCCACCGGATCCTCCCGCCGCTTCTCCATCAGGGCCGAGACCAGCAGATCGCCGAAGGCGTAGGCATAGACATAGAACGGCGCATGCACGAAGTGGCTGACATAGGCCCAGTAGTGCTCATAGCCGGGGTTCAGCCTGATCGCTGGGCCCAGGCTCGCGCCCATCACCTCCAGCCACAGGGCGCCGATGGCTTCGGGGTCCAGCTCGCCCCCCAGCCGGGCGGCGTGGAAGCGGGTCTCGAACTGGTGGAAGGCGATCTGGCGCACCACCGTGTTCAGGCCATCCTCGATGCGCCCCGCCAGCAGGATGCGGCGCTCCGCCGGCGGGGCTTCCGCCAGCAGCCGCTCGAACACCAGGCCCTCGCCGAAGATCGAGGCGGTCTCCGCCAGGGTCAGGGGGGTGTCCGCCAGCAGCGTGCCCAGGGGCTGGGCCATCATCTGGTGCACCGCATGGCCCAGTTCGTGGGCCAGGGTCAGCACGTCCCGGCGCTCCCCCATGAAGTTCAGGAACACATAGGGATGCCGGTCGGCGGTGACCGGATGGGAATAGGCGCCCGACGACTTGCCCGCCCGGGGCAGGGCGTCGATCCACGGGTTCTCGAACATC
>CAINOV010000169.1 GCA_903851655.1 uncultured Caulobacterales bacterium
ATCTTGTTGGAGTCCCCGTGCGCCAGAGCGCGCTCGATTGCGTCACTGGACCACTTGCCGCTTTCATTGAGCAGGGAACTCGCGGTGGCGCGAAAACCGTGGGACGTCATTTCGTCGTTGGAGTAGCCCAACCGCCTCAGCGCCCCGTTGACGGTGTTCTCGGACATGGGTCGGAGGTGCGTCCGCACGGAGGGGAAGACGTAGCGCCCCCGTCCGGTGATGGCTTTCATGTTCGTGAGGATCTCGACCACCTGCCGCGAGAGCGGGACCGCGTGCTCCCGCTTCATCTTCATTCGTGTGGCAGGGATCCTCCACACAGCAGTCTCAAGGTCGATTTCGCTCCATTGCGCCTGTCGGAGTTCGCCGGGTCGAACAAAGACGTGGGGTGCCATCCTGAGAGCCCAGAGCGTGGCGGGTTGGCCTTCGAAGCTATCGATCGCCCTCAGCAGCCCTCCGACCTGCTCCGGATCCAGAAGTGCGGCGAAGTGCTTCGGTTGAGGGGCGAGGAGGGCGCCCCGGAGGACGTCAGCCGGATCGGATTTCGCCCGCCCCGTCGCGATGGCGTAACGAAATACGCGGCTCGCCAGCGACCGGGCCTTACGCGCCGATTCCCGTTTGCCCTGTTTCTCGATCTTCTTCAGAGCGTTCAGCACTTCGAATGGCTCGATGTCGGCGATCGGGCGGTCACTCAGATCCCGCCCCAACTCCGAGATCAGCCAGGTCGACTTGTAGGTGGTCGCGGTGGCGACGCCCTCCTTCGCCCGCTTTTCGATATATTCCGCTGCGACCGTTCCGAAGGTGGTTGCCGCACTGAGGGTTTCTGCAATCTCGCGCTTCTTCTTTTCGAAGCTCGGGTCCTTGCGCGCCGCAAGCTCCTCCCTGGCCGCATCGCTGTCCGCCCGGGCCTTCTTCAGGCCGACGGCGGGATAGGCTCCAAGGGACAGGGACTTCTCCTTTCCCAGATAGGCGTACTTGAATCGCCAGAGCTTGCTGCCACTCGGATTTACCAGCAGAAAAAGCCCCTTTCCGTCAGCCAGTTTGTAGGGCTTATTCTTTGATTTTGCTGATCTAATTGCCGCGTCAGACAGGGGCATTGGGGTATCGTGACTCGCAGGGTTAGGGCGATACCCCGGAAAATGCCCTAAAAAGCGGCGGATTGTGCCGGATTTTGGCGGACGTCACCGGAGCAACTTCCTAGCTTATAGCTTAATTTCATTGAACTTTCCAGACATCTGCGGACGTCCGCGGATGGGTAACTGGCGGCCCGGAAGGGACTCGAACCCCTGACCTCCGGTTTAGGAAACCGCTGCTCTATCCTGCTGAGCTACCGGGCCGCTTGAAATCATTGCGCGTTTTCGTCCGCAGTGTGGACGAGTGCTACAGGCTCCCGATGTCTTGCACCGGCCATCGCCCCGGGGGTTCTAACGGCTCCGCGGAATGCGTTCAAGGATCGCCGGCGCTGCGGTTCGGCGCCGGCCGCGGAGCGCGCCCGCCCCCGCGCCTCGGGCGCCAGGAACGCTGCGCCGACTTCGGTCGTTGAAGGGTCGACCGGGGCCGAGCGTTCGAGACGGACGCCGCCGCGCAATCATCGTCCATCGAAATCACACGCCGACTGTCGCTGTCGACAAGGACACTCATCAAGGCGCCAGGCAAATCTTGTAACTGCCCTTTTCTCCAATTTAAAAACCGATGTAATTAGTAGTGAATTGTCAGTCTTGTCGAATCTAAATTCACGATGGAATATAAATCTGATCATCCGGCATTTTTGGAAGTCTAAAAATCGATTAAAACATGCAATAACATCCTTTGGCGGTCAATTCGCAGCGCTTTAAGCAATAATTCAACTTATGGGCGCCTTATGTACTGATGATCTGGCGTTTGATCGACGCGATTCCGGAGCCAATGATGACACGGCGCCTTGCACTTGTGGCCTTTCTGACTGTGGGACTCGCCAGCTGCGCATCTCCGCTGGTCCAGCCCAACCCCTTCGCCCTGCAATCCAAGGCGACCCAGGCGATCAACTGGCGGCAACTTGCCGAGCGCGCCGTCGATCGTCTGCCCCACGCCTTCACCAAGGACCCGCCGTCGGTCTATGTCGCCTTCGACGGTCCGGAGTCCGAGTTCAGCATCGGCTACATCCGGTTCCTGCAGCAGGCGCTCTATGAACACCGGTTCCGCGTGGCCCTGTCCCCTGACAACGCCACTTTCGTCATGAAGACCCGCACCCAGTCGTTCATCTACGACACATGGCACAACAAGCGACTCGTGAGCTATCTTTCGACGGCGACGACGGGCGGCGGCATCCTGTATTTCGGCGCGCACCTGCTGGATCATACGGCGGACGCTGCGGCGGGCGCCGCATTGGCGATCGCCCCGGTGGCCGACACGCTGGTGGCGATCAACGGCGTCACCGACGCCGAGGTGACGGTCAGCACGTCCGTCGAGTCCCCCGACCACAGGTTCTACGACTATCTCGGGTCCGAGATCATCTATGTGAAGCCGCAGGACCTGGAACAGTTCTTCACGCCCGGCCGGGCGGACACCGCGCTGCAGGTCCGGGGCGACATGGCCCAGGCGACACGGCGTTGAGGGGGGCCGGGAGGATGACCCGATTTTTGAAGCCCGCAGCGCTCTGCGCCGGACTGGCGGCGTCGGCCGCCCTGCTCAGCGGCTGCGCCGCCGTCGGTCTGCCCGGCCTGGGCGCGCCGCCGTCCGAGATCGTCGGGGGCGGAGAGTCCAGCGGTCTGAGCGACACGATCTATCTGGCGGCGGAGCGGCTGATCCAGCGGCAGCCGGAAGGCGTCGGCAACCGGTCCATCGCCATCACCACCGTCGTCGCCATCGAGGACCTCAAGAAGTCGTCGAATTTCGGCCGGCTCGCCTCGCAACTGGTCACGAACCGGCTGTCGCAGCTGGGCTTCGCCGTCAAGGACCTGAACTATGTGGGCGCCTTGACCGTCACCCAGACCGGCGAGCTCGCCCTCAGCCGCGACGTGACCGAGTTGAGCCGCGTGCAGCACGCCGGCGCCGTCGTGGCGGGGACCTATACGGTCGGCCAGGACGAGATCTATCTGAACATCAGGCTGCTTCGCGCCGAAGACGGCAAGATCCTCTCCTCGGTGGACAGCGTCCTGCCGCGGACGCCGAATGTCGACGCGCTGGTGCGGGGATACTGACGCGGGGACCCGCGGCCAGGCCCTCAGAACGGGGACGCGCCGCAAGGGCGTCCTAGGCGGCGGCCGTCGGCGGGGGCGGGCCGCCGAAGCGGTCGGTGGCGCGGAGGAACGCGTCCAGATCGTCCGGCCGCAGACCGACCATCCTGATCGCTACCGGCCCGCGGAGCCGGCGCCGCACGGTCATGGGCGCGCGCAGCTCTAGCCCCACCGTCGGCGGCGCCGCGAGGGCGGCCTTGAGGAACCCGTCGCCGGTGCGGGAGGGATCCAGCGCGCGATGGACCGCCAGGATGTTGTCCGCATACAGAACATGCGTGGCCAGCAGGCCCATCCGCACCTCGACCCGGTCGTCGAAGACCAGGATCGGCAGCTTGTCGAGGGAGCTGATCAGTCCCAGCACGTACACGAGGCCGATCTCGCTCAGGGCGAACAGGGGCCAGGCGAGCTTCGGTCCCCAGAAGACCAGGGCGATCACGTGCAGCACCACCAGCTCCACCAGTCCGGCCCCGGCCAGGGCCCAGAGCATCGGTCGGGCGCTGCGATGGTGGTAGATCGGCGTCGCGCCGGGGGGGATATCCGGCTTGGCGCGCCAATGGACCGCATAGACGATCATCAGGGCCTCGGCGGCGGCGAAGCGGGCGATCCACCGGGGCGCGAAGGCCGAGAAGAGGGTCTCCAGCCGCTGGCGGACGCCAAGTCCGCCCGGGATCGGCGCGCGGCGCAGGCGGCGGATCCCGAGCAGGAGATGCGCGAGCAGGACCGCTCCGGTGGCTGCGGGAAACCATGCTCCTGTCCTGCGGAAAGCGTGCACGAACATCTCCCTGTTTGATGATGGGGCGAAATCTTTTGCTATGAACCGACGCTCCGTCCAAACAGCCTAGGCGATCCGTCGGGTCCCGTCGAGAAAACCGGTCGCGGGCGCGCCGATCCGGCATATTTGCAATTTGAACTTCGGTCCGGCGGCGTTAAGTCTCACACCGCAACCGGCGGCGCGGCACAGGGCCGCCGGGCGGACGACGGACGGAGAGCCCCCATGCGCGAGATCCACCACTTCATCAACGGCGCCAGCCATCCGGGGCGGTCGGGGCGGTTTGGCGACGTGTTCAACCCGTCCACCGGCGCGGTGCAGGCCCGGGTGCAGCTGGCCACGGCCGACGAGCTGGACCTGGCCGTGCAGGCCGCCGCCAGGGCCCAGATCGGCTGGGCCGCCACAAATCCCCAGCGCCGGGCCCGGGTGATGTTCGAGTTCAAGCGCCTGCTGGAAGCGCGCATGACCGAGCTGGCGGAGCTTCTGTCCTCCGAGCACGGCAAGGTGGTGGCGGACTCGAAGGGGGATCTCCAGCGGGGGCTGGAGGTGATCGAGTTCGCCTGCGGCATCCCCCACGCCCTGAAGGGGGAATATACGGAAGGCGCCGGGCCGGGCATCGACGTCTATTCCATGCGCCAGCCCATCGGGGTGGGGGCGGGGATCACCCCGTTCAACTTCCCGGCCATGATCCCCATGTGGATGTTCGGCGTGGCCATCGCCACGGGCAACAGCTTCATCCTCAAGCCGTCGGAGCGGGACCCGTCCGTGCCCGTGCGCCTGGCCGAGCTGATGATGGAGGCGGGGGCCCCCGCCGGGGTGCTGAACGTGGTGCACGGGGACAAGGTGGCGGTGGACGCCATCCTCGACCACCCGCTGATCCGGGGGGTGAGCTTCGTCGGCTCCTCGGACATCGCCAACTATGTCTACGCCCGGGGCGCGCAGAACGGAAAGCGGGTCCAGGCCATGGGCGGGGCCAAGAACCACGGCGTCATCCTGCCCGACGCGGACATGACCCAGGCGGTGAAGGACATTTCCGGCGCGGCCTTCGGCTCGGCGGGGGAGCGCTGCATGGCCCTGCCGGTGGTGGTGCCGGTGGGGAAGAAGACCGCCGATGAATTCCGTGAACGGATGGTCGCCGAGATCGAGACATTGAAGGTGGGCGTCTCCACCGACGCGGCGGCGCATTACGGCCCGGTGGTCAGCGCCGCGCACCGGGACCGGATCGCCGGCTACATCCAGATGGGCGTGGACGAGGGGGCCGAGCTGGTGGTGGACGGCCGCGGCTTCGCCATGCAGGGCTACGAGGACGGCTTCTATATCGGCCCCAGCCTGTTCGACCAGGTGAAGCCGACCATGCAGTCCTATCAGGACGAGATCTTCGGCCCGGTGCTGCAGATGGTCCGCGCCGACAGCCTGGAGGAGGCGATCGCCCTGCCGTCGAAACATCAATATGGAAACGGCGTCGCCATCTTCACCCAGAACGGCCGGGCGGCCCGGGACTTCGCCGCGGCGGTGGACGTGGGCATGGTGGGCATCAACGTGCCGATCCCGGTGCCGGTGGCCTATCACACCTTCGGCGGCTGGAAACGTTCCGCCTTCGGAGACACCAACCAGCACGGCATGGAAGGCGTGAAGTTCTGGACCAAGGTCAAGACTGTCACCGCCCGCTGGCCGGATCCGCAGCTGGACGGCCATGCGGACTCGTCCTTTGTCATTCCGACCATGAAGTAAGCGTAAGGGGTCTACGGATCATGCATTTCGCCCTGAGCGACGACCAGCGGGCCATCCAGGACGCGGCGCGCAATTTCGCCCTCGCCGAGCTGGCGCCCCACTCCGCCCGCTGGGATGAGGACAAGCACTTTCCCGTGGACGTCATGCGCCAGGCGGCGGCGCTGGGCTTCGCCGGCATCTATGTGCGCGAGGATGTGGGCGGCTCGGGCCTGTCCCGGCTTGACGCGGCCCTGATCTTCGAGGCCCTGTCGGAGGGGGACGTGTCCACCGCCGCCTTCATGTCGATCCACAACATGGCCAGCTGGATGATCGACCGGTTCGGCTCGGAGGCGCTGCGGCTGAAGTACCTGCCGCGGATGACGACCATGGAGCTGATCGCCAGCTACTGTCTGACGGAGCCGGGCTCCGGCTCCGACGCGGCGGCGATGAAGACCACCGCGCGGCTGGACGGGGACCACTATGTGCTGAACGGGGGCAAGGCCTTCATCTCCGGCGCGGGGGTCTCGGACCTGTACGTCGTCATGGCGCGCACCGGCGGGCCGGGCGCCAAGGGCGTCTCCGCCATCGTGGTGGAAAAGGGGACGCCGGGCCTCAGCTTCGGCGCCAATGAGCGCAAGATGGGCTGGAACAGTCAGCCCACGGCCCAGGTGATGTTCGATGAGGTCCGCGTGCCGGTGGAGAACCGCATCGGCGCCGAGGGGGACGGCTTCCGCTTCGCCATGATGGGGCTGGACGGGGGGCGCATCAACATCGCCGCCTGCTCCCTGGGGGGCTCGAAGCTGGCCCTGGACACCGCTCAGGCCTATCTGGGCACCCGCCAGCAGTTCGGTCGTCCGTTGTCGGACTTCCAGGCCCTGCAGTTCAAGCTGGCGGACATGGCCACGGCGCACGAGGCGGCCCGGCTGATGGTCTACAACGCCGCCGACGCCCTGGACCGCAAGGATCCGCAGGCGACCAAGTTCTGCGCCATGGCCAAGCGCTTCGCCACCGACGGGGGCTTCGAGATCGCCAACCAGGCCCTGCAACTGCACGGGGGCTATGGCTATCTGCGGGACTATCCGGTGGAGCGGATCGTCCGGGACCTGAGGGTCCACCAGATCCTCGAGGGCACCAACGAGATCATGCGGGTGATCATCTCCCGGGAGCTGCTGCGCCAATGAGCGATGATCCGGCTGCGGACGAGGTGATTGTCCGGGTGGAGGGCGGCGTCGGCCGTCTGACCCTGAACCGACCGGGAGCGCTGCACGCCCTGACCACCGGCATGTGCCGGACCCTGACCGGCGCCCTGCTGGCCTGGGAGACGGATCCGGCGGTGACGGCGGTGCTGCTGGACCATTCCGGGGCGCGGGGCTTCTGCGCCGGGGGCGACATCCGCATGCTGGCCGAGAGCGGGGCCGCGGACGGGGCGCAGGCCCGGGACTTCTTCTTTACCGAATACCGGCTGAACGCGCTGCTGATGCGCTACGCCAAGCCGACGATCGCCCTCATGGACGGGGTGGTGATGGGCGGCGGCGTGGGGCTGGCCCTGCCGTGCCGGGTGCGGGTGGCGACGGAGCGGACCACCTTCGCCATGCCCGAGACCGGCATCGGCCTGTTCCCCGACGTGGGCGGCGGCTGGCACCTGCCCCGGCTGCCGGGGAAGACGGGGCTTTGGCTGGCCCTGACCGGGGCGCGGATCAAGGGGGCGGACTGCCTCGCCCTGGGCGTCGCCACGCATTTTGTGGAGAGCGCGCGGATCGAGGATCTGAAGGCCGCCCTCCTGGCGGGGGACCCGGCCGCCGCCGACCGCTTCGCCGCCGATCCCGGACCGGCGCCGCTGGGGCCGCATCGGGCGGAGATCGACCGCCTGTTTGGCGCAGACAGCGTGGAGGCGATCTTCGCGGCCCTGGCCGCCGATGGGGGCGAATGGGCCGCGGCCCAGCTAAAGACGCTCCGGACCAAGTCACCCCAGACCCTGAAGGTCGCCTTCCGCCAGCTGGCGCTCGGCGCCGCGGCGGAGAGCTTCGAGGCGAACATGCAGATGGAGTACCGCATCGGCGCCCGGGTCGTGGCGCGGCATGACTTCCTCGAGGGCGTGCGGGCCGTGATCATCGACAAGGACCAAGCGCCCAAATGGTCGCCGGACACGCTGGAGGGTGTGACGGAGGTCATGCTCGACGAGATCTTCGCCCCTCTGGACGAGGAGTGGAGCGGGCTTTCCTGACAGAGGTTCCCGGCTCAAGGCCGGGAATGACAGCTAAATAAATGAATTTTATAATTATTCGTCATTCCCGGGCTTGACCCGGGAACCTCCCTCCGGACGAAACGCCAAGGAGCCCCGCCTCATGCACATCGCCTTCATCGGCCTCGGCAACATGGGAGGCGGCATGGCCGCCAACCAGGCGAAGGCCGGCCGCACGGTCCACGCCTTCGACCTCTCCGTCACAGCCCTCGAGCGGGCTCGCGCCAATGGCTGCCTCCCCGCCGCCAGCGCCGCCGAGGCGGTGAAGCAGGCGGACGTGGTGATCACCATGCTGCCCGCCGGCGCCCATGTGCGCGCCGCCTACGCCGCGGACATCCTGCCCCATGCCAGGCCCGGCGCCCTGCTGATCGACTGCTCCACCATCGACGTGGACTCCGCCCGGGCCGTGGCCGCCGACGCCCTGAAGGCCGGGCTCCGCGCGGCGGACGCGCCCGTCAGCGGCGGTACGGCGGCGGCGGACGCGGGAACGCTCGCCTTCATGGTGGGCGCGGCGGAGGCCGACTTCGCCGCGGTGGAGGCCGCGCTCGCCCCCATGTCCCGGGTCACCATCCACGCCGGCGCGTCGGGCGCGGGGCAGGCGGCCAAGATCTGCAACAACATGCTGCTGGGCGTCTCCATGCTGGGGACCTGCGAGGCGTTTGCGCTGGCGGAAAAGCTGGGCCTGGCCGCCGACCGGTTCTTCGAGATCGCGTCCAAGTCCTCGGGCCAGTGCTGGTCGGTGACCAGCTACTGCCCGGTGGAGGGGGTGGGACCCGCCACCCCCGCCGACCGCCACTATGACGGCGGCTTCGCCACCGCCATGATGCTGAAGGACCTGAAGCTGGCGCAGGAGGCCGCCGCCCGGGCCGGCGCCGCCACCCCCATGGGGGCCCAGGCCGAAGCCCTCTATGCCCTGTTCGCCAATCAGGGCTATGCAGGGCGCGACTTCTCCGCCGTGCTGCAGCTGCTGCGCGGGCAGGTCGAGACGCTGAAGAAGGACTGACCGCCCATGACCTACGAGACCCTGCTGGTCGAACGGACCGACGCCGTCGCCCTGATCCGCCTGAACCGGCCCAAGGCGCTGAACGCCCTGAACAGCGAACTGCTGGGGGAGCTGGCCGCGGCGCTGGGCGAGATTGCCGCCGATGACGGGGTGCGCTGCGTGGTGCTGACCGGCTCGGACCGGGCCTTTGCCGCCGGGGCGGACATCAAGGAGATGTCGGACAAGTCCTATGCCGACATGTACCGGCTGAACTTCTTCGCCGCGGCGGCCCAGGCGATCGAGGGGTTCCGCAAGCCGATCATCGCCGCCGTGTCCGGCTACGCCCTGGGGGGCGGCTGCGAGCTGGCCATGCTCTGCGACTTCATCATCGCGTCCGAGACGGCGAAGTTCGGCCAGCCGGAGATCAATCTGGGGGTCGCCCCGGGCATCGGCGGCTCCCAGCGCCTGACCCGCTTCGTCGGCAAGTCCAAGGCCATGGACATGATCCTCACCGCCCGCCAGATGGATGCGGCGGAGGCGGAACGGTCGGGCCTGGTCAGCCGCGTCGTGCCCGTGGACAGGCTGGTGGACGAGGCCATGGCCGCCGCCGCCAAGATCGCGTCCCTGTCGCCCCTGGCCGTCATGGTCAACAAGGAGATGGTCAATCAGGCCTATGAGACCACCCTGTCGGCGGGGGTGCAGTTCGAGCGGCGGCTGTTCCACTCCCTGTTCGCCTTCGAGGACCAGAAGGAGGGCATGGCCGCCTTCATCGACAAGCGTCCCGCCGACTTCAAGGGGCGGTGAGGGCTATGGCGAGCGACCTCGGCGAACATCTAGACCCGGCCGATCGCCATGACCTGGGCTTCGAGCGGCTGGTGTTCTTCTCCGACGCCGTGTTCGCCATCGGCATCACCCTGCTGGTGCTGGACCTGAAGCTGCAGACCGGTCCCCATGGGGAGGTCCTGTGGGACCGGCTGATCCCGAAGCTGATGGGGTTCGTCATCAGCTTTTCGGTCACCTCCTTCTACTGGCTGGCGCACCACCGCCTGTTCAAGACCCTGAAGGCGGAGAGCCCCTGGCTGCGCGGGGTCAATCTGCTGTTCCTGGCCAGCGTGGTGTTCCTGGCCTTTCCCACCAGCGTGGTCAGCGAATATGTGGCCGTGCCCTGGGTGGTGATCTTCTACGCGGCGTCGGTGGCCGTGACGGGGCTGCTGATGGCGAGCCTGATCCTGGTGGCGCGGCGGGGGCCGCTGATGCGCGCGGGCGAGACCCGGGGACGGACCGTCGCCCTGGTCCTGCGGGCCCTGGGCGCGCCGTTGGTGTTCCTCGGATCGTGCGTCGTCGCGGTGGAGCAGCCCCTTCTGGCCATGCTGCTGTGGACGACCGTGCCCCTGGCGATCCGCATCCTGGGGTGGCTGGGCGCTCGGATCGGCGGCCGGATTGACGCCCGGGCCTGATTCCCGGCTGCGGAAACCGCGGGGCGTCTGCTAGTCTCCGGCGGCTTGCAGGGAACGGGAGAGACGCGTGCGGACTTTCAACAGACGGGCGGCCGGACTGGCGGCGGCTCTGGCCCTGTGCGGCGCGGGCGCGGCGGCGGCGGGTCCCGCCAGCGACGCCCTGGCCCGCTGCCTGGTGCAGGCGGCGACGCCGGCGGACAACGAGGTGCTGGTCCGGTGGATCTTCTCCTCCATCACCGAGAACCCCAAGCTGGCGGGGCTGTCCTCGGTCACCGACACCCAGCGCAAGGTGTTCGACCAGCAACAGGCGGCCCTGTTCCAGCGGCTGCTGCTCAAGGACTGCCGCACCGAGGCCCTGGAGGCCGTCCGGCAGGACGGGGCCGCCTCCATCGGCAAGAGCTTCGAACTGCTGGGCTCCACCGCCGGGCGCCAGCTGATGACCGACCCCCAGGTGCTGGCCTCCATGCAGCACATGACCCGCTACCTGGACAGCAGCCAGTGGCGGGACTTCGCGGCCGAGGCCGGGCCGACCAATCCTGCGGCGGGCGCGGCGGCGCCGGCCATGACCCCGGTCCCGCTGCCCACCGCCCCGCCGAAATAGCCTGTCCCGGCGTCGCCGTGGACCGCCCATGAAAACGCCGGCGAAGCCTGGGGGCTTCGCCGGCGCATCGATCCGCAAGGCGCGGAGGTGGGGAAATCAGGCGGCCTTGGTCAGGGACTTGGTCAGGAGGCCGATGGCCGCGTCCCGGTCGATCTGCTCGATCGCCGCGACTTCCCGGGCCATGCGGTCCAGGGCCGATTCGTACAGCTGGCGTTCGGAATAGGACTGTTCCGGTTGATTCTCCGCCCGGTGCAGGTCGCGCACCACCTCGGCGATGGAGACCAGGTCGCCGGAATTGATCTTGGCTTCGTATTCCTGGGCGCGGCGGCTCCACATGGTGCGCTTCACCCGGGCGCGACCCTTGAGGGTCGTCAGGGCCGAGGTGACGACGTCGTTATTGGCCAGCGGACGCAGGCCGGCGGTCTTCGCCTTCCGCGTCGGGACGCGCAGGGTCATCTTCTCGTGGTCAAAGGTAATGACGTAGACTTCGAGCGAAATTCCCGCGACGTCCTGGGTTTCGATACCGGCAATCCGCCCGACGCCGTGCGCCGGATACACCACATGATCGCCCGCCGCGAAAACCTGACCACTCGTGCTCATGGAGAATCCTTCTTCTTTATGACCCGCACAGGGTTGAGCCGGGCCGCAATCTGAAGAAGCGAGCGCCGTCGTCCGATGGGGCACCGGATGTCTGGCGGTCGGACTTCTGTCAGTGGTTCAAGTCACCCTTCGCATACGATGGGCGCGCACCTTGCGACGGCGGCGGTGAAACAAATGGGCGGGGTGGAAGGCGTGTTCGACGACTGCTCAACTCCGCAGTCTTCATATAGCACAAGTTCGCGCGCTTTCAAAGGGTTGCATTAACACCTCTGACGCGCCCGGGGGACGGGGTCTGCGAAAACTGGCGGTCCGCAGCCGAGGACGGACCCGGCGGCGGAAAGGGTCGCGCGGTCAGCTCCGAATTCAGGAGCCCTTGCCCGGCTTTTCCGAGAAATACTTCTCGAACTTGCCGGTCTCCCGCTCGAACGCCTCGGCGTCGGCGGGGGGCTGGCCCTTCAGGGTGATCCGCGGCCAGATCCGGGCGTAGTCCGAGTTGATCCGCAGCCACTTGCCGTCATCGTCGTCGGCGGTGTCCGGCTTGATCGCATCCACCGGGCACTCCGGTTCGCACACGCCGCAGTCGATGCATTCGTCCGGATTGATGGCCAGGAAGTTCTCGCCCTCATAGAAGCAGTCGACGGGGCAGACCTCGACGCAGTCCATGAACTTACATTTGATGCAGGGATCCGTGACGATGTAGGTCATGTGCTCGGGACGTCCGTGAAGGCCGGTCTGCGGCCGGGAAACTGTGGCGTGGCTTGGAAATGGGGCGCCGGGGGGGCGCCTGTCAATGCCGGGGCGCGCATTCCGCGGCGACCTCCGAGTGTGACCGGGCGTTAACCCCGATCTAACGCCGCGGCGGCATAGTGCCGGGCGTGAAACCCGGTCACCACGATAGCCGCGCCTCCTGGCGCCGGCGCGCGGTCAGCGTCCTTGTCGTCCTGTCCCTGGCGGGGCAGGGCCTGCTTGCGCCTGTGGCCCAGGCGGCGGGCGGCGCGCGCCGGGGTCTCGCCCGCACCCAGACCGAGGATGCGGAGGGCCTCCCCCTGGACATCCGGGTGGGCTCCGGCCCGCAGCTGTCCCGGATCGAATTCCACGGCGCCCGGATGCTGGACAGCCGACGGGACGGCGCCGCGGTGGTCCTGCGATTCGCCCTGAAATCCGCGCCGCTGATGCCGCGCCTGCATGTGGACCCGCCCCCCTATCTGAAGAGCGCCGAGGCCCGCATGGCCGGCGGCGCGGCCGAGGTGCGGCTGGTGCTGGCCGACGGCGCCGACGCCAAGGTGCTGTCCGACGACGGCGCGGCGGTGGTGACCCTGTTCCCGTCTCCGACCGGAGAGACGCACAAGAACCAGACCCCCGGCGCCCGGGACGACCCCACGCCGCAGGGGGGCGAGGTCAAGGTCCAGGCCCAGATGACCGGCGCCGCGGCGGTGCTGCGGTTTCCCTGGCGTGCGCCCCTGGGCGCGGCGGTGTTCCGCCGGGGGGACGGGGTCTGGATCGTGTTCGACAGTCCCGCGGCCCTGAACCTGCCCAACCTCACCGCCCTGCGCGGGCCGGACGGCAAGCCGATGGTGCGCAACGCCCGCATCCTGTCCGGCAAGGGCTACGCCGCCCTGCGCCTGTCGGTCCGGCCCGATGTTCCGATCAGCGCCCAGGCGGAGGGCGCCGAATGGATCGTGACCCTCGGCGCACCGCCGGCTGCGCCGCCGGATCCGGTGACCGTGTCCGTCGACCAGACCGGCGCGGTGGGGCTGGCCGCCGCCGTGGCGGGGGCCACCGGAGTGTTCTGGGTGACCGATCCGGTGGTCGGCGACCGGGTGGCCGCCGTCACCGCCCTGCCGCCGGTGAAGACCGAGGCCGCGCGCCGCACCTTTGTCGGCGGGGCGCTGCTGGCCACCGCCCAGGGGCTGGCGGTGGAGGCGGTGGTGGACGACCTCAGCGTCGAGGCCACCCGCGACGTGGTGCATGTGGGCCGTCCCAATGGGCTGAGCCTCGCGTCGGCGGCGGCGGACACCCGCATCGGCGGCGCCGCCATGGGCGACCCGCAGCCGGCGCCGGAGCCGGCGGTGATCGACTTCGCCAACTGGTCCAAGGTGGGGCCGGACGGCTTCAACGGCCGCTACGCCCAGCTGCAGGACAAGGCCGCCATCGAGGCGGGGGAGCACAAGGCGGGCAAGGTCCAGGCGCGGATGGCGCTGGCCCGGTTCCTGATCGGCTCCGAGCTGGACTTCGAGGGCATCGGAGTTCTGAACCTGCTGGCCAAGACCGATCCCAGCGTGCTGGGCAACGCCGAGTTCCGCGGCCTGCGCGGCGCAGCCAAGGCCATGGCCGGCCGGTACAAGGACGCCATCGCCGAGTTCTCCGCCCCCGTGCTGGCGGAGGAGCGCTCCGCCGCCCTGTGGCGGGGCTATCTGGCGGTGCGGACCGGCGATCTGGCGGGGGCCCGCCAGCCCTTCAGCATGGGGCGTCTCGCCCTCGGCAATTTCGGCGGCCACTGGAAGGCCAAGCTCGCCCGGGCCCAGGCGGAGGCCGAACTGGCCGCCGGCGACGTGCAGGGCGCGCGCCAGGCCCTGGCCGTGGCCACCGCCTCCACGTCCGGGGACGACGACGAGGTGATGGCCGCGCGCCTCGACACGGCCAGGATCCTCGAGGCCGACGGGCACTGGACCGAGGCGCTGGCCCTCTATGACGAGGTGGGCCGCGCCCGCTATGGCGCGGTCAGCGCGCCGGCGGCCCTGCGCGCCCTGCAGATCCGGGTGCAGCACAACACCATCACCCCCAGCCAGGCGGCGCCGGAGCTGGACACCCTGCGCTTCCGCTGGCGGGGGGACGCCACGGAGCTGGAGGTGGTCCGCACCCTCAGCCGGATCGACCTGCAGCAGGGTCATTACCGGGACGCCCTGGAGGTGCTGCGCTCGGCCAGCAAGCGGCTGGCGGACCTGCCGGCGGCGGCGGCCATCCAGACCGATCTCGCCCAGGCCTTCCGCGCCCTGTTCCTGGACGGGCGGGCGGATGGCCTGCAGCCGATCCAGGCGCTGGGCCTGTTCTATGATTTCCGCGACCTGACCCCCATCGGCGCGGACGGGGACACCATGGTGCGCAAGCTGGCCCACCGGCTGGTGGACGTGGACCTGCTGGGACAGGCGGCGGAGCTGCTCAAGTACCAGTCCGAGCAGCGGCTGGACGGGGTGGCCCGCGCGGACGTGGCCACGGATCTGGCGACCATCTATCTGATGGACCACAAGCCTGAGGACGCCCTGGGGGCCATCAACGCCTCGCGCACCACGGTGCTGCCCTCGTGGCTGAACGCCCAGCGGCGGCTGGTGGAGGCCCGCGCCCTGATGGCCCTCGGACGCAGCGACCACGCCCTGGAGGTGCTGTCGCAGGACAAGTCGCCGGAAGTGGTCGCCCTGCGCGCCGAGGCGGCCTGGACCGGACATGACTGGGCCAAGGCGGCCGCCGCCTATGACTCCCTGCTGGGCGCCCGCTGGAAGGCGCCCGGACCCCTGACCCCGGAGGAGGAGGGCCGGCTCATGCGCGCCGGCGTGGCCTATAGCCTGGCCGGGGATGACGGGGCGCTGACCCGGCTGCGCGGCCGCTACGCCAAGCTGGCGGACGGGGCCCAGGCCAAGGAGATGCTGCGGGTGGCCCTCAGCGGCATGGCGGCGGGGGACGCAACGCCTGCGGCCTATGGCCGGGCCGTGGCCGAGGTGGACAGCTTCGCCGGGTGGGTGGCGACCATGAAGAAGAAGTTCCTGGAAAAGACCGACGCCAAGGTGGCCCGGTCGTCCCCGGGCGCCGCGCCGCGCAAGGGCTGATCAGACCCCCAGCACGCCCGACAGGTCATAGCCGGCGTCCGCCGCCAGCGCGGCCAGCTGGGCCCGGTCGTCGCCGGCCAGGGCCCGGCCCACCGCCCAGGCGGTGATCGACCGGGTGCCGGAGCGGCAGAAGGCCAGGGTGGGCCCGCCGGCGCCGGCCATGGCCTCGGCCATCTCGTCCAGCTGCGGGGGCGTCGCGCCGCCAAAGATCGGAATGTGGACATAGGCGAGGCCGGCGGCCTCCGCGGCGGCCTGCATCTGGGCCGCGGTGGGCTGGCCCGGCTGCTCCCCGTCCGGACGGTTGTT
Source organism: uncultured Caulobacterales bacterium (assembly GCA_903851655.1). Lineage (GTDB taxonomy): Bacteria > Pseudomonadota > Alphaproteobacteria > Caulobacterales > Caulobacteraceae > CAIMFV01. The sequence goes on from CAINOV010000169.1 coordinate 15,701, forward strand.
GATCACCAGGCGGTAGCCCAGGGCGGCGGCTTCGGCCATGTCCTGCGGCGCCAGCTGCGGCGCCACGGCCAGACGGTCCGTGACGGTGCGGATATCGGCCATGTGGGTCAGTTCTCCCGCTTGCAACGGACCTTGGACTGGCCGTTCACCTTGCAGAAGTAGCTGCCCAGCATCCCCGGCGTGACCACCAGCGCCTGTCCCGCCTGGGGCGGGAAGTCCAGCACGCCGTCGGTCTGGACCCAGGTGGCGCCCTCTGTCGTGTGCAGGACAAAGTGGCCCGAGGCCCCGAACCGGACGCCGTCGATGGTCAGGTCCACCTGCTTGATCTGGTCGTCATGCACGGCGGCGGCGCCGCTGCCGCGGAACAGGGACAGGCTGGGCAGGGACAGGCCGAAGGCCTGCCGCTTCACGGCGGTGACCTGGGCCTTGTCGACCACCACCACGTCGCCGGTCTTTTCCGCCTCGTCCAGGGCCGCGGTGGCGCGGTCGAAGCAGGACAGCCGGTCCGCGTCGCCGGTGATACGGCGGCAGTCCACCAGCGACTGCAGGACCTTCGCCCGCTCCGCCGGGCCGGGACCGGGCGCGGCGGCGGCGGCCAGGGCCGGTGCGGCGACGGCCAGGGTCAGCAACGCCACAAGGACGGGCGCCGGCAGGGGAAGGGGACGGTCAGCTTGCATGGACCAGATCTACTCCATGCCGCCCACCAGCGCCACCGGCGACAGCACGCTGGCGTCCTCCGCCCGGGCGCTCGCGTGACGGGCGGCGCGGATGACGGCCTGCGTCTTCGGATCGTTGAGCGCCGCGCCCAGGGTGATCAGGGCGTGGGCGCTGTCGGCGCCGGCCTCCATCGCCTGGCCGAAGCCGGCGAAGGGCGAGCGGTCATGCGGCAGATAACGCAGGGGCACGGTCTCGTCCGCCTTGAAGCCGGCCAGGCGGCGGGCCTCGGCCACGGCCACGTCGAAGCCGCCGAGCTTGTCCACCAGGCCCAGCTCCTTGGCCTGCAGCCCGGTCCAGACGCGGCCCTTGGCGATCTCGCGCACCCGCTCCGGCGACAGCTTGCGGCCGTCGGCCACCCGCTGGACGAAGCCGTCATAGATCCGGTCCATCCAGCCGGCGAACTGGGCCCGCTGCTTTGGCGTGAAGCTCTGGCCGCTGCCGAAGGCGCCGGCATAGTCGTTGCCGATGGTGATCTGGCGGGTGTCGACGCCGAACCGGGCGAGCGCGGGGCCCAGCACGAACTTGCCGCCGAACACGCCGATGGAGCCGGTCAGGGTGGTGGGGTTGGCGACGATCTCCGTCGCGCCGGAGGAGATCCAGTAGCCGCCGGACGCCGCATAGGTCCCCATGGACACCACCACCGGCTTGCCCGCCGCCCGGGCCGCGCGGACCGAGGCCAGGATCTCCTCGGACGCCGTGTCCGACCCGCCGGGGGACGAGACGCGGAAGACGATGGCCTTGATCGACTTGTCCTCGACGGCGGTGCGGAAGGCGCGGGCCACGTCGTCGGAATAGACGCCGCTGCTCTCGCCGAAGCCGCCGGCATGGGAGGTTCCGGTGACGATCTCCCCCTCCGCCGCGATCACGGCGATGCCGGGACCGGTGGAGGAGGTCTCATTCACGTGGTAGCTGGCGAAGTCCATGAACTTGGCCTCCCCATCGCCCACCACGCCCCGGAGGGAGGCCTGGGCCTCCTGAACTTCGCCGACCTTGTCGACCAGCCCGGCGGCGCGGGCCTGCTCGGCGTCGTAGGGCCCGCCCTCGAGGGCGTCCTTCAGCTTCTGGCCGTCCATCTTGCGGTCGGCGGCGGCGGTGGCGATCTCCGCCAGATAGATCGACGACAGCCAGCCGACCGTCGATTCCCGGTGGGCGGGGGTGTAGTCGTCATAGAGGTAGGGATTGACGGCGTTCTTGTACTGGTAGCGCTGCTCGTAGTCGGCCTTGACGCCATACTTGTCGAAGGCGCGCTTGAAGAACATCTCCTCGGTGGACAGGCCGACGGCCTGCAGGGAGGCCGAGGGCTGCATCCACAGCTGGTCGGCGGCGGCGCCCACCATGTAGCTGGCGGTGACGATGCCGCCCGGATAGATGCCCTGGCTGTGGGCGACCACCAGCTTGCCGCTGCCGCGGAAGTGGCGCAGGGCGTTGCGGATCTCGTCGGCGGCTCCGGGGGCCATGCCGCCTTCGGGCAGGCGCACCAGCAGGGCCTTCACATGGGTGTCGGTCTCGGCCTGGCGCAGGCCCTGGACGATGGAGGCCACCGACAGGGTCCGGCCGTTCAGGAAGGCCAGGGGGCTGTGTGGCGACTGGTCGCTGATGGCGCCGCGCAGGTCGAGGCTGAGAATGGTGTTGGACGGCGGCGGGGCCGGCCGGGCGCTGGCCGCCACCATGGCGATCAGCAGGATCGGCACGCCGACGAAGAACAGGCTCAGGCCCGCGAACACGCCGGCCATGGTCAGGAAGAACTGTTTCAACGCACTGTCCCCATGCTGGATCCGGCCCGCCGGTCAGGCGCAGGCGCATCCGTCCTCAAGTTTGGCCGCCGCAGGTCCCCGTGCGAAAGGCGTGTCGTCCCCCCGCCGCGCGATCGCCCGCGCGCCGAACCGACGGCGTTAACCCTACGCCCTCGCCGCGGAGCGTCAATCGAACTCGCCGCACCCGTGTGTCTTTGCATTTGAGGCTCGCCCTGCGGAATGGCAAGGCCGCGGCGGGGCGCCGGTCTGGGCTTTTCCGCCGGCCGGCCGTATCAGGGGCGCCGGTGCGGCGGATTCGTCACGCCGGCCGTCCGACCCCGGTCCCCGTTCGCCCAGTGAAAGCCCGCCCGGCCATGTCCGTCTCCATCGATCCGTTCCACGCCATGGGCGTCAGCCGCATCGCCCACGCCCTGAAGGCGGAAGGCCGCTCCATCATCCACATGGAGTTCGGCCAGCCCTCCACCGGCGCGCCGGCGGCGGCGCTGGCCCGGGCCCATGCGGTGCTGGACAGCGACCCGATGGGCTATTGGGAAAGCCCCGAGCTGAAGGCCCGCATCGCCCGGCATTATCTGGACACCCACGGGCTGACGGTGGCGCCGGAGCGGATCCTGCTGACCTGCGGCGCCTCCCCCGCCCTGGTGACGGCGCTGGCGGGGGGCTTCTCCCCGGGGGACACCATCGCCATCGCCCGGCCGGGCTATGTGGCCTATCGCAACACCATCCGCGCCCTGAAGCTGAACGTGCACGAGATCGCCTGCGGGCCGGAGAGCCAGTACCGGCTGAGCGCCGAGGCGATCGCGGCGCTGGATCCCGCGCCTCGCGGGCTGATCGTCGCCAGTCCCGCCAATCCCACCGGCGCCATCATTCCCGCGGCGGGGCTTGCGGCCCTGGCGGAGGTCTGCCGGCGGCGGAACATCCAGATCATCTCCGACGAGATCTATCACGGCCTGACCTATGGAGAGCCCACCCGCTCCATGCTGGCCTTCGCCCCGGACGCGGTGGTGATCAACAGCTTCTCCAAGTATTTCAGCATGGTGGCCTGGCGGCTCGGCTGGATGGTGGCGCCCGCCGACCAGGTGGAGCACTACCGCGCCTACGCCGCCAACCTGTTCCTGACGGCGCCGTCCCTGAGCCAGCACGCGGCGCTGGCGGCCATGGACTGCGCCGACGAGCTGGACCGGCACGTGGCCGCCTACGGGGTGAACCGCCAGCTGATGCTGGACGCCCTGCCGGAGCTGGGGCTGACCGCCATCGCCCCGCCGGACGGGGCCTTCTACATCTACGCCGATGTGGGACACCTGACCGACGACAGCCTGGCCTTCTGCCAGCAGATGGTGCGCGACACCGGCGTGGCCACCGCGCCGGGCATCGACTTCGACCCGGTGGACGGGCGCCGCTTCATCCGGATCAGCTTCGCCGTCTCCACCGACGAGACGCGGGAGGCCCTGCGCCGGCTGCAGCCCTGGTTCGCGGCGCGTCCGAGGCTTTAGGCCAACAAGAAAAGGCGTGACCCCCGCCGATTGTTCCGATTAAACTTGGTTAACGGAAATTTACATACTGGCGGGGGGCCGGCATGTCATCGGCCGTTCGCCGCAACAAGGTGAATGTCAGCGACGTCCTGATATTCGTCCTTCGCCATCTCGTCCTGTATTCGCCGCTGGTGTGGCTCGTCACCCTGCCCCTGGCCATGGTCTGGGCCCGCTCCGCCGGAGAACTGGCGGGGGCGGGGATCAATATTTTCGACAATTACCTGGCGGCCAGCGGACAGGCGTGCCCCCGCTGCGCCCGGTATTTTGACGTCTTCACCGTCCTGACCCGCCTGTCGGTGTTCGTCCCGGTGTCGGCGGTGATGATCGCCATCGCAGACCGGCGGCGCAGCGTCAGCCTGGCGGCCTTCCTGCTGAAGTGCGCGACCGGGGTGGTCGTCTTCGCCGCGATCACCCTCTATTTCGTGGTCCTGGCCTTCGCCGCCTATGTGGCGCTGAACGAGGTCAGCGGCTTCGCCCTGATCGTCGTGGCCTTCGTCGCCGCGCCGCTGGCGGGCGAGGTGTTCCAGTTCCTGCTGGCCGCCCCCATCGTGGTGTTCGAGGGCTCGGGGCTGTTCGACGCCCTGGACCGCTCCAGCTGGCTGATGCACCGCAACTACGCCTTCGCCGTCGCCTGGCTGGCCCTGGCGGCGGCCGGCTGCGTCGCCCTGCTGCACGGGGCGGACCACCTGATCGCCGGCCTGCCGGGAGCGACGCCCGTCCTGCACGGCGGCTGGCGCGCCCTCTTCGCGACCCTGCACCTTCCCGGGAGCGAGGGGCTCTGGCCGTCCGTGGCGGCGGCGCTGCCGGATCTGATCCGGGTCAGCGCCGATCTGTGGGTCGGGCTGGTGTGGATGTCGGTCCTCCTGGCCCTCTACTGGGCGTTCAAGCGGTTCGACGACCGGGGCCTTTGGGCCCAGGCGCCCGAGGGCGTGGATCCCGACTGGCGGACCCGGGCGGTGGAGACCCTCAAGCGCCAGGGGGTGCGGGAGCATGGGGTCACCCTGAACCTGAACCGCCGGTGGCGCTATGTCTTCTCGCTTCTGCAGATCAGCGCCGTGGGCCTGGCGGTCAGCGCGCCCGCCCTCTTGTGGCTGGCCTATGACCGGCTGCTGCCCGCCCCCCGCCGGGACGCCCTGGCCGCCGGGACGCCGGAGCCCCTGCGCAGCGGCCTGCAGCAGTCGGTGACCCACCTCCCGTGGTTCATGACCGTGGGCGACGCCCTGATCCTGGCTGCCTTCATCGCTGCGGCGCTCGCCTTCTACGCCGCCCTGCAGGCCAATGGCCGCGCCCGCCGGCGGCTGGCCATGGAGGCCCGCGGGGTGCGGCCCACCGTCGAGATCGCCCGGGCCCACGGGCCGCCGGTCTTCTATCTGCGCTCGTTCAATTTCGACCGGCAGGCCACCCGGCCGTCCCCGTGGTCGCAGCTGCTCAGCGTCGGGCTGGCGCTGATCGGGGTCAACCGCATCACCCTGACGCCGGAGATGGCGCTGGTGCTGGCCATTCCCCGGCGGGCGCCGGTGGTGGCCATCGGCCGGCCGGGGGAGCGGGCGCCGCCCCCCGGCGTGCTGCGCTTCTACGCCACCGACGAGATCTGGAAGGACGAGGTGGAGGCCATCGTCCCCGCCTGCCAGATGGTCATCTGGGTCACCGGCTATACCGAGGGCCTGAAATGGGAGGTGCAGCACCTGCTCACCCACAGCCGGCCGGAGCGGCTGGTGCTGTGGAACCACGCCTCGGTGGGACGTCCGGCCGAGCGGGAGCGGGAGTGGGCCCAGTTCCTCGCCACCTATGCGGACCTGTTCCCCAAGGGACTGCCCGCGGACGGCGCCCGGGCGGCGTTCATCGCCTTCGACGCGGACTGGACCCCCATCGCCGCGCCTTCGAAAGCGTTTCCGCTGATGCTGGCGGACCGGATGCGCCTGGGCAATGCGCCGATCTTCGGCTTCCGCTCCATCGTCCGCAAGCGGCTGGTGGGCTAGGCTTTACTCACGCCCCCTTGATCAGCGGGCGGCGGGCGGCGTTCTCGGCCCACTGGTCCTGCTCGGTGTTGTGCAGGCGGATGGCGGCGCTGGCGGCGCGCTGATAGTCGTGCAGGCGCGGCGCGGCGGGCAGGCGGCCGCGGATCCGGTCGAGCCGGGCGGCCAGGAAGGCGCTCTCCCGGCTCCGTTCGGAAAAGGCCAGATTGGCTTCCAGCGCCAGCACCGCGGCCCCGATGGCCGGAACCACGGCGCTGGTGATGATCAGCGCCCCGCCCACCCACTCCGGCATCTCCAGACCCAGGGGGGCCGACAGCAGCGACACGGCGGCGAAGCTGGCCATGATGGCGATGAAGGCCACGAACACCCCGTTCTCGAGGCTGTGCATGCGATGGGCGACCCGGTGGTTCCGCAGGCCCTGGTCCCGATGATAGCTGGCCTGGGAGATCACCAGCTCGCCGATCGCCCAGTCCCCCCAGCGGCCCACCCGGCTCCCGTCGAAGCGGCCCGAGGCCAGCCCCGCCCGGCGCCGGCAGGCGCGCGCGCGGCAGGCGGCGGGGCCCAGGGTGTCGGCGCCCTGGGGATCGATGGCGGTGACGCCGAGCGCCCAGGCGGCGCGCTCCAGCCGCAGCTGCTCGGCCAGGCGCCGGGCGTTGCTCCAGCGTTCGTGGCGCCGGGCCCGGGCGGCGCTGGACCAGACCGCGAGCGCGATCATGGCCAGCCCCAGCTCGGCCAGCACCGCCGGCAGGTGGACCTGCGGCCAGATGGCGGGGGAGGTGCCCACGACCGTGGCCGCCACCGCGCCGGTGAGCAGGTAGAGCTGCTGGGTGCGATAGACCGCCGCCAGCCGGTTGGCCAGCCGGTCCGCATGCTCGCAGGCCCGGGACAGCAGGACAAAGCCCGGCTGCTCGGCCAGGTCCTGCGGCGCCTCGGGCGCGGCCTCCGCCGGGGCGCGGGCCCCGCCGGCGACCCGGTGGAACAGGGCGTAGGTCCGCCACACGGTGGCGTGGGCCAGGTCGTCCAGCCGGCTCAGCAGCGTCCGTGGGGGCGCATCGTCGGCCTCGGCGTGGCGGCCGAACCCCTGCCGCTCCAGGGCCGCGGCGATCCGCTCCGGCGTCGCGGCGGCGGTGATGTAGTCCACGCCCCGCTCGATCTGCTGCAGCAGCTCGTTGAAGCTGAAGAAGTCGTCCACGTCGGGCGGGGTGATCAGCTTCAGCCCGTCATAGTCCGGGGGCTGGATCCACAGGATGGCGACGCCGCGCTCCATGGCCAGGCGCACCGCGTCCGCCGTGCCGCCGGGCCCGCGGGCCGCGTCCCCGCCCCAGACCGCCAGCAGGATGTCGGCGCTCTCCACCAGCCAGCGGGACTGGGCCAGATAGGCCGAGCGGCCGCCGGCCTCGAAGCTGTCCCCGTCCAGCCAGGTCTCGGCCCGGCCGTGGTCGGCGGGAAAATCCGCCGCCGGGTCGCGCAGGAAGGGATAGACCGCATGGGTCGGCCCCAGCCCCGTGGCGTTCCAGGCGGCGGCGGCCAGCAGGTCGGCGCCATCGGCCACGCCGGTGATCAGCCGCCCCGACCGGACCCCCGCCTCGGCCAGCAGCCGGAAGGCGTGGTCCAGGCTCGCCCGCGCGGCGGCGCTGTCGTCGAGGTCCTCCGGTCGGTTGTGACCGGCGAAGGCGATCTGGACATCCTGGAACGACATGCTTGCGCGGCGGGTCTCGGAGATTTCACGGTCGAAGATGTTAGATCATCTTTCGTCAGCTCAGGCGAGGCGCGCGCGGAGGGGACTATTCCGGCGCGCGGACGATGTTGAAGGGTCCGGCGGCCTGGCAGGTGGGCATCATCTCCACCGTGTTGATGTTCACATGGGCGGGCAGGGTGGTGACCCAGTAGACGGTCTCGGCCACGTCGTCGGCGCTGAGCGGCGTCACCCGGTCATAGACCTTGGCGGCCTTGTCGGAGTCCCCGTGGAAGCGGACCACCGAGAACTCGGTCCCGCCGCACAGGCCGGGCTCCACGTCCGTCACCCGCACGCCCCGGCCCACCAGGTCGGCCCGCAGGTTGAGGGAGAACTGGCGCACATAGGCCTTGGTGGCGCCGTACACATTGCCGCCGGGATAGGGATAGCTGGCGGCCACCGAGCCCATGTTCACCACATGGCCGCGGCCGCGCTCCACCATGCCGGGCAGGAAGGCGCGGGTCATCCAGGTCAGGCCGCGGATGTTGGTGTCGATCATGGTGTCCCAGTCCTCGAGCAGGGCCTGGTCGGCGGGGTTCAGGCCCAGCGCCAGGCCCGCATTGTTCACCAGCACGTCGACGGCGGCGAAGTCCGCGGGCAGGGCGTCCGGCAGCTCCGCCACCGCGCCCTTGTCGCAGACATCCAGGGTCACCGGCAGCAGGTTGGCGCCCAGCTGCTCGCGCAGGCGGGCCAGGCGGTCGGCCCGGCGGCCGAGTGCGATCACCCGGTGGCCTTCGCCGATGAAGCGACGGGCGATGGCTTCGCCGAAGCCTGCGGTGGCGCCGGTGACGAGTACGATCATGCAAGACCCCTGGACGTTGCGGGTCCCGCCTGTCGAGCGACGGGCGCCGGTGATGAATTATCTCGGGAAAATGGTCGGAGTGGCAGGATTTGAACCTGCGACCCCTGCGTCCCGAACGCAGTGCTCTACCAGACTGAGCCACACTCCGACGATGAAGAGCGCGCCTTATAGCGAAGCGATCCCGGCGCCGCAAGCAATCAAACGGCCGCCGCCGCGATTGGACTCCCCCGCCTGGAAACCCTCGGCCGGCGGGACCGCGCCTCGCCGGCGAAAGAACCGCGCTCTGGCTGTTGCATGGCTGCGAAGCTTAGGCTATTTCCTCCGCCTCCCAGTTGCGCCCCGCCCCGCGGCGCCCGACGGGGGCCATTCTTGGGGAATGGTGTAATGGTAACACAGCGGTTTTTGGTACCGTCATTCTAGGTTCGAGTCCTAGTTCCCCAGCCATTGGCGCGCGTCCGGACAGCCGGCGCCGACGCGCTTGGCCACAGGCGCCGCGGTGCGGGCGACTTCACTTGCAATCGGACTGTGATCGGCACGACCGGAACGCCCCGCAGACCCGCGACGCGAGGCTCCGGATAAGGCCCAGTTGTCCCGCGACCCGGATGTCCGCAACATTCGGGCAGGAGGCGCCGGCGAGGCTGTCCGCACAGGCCGCGGTTTCGGCCCGGTCCATCCGGCTTCGCGGGTCCGGCGGCAGGCCCGCCTTGAAGGCGTCGAGGACGTCCCGCAGGTCGGCCGGCGACAACTTATCCAGCCGCCGGTCCGGGCACTGGCGGCCGAGTTCGGCGAAGTAGGGCGACATGACGGACCCATAGGCCGAGTCCGGGGCGGCTGACTCCGGGGCGGCCGACTCCGGGGCGGCCGACTCCGGGGCCGCGGTCTGCGGCGCGGCGGACCCGGGCGTCGCGACGCCGCTGGCGAGGATCGCCGCCATCACCAGAGCTTGCACCGTCCGCCTCCGTCGCCTGTTTGCCTGCGTCGGGAGATTAATGTGCGGACGTGACGATCTTCTGGCGAAACAACCGCCGCGCGCCCCGCTCCGCCCCGCCCCGGCCTGCCGCCCCCTTGATTGCCGGAGGCGGGTCGGGTCTGCTACCCGACGGGGGCGGGGCGACGTCCCGCCTGCGAAGGGCCGGGCCGATGGGATGGATGAAGCGGGGCGGTTGGGCGGCCATGCTGGCGAGCCTGGCGGCGGCGGCCCAGGGGTCTGCGGCGGCGGCCGCGGCCTCCGGCTGCGCGGGGGATGACGGCGCGCCCCTGACGGCGGTGATGACCGCGTTCGAGCCGGAGTCCGTCGCCCTGCGCGCCCTGGTGGCCGACCCCCGGCCGTGCCGGATCCGGGGGGTGGAGTTCGTCCTCGGCCGGATCGAGGGGCGTCGGGTGCTGGTGTTCCAGAGCGGGGTCAGCATGGTCAATGCGGCCATGACCACCCAGCTGGCCCTCGACCATTTCAATATCCGCCGCATCGTCATGTCCGGGGTGGGCGGCGGCGCGGATCCGGAGCTCGCCATCGGCGACGTGGTCGTGCCCCAGCGCTGGGCCCAGTATCTCGAGGCGGGCTTCGGCCGGGCGCGGGACGGGGGCTATGAGGTCCCGCCCTTTCACCACGGGGACCCCCTGCCCAGCTACGGCATGATCTTTCCCAATGCGGTGCTGGTCGCCGCGCCGGAGGAAGCGCCCCAGGCGAAGTTCTGGTTCGAGGCGGATCCCGGCCTGCTGGACATCGCCCGCAAGGTCGCCGGCGCAGCCCAGCTGACCGCCTGCGGACCGAACGGGGACTGCCTGGAGCACGCGCCGCGGGTGGTGGTCGGCGGGGCCGGAGTCAGCGGGCCGGTGTTCGTGGACAATTCGGAGTTCCGCAGCTTCGCCCATGGCGCCTTCGCCGCCCGGGTGCTGGACATGGAGACCGCCGCCGTGGCCCATGTGGCCTATGCCAACGGCGCGCCGTTCATCGCCTTCCGCAGCCTGTCGGACCTGGCCGGCGGCGACGCCAGCGCCAACCGCATCCACGCCTTCCTCGGGCTTGCGGCGCACAATTCCGCGGCGTTCATGCAGGTGTTCCTGCGGGCCCTGCCGCCGGATTGACCCTGAACCCATGGATCCTGGCGGGAGAGCCCGATGCCCGACGACAGCCTTGCCGATTTTGTCCGCCGCCTGCCCAAGGCGGAGCTGCACCTGCATATCGAGGGCACGCTGGAGCCGGAGCTGATGTTCGCGCTCGCCCGCCGCAACGGGCTTTCCACCCCCTATCCGACGGTGGAGGCCCTGCGCGCGGCCTATGCCTTCAGCCGGCTGCAGGACTTCCTCGACATCTATTACCAGGGGGCGGCGGTGCTGCTGACCCGGGCGGACTTCCACGACCTGGCCATAGCCTATTTCCGGCGGCTGGCGGCGGATGGCGGCGTGCATGCGGAGATCTTCTTCGACCCGCAGACCCACACCTACCGGGGCGTGCCCATGGCGGAGGCGGTCGAGGGCCTGCTGTCGGCCATGGACGAGGCGAAGGCGACGCTGGGGGTCACGTCCGGGCTGATCCTCAGCTTCCTGCGGCATCTGGACGAGGCCGACGCCTTCGCCACCCTGGAGCAGGCGCGGCCCTGGCTGTCCCGGCTGACGGGGGTGGGGCTGGACAGCTCCGAGCTCGGCCATCCGCCGGCCAAGTTCGCCCGGGTGCTGGCGGCGGCGCGGGACCTGGGGCTGAAGGTCATGGTCCATGCGGGGGAGGAGGGCCCGCCCGCCTATGTGTGGGAGGCCGTGGACCTGATCGCCGTCGACCGGATCGACCACGGCAACCGGGCGCTGGAGGATCCGGCCCTGGTGCGGCGGCTGGTGGCGGACGGGACGACGCTGACCGTGTGCCCGCTGTCCAACCTCAAGCTCTGCGTCGTGCCGGACCTGGCGGCGCATCCCCTGAAGCGGATGCTGGACCTGGGCCTGGCGGTGACGGTGAATTCCGACGATCCGGCCTATTTCGGCGGGTATCTGCTGGAGAACTACGTGCAGACGGCGCAGGCGCTCGACCTGACCCGGGGGGAGATCGCCCGGCTGGCCCGCAACAGCTTTTCGGGGAGCTTCCTGCCGGACGCCGACAAGGCCCGGTGGCTGGCGGCGGTGGATGCGGCTGCGGGGGAGTTGACCTGAAGGAGGTTCCCGGGTCTTCGCCCGGGAAAGACATACATTTAAAACACAAAATCAGTCGTCAATCCCGCCCTTGAGGCGGGAACCTCCATCAAGGCGTGGCGCCACATCCGGATCAAGGTTCCCGGGTCTTCGCCCGGGAATGACGGCTGGTTTTGTATTTTAATCGGCCGTCATTCCCGGCCTCGAGCCGGGAACCTCCGTCAGGA
>CAINOV010000170.1 GCA_903851655.1 uncultured Caulobacterales bacterium
CCGCCGGCGGCAACCAGATCGCCCTGGCGCCCCCGGCCGTCTATCCGGCGGCGGGCAAGGCGGCGGCGGCGACCAGCCCCGGGCTGGCCGGCTACTGGAAGCGCAACGAGTACCGGGTGACCGGCGACACCCTGTCGGTGAAGAAGGACTTCGACTTCGGCACGCTGACGGTCGGCGGTCTGTACGAGGTGGCCAAGACCAAGCGGTTCATCTTCGACATCGCCCTGCCCGTGCCGGGCTCGAACCTGACGGACTTCCAGACGCCGATCTACAATATCGAGAAGGCCGCCACCTATCCGGTCACGCCGCCCACCCCGGGCTGCGCCGGCTATCCCACCATCGTCGCGGCGGGCAAGACCAACAACGGCGCCTGCGCCACGCCGCTGAACGTGCGCTACAACGAATATTCCGGCTGGCACTACTACCAGACCTTCGGCCAGTTCGACTGGCGGGTGAACGACCAGTGGACCATCACCCCGGGGGTCAAGTACCTGAACTTCAAGCTCTATGTGCATGCGCCGGTGGAATCGGGGGTGCTGCAGCCCCTGTATGACGAGAAGACCTACGACAAGACCCTGGGCTTCCTGTCCACCAACTATCGGGCGACCTCGTACCTCAGCTTCTACGGCCAGATCGCCCAGGGCTTCCTGGTGCCGAACATCGGCTCGTTCTACGTGGCGAACCAGAACTACGGCTCGATCCAGCCGCAGGAGTCCCTGGCCTACCAGGCCGGGGCCGTCTACGCCCGGGGCAAGCTGACCTTCGACGCCGACGTCTACACCATCAACTTCACCCACAAGCTGCAGTCCAACACCGATCCGGTGTCCGGCCAGACCTACTACACCAACTCCGGCGGCGCCGATTACCGGGGCTTCGAAGGCCAGGCGACCTATGCCTGGACCCGCAGCTTCTCCACCTTCGCCAACTACAGCGCCAACGAGACCGAGGCCAAGGCGGACGCCATCAATCCCGGCGGCAATGGCAAGACCCTGTCGGGCGCCCCCCGCTGGACCTATGCCGGCGGCGTCCGCTACGACCTCAAGAACCTGTTCGCCGACGCCGACGACCTGACCTTCACCCTGGACTCGAAGACGGTCGGTCCGCAGCTGAACACCGCCGCCAAGGGCGCCGCCGGCCCCACGGGCCTGATCAAGACCTGGTCCCAGGCCAATGCGTCCCTCACCTATCGCTTCGACCGCTACGCCTTCCAGGTGCAGGTCCTCAACCTGGCGGACAAGCAGTATCTGGTGGGCATCAAGGGGTCCGCCCTGGTGACGGGCACCAACGCCTACGCGCTCACCTCGGCCCAGGGCGGGGCGGCCAACGCGCCGCAGTACGCCACGCCGCGGAGCTTCCAGGCGACGCTGAAGGTGGCCTTCTAGACCTCAGCCCTTGGGGACATCCCGGGCCGGCCGACCTGTCACGGGTCGGCCGGCCTTTGTCGTTCTGCGCCCCTTCCGCGCCGCGAGACCTGCCGGCGCGCGGGTTTCGACGGCTCTGAAATCTGTCAGTTGACAGCGCTGTCTTTTTCGGACAGGTTTAATCAAGACATAAAAATAACGACCAATTCGCGTCAATGGAACAGAGGCGCATGAATTGAATCGGGGAGTGATCGTTCCGTTCTGAGTCAGGCCGGATATTTGCCAAGCATACCGCGTCCAGCATTTGTCTGGGCATGGGAGCGTGTTGTCTTTTGCTCAGGCTGTTCTGAGCAATAACAGAATTATGCACTGAATGTCGCCGCAGAGCGACTCCATCCAAGATCGCAAGGGGAGTGGAAACATCATGATCGGACCCAAGACCTATCGTCGTATTCTGTTGATGGGCGGCGCCTCGCTGGCGGCCCTGTCGGCGCAGCTGGGCGCCCAGACCGCAGCCCAGGCGGCGGACACGGCGGCCCCGCCGGCGGATACGGTGGAGGCGGTGGTTGTCACCGGCTACCGCGCCTCGCTGCAGAACGCCCTCGACAGCAAGCGCTTGTCCAATCTCCCCATCGAATCGATCACGCCGGAAGACATCGGCAAGATGCCCGACCAGAACGTCGCGGAATCGCTTCAGCGCCTGCCGGGCGTGCAGATCGACCGGGCCCAGGGGCAGGGGACGGCGGTGCTGATCGACGGCCTGCGTCAGAACCTGACGACGCTCAACGGCGACGTGTTCCTGACCGGCAAGGAGTTCTACGTGTCCGGCGAAGGCTCCGGCGGCGGGGCCGGCGGCAACGCCCAGTACGGCTCCCTCGAGGGCGTGCCGAGCGAGGAGATCGGCGGCATCGACGTCTACAAGAACCCCAAGGCGTCCCTCACCGAGGGCGGACTGGGCGGCACGATCAACCTGAAGACCCGCGACCCCCTGGCCCAGCCCATGGGCCTGACCTTCGGCGGCAATTTCCGGGAAAGCTGGGCCGATGACACCCATGGCTCGACGCCCAACGGGACCCTGGTGGCCTCGTGGAAGCCGTCGGCGAAGCTGGCCTTCACCGGCAGCCTGTCCCTGGACCGGGAAAACACCCACACCAAGGAATTCCAGGACCAGAACCGGAACCAGTGGCTGATCACCAATTCGGCCACGGGACCCTATACCGGCGCCCTGACCGCGGCGAACCTGTCGACCCTGCCCAATGGCCAGTATTACATCGAGCCGCAGCTGGCCTATTTCTCGGACATCTTCGACCAGCGCAAGGTCCTGGGCTCCAGCTTCGGCGCGGCGGCGCAGGTGACGGACTCCATCAAGACCAGCTTCAACTGGTTCTATTCCCAGGAAAACGACGTCAGCATCACCTATTCGGACAAGGTCTGGTTCAACGGCCAGGGGGCGTCGCCCGGGTCGCTGATTCCGGGCATCGATCCGACCCAGCCCTATTCCATCGACGGCAACGGCGTGGTCCGCAACGGCGTGTTCAGCGCCAACGGGGCCGAGACGGCCACCCTCTACCAGTCCAGCAAGACCAAGGCGAACAACCTCCAGTGGGTCACGTCCTTTGACAATGGCGGCCCGCTGCGGGGCGTCCTGGACGTCTCCTACGCCAAGGCCACGTCCAATCTCCAGGCGGCCCAGGCCGATGTGGAGCATGGCCTCTACCTGACCAGCGCCGGGACGGTGACGTCGCCGGGGGCGCCGGGGTGCAACAACGGCGCGTCCACCTGCACCAACGCCACGGGCGGCCACGGCTATCAGTTCGCCTGGGCCAGCGGCGGAACCTCCGGCCTGCCGTCCGTCAGCTATCTGGCGCCCTTCGCCAATGTGCTGACCAATCCCGCCTGGACCACCTTCAAGTCCAACTGGGCCTGGGCCAACGCCACCACCCAGGACCATTTCGCCATCAAGGCCGACGTGGTCTATCAGCCGGCCTATCTGGCGGAGGTCGACGGTCAGATCTCGGCCGGGTTCCGCTACGCCAGCCGCAAGGTCGACCAGAACTTCGGGCGCTATCTGATCAACGGCACGCTGGCCAATGGTCAGGTGGCCGGATATGTGGGCGGCGGGCCGGAATCGGGTCCCTATGACTACTATCAGGATCCGGGCTACGGCACGCCGAACATCCCGTACTCCACCGCCACCTCCAACCCGGCCCTGGCCAAGACGGTGAGCAACTTCGCCGTCGGCAACATCCTGGTGAAGGCCCCGGGCTCCATGTCCAATCCCTCGACCTATCTCGAGCAGGTCTGGGCCGGCGCCGGCGTGCCGAACATGACGGAAAAGCTGTTCAATGACGGCCTCAGCTCGTTCCGGGTGGAGGAGGACACCACCGCCGGCTATGTGATGGCCGACCTGGGCGGGAAGACGGCCCGCTACCACGCCAATTTCGGCGTCCGGGTCGTGCAGACCGACCTGACCATCCACAACGGCCAGACGGCGACCAGCCCCACCTATTACGGCACCGCCTCGTGGAACGGGGTCGACAGCAACGTCGTCCCGGTGACCACCAACCGGTCCTACACGGACGTCCTGCCGTCCTTCAACTTCGTGCTGGACATCTCGGACTCGGAAAAGGTCCGCCTGGGCGCGGCGCGGGTGATGTCGCCCCAGGACCTGTTCTCCCTCGGTCTGGGCAATTCCTACAACTTCACCCGGCAGACCAACGCCCGGGTCAACGTCAAGACCGGCCTGCAGGACGGCTTCGCCTTCGCCGGCGGTTCGTCGGGCAACACCCAGCTCGACCCCTATCGCGCGTCGCAGTTCAACCTCTCCTACGAGAACTACTTCGCCAAGGGCGCCATCGCCAGCATCGCCGGCTTCTACAAGCAGGTGGACAACTTCGTGGAGACGCAGAACATCGCCACCCTGGTGGCCGATGACTTCGGCGGCACCACGGCCGATGTCAGCAAGCCGGTGAATGCGGGCCACGGCCAGATCTACGGGCTGGAGCTGAACGGCCAGTACCTGTTCGACGGCACGATCCACCCGTGGCTCAAGGGCTTCGGCGTGGCGGCCAACTACACCTGGTCGCAGTCCTTCTCCGACCAGGTCACCGACTTCTCCCGCAGCGCGCCGATCCCCGGCGTGGCCAAGAACGCCTTCACCGGCACCGTGTTCTACGAGCGGGCCGGGTTCTCCGCCCGGGCGTCCTATTCCTGGCGGGACAAGTCGGTGAACGACAGCCTGGTGGGCTCCACCTTCGCCTTCCCCGACCAGAACGGGAAGAGCAAGGTCTATCAGGTGTTCGCCGCCGACTATGGTCAGGTGGACGCCCAGCTGTCCTACGACATCAATCCGCATGTGGGCGTCGTCTTCTCGGTCCAGAACCTGACCGCGGAAGTGCAGCACACCTACCTCCAGTTCCCCAACCTGCCCTTCACCTATGATGACAGCGGTCGCCGCTTCTTCCTGGGCCTGAAGTTCAAGGGTTAGGCCACAGGTCCCTCCGGAACCCGGCGCCGGCTCCCCAGCCGTCGCCGGTGTCTCTCCAGACTGGTGAAGGCGGGTCCCTCGGTCTCGCCTTCACCTCTTTGGGCGCCTCCGGGGTCCGGACTTCGACCTTCGGGAATTCGACTCTTGGGACCCAGACCTGCGGGAGGAGCCCCCCTTGATCCGCCAGCCAGACGCGCAGAGCCCAGACGCGCAAACCCAGGACGCCGCTCCCGACCCGGCGAACCCCCGGGCGATCCGCAGCATCGGCATTGTCGGCGGCGGGACCGCGGGCTGGATGGCCGCGGCCATGCTGGCCCGCGCCCTGCACGGTCGCCCCTGCCGCATCACGGTGATCGAATCCCCCGAGATCGGGACCGTGGGGGTGGGCGAGGCGACCATCCCGCCGATCATCGATCTGCTGAAATTCCTCGACATCAACGAGGCGGACTTCATCCGCCGCACGTCGGCCACCTACAAGCTGGGCATCGTGTTCCAGGACTGGGGGGCGGTCGGCGACCGCTACTGGCACCCGTTCGGGACCTTCGGCGCGCCGATCAACCGCCGCCCGTTCCACCACGCCTTCGCCCGCGCCCTGGCCACGGCCGGGCCTGACACCCGCCGGGCCCGGTTCAACGACTTCAGCCTCGCCGCAGCGCTCGGCGATGCGGGGCTCTACCGCCCGCCGGAGTCCGCCGGCTCGGGACCGGGTGCGGGGCTGCGCTACGCCCTGCATTTCGACGCCGGTCTGGTGGCGGCCTATCTCGGCGCCTATGCCCGCCATCTGGGGGTCGCGCGGCTGGAGGACACGGTCCAGGGCGTGACCCTGGCCGAGGACGGCGCCATCGCGGCCCTGCAGTTCGCCGGCCGGGAGGATTTCACCGCCGACCTCTATCTGGACTGCAGCGGGTTCCGCGGGCTGCTGATCGAGCAGGCCCAGAAGACCGGCTACCTGTCCTGGTCCCGCCATCTTCCGTGCGACCGGGCGGTGGCCCTGCCCACGGCGGTGGAGGGGCCGCGCCCCCCTTACACCCGCGCCGCTGCGCGGTCGGCGGGCTGGCAATGGCGGATTCCCCTGCAGCACCGGGTCGGCAACGGCCATGTCTATTCCAGCGCGCACATGGAGGACGCCGCCGCCCTCGACGACCTGCTGGCCGTCACCGGCCAGACGCCCCTGGCCGAGCCCCGCCTCCTGCGGTTCGCCACCGGGCGCCGGCGGCTGTTCTGGAACCGAAACTGCGTCGCGCTCGGACTGGCGTCGGGCTTCCTGGAGCCCCTGGAGTCCACCTCGATCCATCTGGTGATGAGCGGGGTCTACAACCTGCTGGACCATTTCCCCGACCGGGACTTCGCCCCGGCCAACATCGCCGCCTACAACCGCGAACTGATCGAGGAGATGGAGCATATCCGCGACTTCATCATCCTCCATTACGGTCTGACCCGACGCACCGACAGCGCCTTCTGGCGGGACTGCGCCGCCACGCCGCCGCCGGACAGTCTTGCGGAGCGGATCGCCGTCTACCGGGAGACCGGCCGGGTCGGCCGGCGGGCGGGGGAGCTGTTCACCGATCTCAGCTGGTTCTACATCTTCGAGGGGATGGGCGTCCGGCCCGCCGGCCACGACCCGCTGATCGACGTCGTTCCCCCGGCGCAGCTGGCCGCCATCCTGTCGCGCCTCGCCGGCGAGACGGCGGCGGCGCTGCGGCCCGCCCGCCCGCATGACAGCTGGTTCGCCCCGGCGCCAGCCCTGACGACGCCCGCCCTGGCGACGCCCGCCCTGGCGACGCACGTCCCATGAGCCCCGCCCCCGCCGGCCGCCGCCGCCGCAGTCTCGTCTCGTCCCGAAAGTCCCAGCGCCCATGACGCCGTCCGTCCCCCCCGCATCCCCGGCGTCCGAGGCCGCGGTCCCTGCCCCGGGCGCCGGCGCGTCCTTCGCCATCGTCACGACCCTGTTCTTCACCTGGGGCTTCATCACCTCGGTGATCGATCCGCTGATCCCGTCGGTGCGGGCGATCTTCCATCTCAGCTACGCCGAGAGCATGCTGACCCAGTTCGCCTTCTTCATGGCCTATGGGCTGGTGTCCCTCCCCGCAGCGGGGATCGTCGCCCGGCTGGGGCCGGCCCGGGCCATCATCCTGGCCCTGAGCGTGATGCTGGCCGGCTGCCTGCTGATGCCCGCGGCGACCTTTGTGGACGCCTATTCCATTGTGCTGGCGGCCCTGTTCGTCATCGCCGGCGGCATCACCCTGCTGCAGGTGGCGGCCAATCCCCTGGCGGCCTCCCTGGGGCGGCCGGAGCGGTCGCATTTCCGGCTGACCCTGTCCCAGGCCTTCAACTCCCTCGGCACCGTGGCCGGTCCCTATTTCGGCGCCATGGTGATGCTGAGCGGCGGGGTGTTCGCCGCCAGCCAGGGGGCGGCGACGGCCGCCCAGCGGGTCCGCTCCCTGCGGCAGATCGATACGTCCTTCGTCATTGTCGCGGTCCTGATCGCCGCCCTGACCGGCTTCATCTTCCTGGTCCGCCGGCGGCTGGCGACCCCCGCCGCGGCGCCGGGCGCGGCCCAGGGCGGCGTCTTCTCCGCCCTCCGGTCGGCGGAGGCGCTGTTCGGGGCCGGGGCGATCTTTCTTTACGTGGGCGCCGAGGTCTCCGTGGGCAGCATGATGATCAACTTCCTGCACCAGGGGGATGTGCTGGGGGTCAGCCTGGCGGAGGGGGGCAAGCTTTTGGCGCTGTACTGGCTGGGGGCCATGGTCGGACGGTTCGGCGGCAGCCTGCTGCTGACCCGCGTGAAGGCGGCCTGGCTGCTGGCCGGCGTCGCAGCGGCCGCCGCGGGCCTGTGCCTCACGGTCAGCCAGGCCGGCGGCCCCCTGGCGGCGGCGCTGGCCCTCTCCATCGGCCTGTTCAACGCCATCATGTTCCCGACCATCTTCACCCTGACCCTGGCGCGGTCGTCGGCGTCGGAGGCGGCGACGTCCGGCCTTCTGTGCATGGCCATTGTCGGCGGCGCCGTCCTGCCGGTGGGCGTGGGCCTGCTGGCCGACGCGCTCGGCCTGCACACGGCCTTCCTGGTTCCGATGGCGGCCTATGGGCTGATCGCCCTGTTCGCCCTCCGCGCCGCCCGGTCCGAGGCGGCGCCGGCGGCGGCGGCCCTGGCGGCGGGACGCTAGATGCGCGGTCCGGTCCTTCTGCTGGGCGCTCTCGCCGCTCTGGCCGGGTTCGCGGCGCAGGCGGACGAGGGTCCGACGCCGGGCGCGACCGGCCCCTACAACCTGTCCTTTCTGCAGGGGGGCGTCGGCATGGTCCGCACCCTGCCGCCCGCGGAACCGCTGCTGGCCCGGGCCGCCCCCTGGACCTTGACCGCGTGGATCCGTCCCGACCTGGCGGGCGCGGGGGTGACGACCGTCGCCGTGCTGGGCGCGCCAGACGCCCCGGGACGGCTGCAGATCCTGCTGGAGGCCGGCCGGCCCATGGTGCGGCTGGGGGCCACACAGATCAGCGCCGCGGACCCGCTGGCGCCGGGGGCCTGGCGGGCGCTGGCGGTTCGGCACGCGGCGGGGCGCCTGTCCCTGTGGGTGGACGGGCGACAGGTCGCAGAAGGCCCCGCCGACTATCCGGGGGAGGCGCCGCGGCTGGCCCTGGCCCCCACCAGCGCCGATCCCGCACGGCATTTCGGCGGCGCCCTGGCGGATTTCCGGCTGCGGAGCGACGCGCTGACCGAGGCGCAGATCCGCGCCCTGGCGGCGGCGCGAGCGGACGTCGACCGGGTGACCCTGACGCCGGTGGGGGTCGGCTGGCCCCTGCAGGTCACCGCCTGGACCGGCCTGCAGACGCCGCAGGACCCCTGGACCCTGCCGCAGGGGCGGGCGCCGGTCGCAGCCCCCGTGGCGCGACCGGTTCCGGTCCGACCGGCCCTGCTGCCCCTGCCGGCCGGGGGGTACGATGTGGGCGGCTGGCGGATGACCTTCGCCAGCCGGGTGTCGGCGGACGGAGCGGCGATCTCCCGGCCCGGTTTCGTCGCCGACGACTGGTATGCGGCCACCGTGCCCGGGACCGTGCTGACCACCCTGATCGATCGCGGCGTCTATCCCGACCCGGACCACGGCCTGGACAATCTCGCCATCCCCGAAAGCCTGTCGCGGCAGAGCTACTGGTACCGGACCGAGTTCGAGGCGCCGCAGGCCGCGCCCGGCGCCCGCCGCTGGCTGACCTTCAAGGGGGTCAACTACGCCGCCGAGGTGTTCGTCAACGGCCGTCGCGCGGGGGAGATGCGCGGCGCCTTCGTGCAGGGCCGGTTCGACGTGACCGATCTGCTGCGGCCCGGGGTCAACGCCGTCGCCGTGCGGGTGTCGCCGCCGCCGCATCCGGGCATTCCGTCCGAGGAGTCCATCGCCTATGGGCCGGGGGGCAATGGCGGCGCCTTGGCCCTGGACGGCCCGACCTTCATCGCCACCGAGGGCTGGGACTGGATCCCCGGCATCCGCGACCGGAACACCGGCCTGTGGCAGGGGGTGGAGCTGACCACCACCGGGGTCGTGCGGCTGGGCGTTCCCTATGTGGTGACCCATCTGCCGCTGCCCCTGCGGGACAGGGCGGAGCTGGACGTGATGGCGCCGGTGGACAACAGCACTGGCGCCGTCCGCCATGTGACCCTGCGCGCAGCCTTCGAGGGGGTCAGCGTCGAGACGACGGCGGACATTCCGCCGGGGCGCAGCGAGATCGCCCTGACGGCGAAGGACTTTCCCCAGCTGCGCCTGACCCATCCCCGGCTGTGGTGGCCCAACGGCTATGGCGCGCCGGAGCTCTACCATCTGGAGGTCCGGGTGGATGACGGCGGCGCGGAGAGCGACCGGGCCCGGACGCGCTTCGGCGTGCGGGAGATCAGCTACGACCTGTCCCTGTTCGACCACGACGGCCGGCTCAAGCGGGTGGAGGTCGACCCCGCCGCCGCCCGGGGCGTGGCCCTGGTGGATGGACGGCATGAGGCCATCAAGCAGGTCGCCAACGGCTGGGCCCAGTCTCTGACCCTGGCGGGGGAAGGCTCAACCGCAGTGCGGGCGGCCGATGACGCGTCGCTGGCGCCCTATCTGGTCATCAAGGTGAACGGGGTGCGCATCGCCGCCCGGGGCGGCAGCTGGGGCATGGACGACAGCCGCAAGCGGGTCAGCCGCGACCGGCTGGCGCCCTATTTCCGGCTGCACCGGGAGGCGGGGGTCAACATCATCCGCAACTGGCTGGGCCAGAACACCGAGGACGTCTTCTACGACCTGGCGGACGAGAACGGCCTGCTGGTCCTGAACGACTTCTGGGAGTCGACCCAGAACTTCCAGCTGGAGCTGCAGGATCCCGCCCTGTTCCTGACCAACGCCGAGGATGTCATCCGCCGCTATCGGGGGCATCCGTCCGTCGCCGTCTGGTTCGGGCGCAACGAAGGCGTGCCGCAGCCCATCGTCAACGAGGGGTTGGCGGACCTGGTGAACCGGCTGGACGGGACCCGGCTCTACACCGGCAGCTCCAACCGGGTGAACCTGCAGGACAGCGGGCCCTATGACTACCGGCCGCCGGAGGGCTATTTCACCAGCCTCGCCGGGGGCTTTTCCGTAGAGGTGGGCACGCCGTCCCTCGCCACGCTGGAGGCGATCAAGGCCATGGTTCCGGCGGAGGACCGCTGGCCGATCAGCGACACCCTGGCCTATCACGACTGGCATTTCGGCGGGAACGGCGACGTGGCCGGGTTCATGGCCACCCTCACCCGCCAGTTCGGCGCGCCCGACAGCCTCGAGGACTTCGAGCGCAAGGCCCAGATGATGAACCTGGTGGATTACCGGGCGATCTTCGAGGGCTTCCTCGCCCATCTGTGGACCCGCAATTCCGGGCGGCTGCTGTGGATGACCCATCCGGCCTGGCCCAGCAACCACTGGCAGATGTACAGCGCCGACTACGACACCCAGGCCTCCTATTACGGGGTGAAGTCGGCGCTGGAGCCTGTCCACGCCCAGTTGAACCTGCCGGACTTCAGCCTCACCGTGGGCAATACGACCCTGCAGGACCGGTCCGGCCTGACCCTTGAAAGCCGGATCCTGCCCCTCGACGGACGGGAACTGTCGCGGCGCCGGGACCGGGTGGACGCGCCGGCCAACCAGATCGTCACCCTGCCGCGGCTGGACCTCGCCCGGTGGTTCGCCCAGGCGCCGGTGGTGCTGGTGGCCCTGCGCCTGACGGACAGCCGGGGGCGCGAGGTCTCCCGCAATCTCTACTGGCAGGGGGCCGACTCCGCGGACCTGACGGCGATGGACAGGATGCCGCAGACCCGCGTCGATCTGGCCGCCCGCGCGTCCCGCGAGGGCGGGGAGCGGGTGATCCGCGCCGTCCTGCGCAACCCGTCCCGGGTTCCGGCCCTGGCCGCCAAGCTGACCCTGGTGGACGACCGGGGCGCACGGATCCTGCCGGCCTACTATTCCGACAACTACGTCTCGCTGCTGCCCGGGGAGACCCGCGTCGTGACCGTCCATGTCCCCGGCGGGTCCGGCGGGCGCATGACCCTGCAACTGCGCGGGTGGAATCTGTTCCCCGCGACCCAAGTCGTTTCCGAGGCTCCATGACTGTTCCGTCGTCCGTTGTTCCGCATCCCCCTGGTCGCCGGCTGAGCGCGGGTCTCCTGGCCTGGCTTCTCGCCGGAAGCGTAACGGCCGCCCCGGTCGCGGCGCCTCAGATGGGGCCGGAGTCGCAGGCCCATCCGGTCCTCTGGCCGGCGGCGCACAGCCCCGCGGCGATCACCGACCCGGCGACGGAGCGCCGGATCACCGTCCTGATGTCGCACATGACCCTGGAGGAGAAGGTCGGCCAGACCATCCAGGCGGACATCGCCTCGATCACGCCGGACGATCTTCGCACCTACCCGATCGGGGCCCTGCTGGCGGGGGGCAATTCCGCGCCCGGCGGCGACAACCGCGCGCCGCCCGCGGCCTGGACGAAGCTGATCGGACAGTACCGGGCCGCCGCCGCGACCCGCGGACAGCATCACCCGCCGATCCCGCTGCTGTTCGGGATCGATGCGGTCCACGGCCACAACAAGATCGTGGGCGCCACCCTGTTTCCGCACAATATCGGCCTGGGCGCGGCGCGGGATCCGGCTCTGATCCGTCAGATCGGCGCGGCGACGGCGGAGGAGGTGGCGGTCACGGGGGCGGACTGGACCTTCGGCCCGACCCTGGCCGTGCCCCGGGATGTTCGCTGGGGCCGCAGCTACGAGGGCTTCGGCGAGGATCCTGAGATCGTCGCCAGTTACGCCGGGCCGATGACGCTGGGCCTGCAGGGCCCGTTGCGGCCCGGTCGTCCTCTCGCGCCGGGTCGCATCCTCGGTTCGGCCAAGCATTTCCTCGCCGACGGCGGCACCGAGAACGGCGTCGACCAGGGGGACGCGAAGCTGCCGGAGGCGGATCTGATCCGGCTGCACGCCCAGGGCTATCCCCCGGCCATCGATGCGGGGGTCCTGTCGGTGATGGCCTCCTTCTCCAGCTGGAACGGGACCAAGCACACGGGCAACCCGTCCCTGCTCACCGACGTGCTGAAGGGCCGGATGGGCTTCATGGGCTTCGTGGTGGGGGACTGGAACGCCCACGGGCAGATCCCCGGCTGCACCGTCACCGACTGTCCGCAGGCGATGAACGCCGGGCTCGACATGTACATGGCGCCGGACAGCTGGAAGGGCCTCTACGCCGCCACCCTGGCGGAGGCGCGCAGCGGGGCGATCCCGGCGGCGCGGCTGGACGATGCGGTGCGCCGGATCCTGCGGGTGAAGATCAAGGCGGGCCTGTTCGACGGCCGCCGGGACCTGGTGGGTCGCTTCGACCGTCTGGGGTCCGCGGACCACCGGGCCATCGCCCGCCGCGCCGTGGCGGAATCCCTGGTGCTGCTCAAGAACAACGGCGGCGTCCTGCCGATCC
This sequence comes from uncultured Caulobacterales bacterium, assembly GCA_903851655.1. Classification (GTDB taxonomy): domain Bacteria; phylum Pseudomonadota; class Alphaproteobacteria; order Caulobacterales; family Caulobacteraceae; genus CAIMFV01. The sequence goes on from CAINOV010000170.1 coordinate 12,789, forward strand.
GGTCCGGGGCGCATGTGCTGGTCACCGGCGACGGCGCCGACGACATCGGCCGGCAGAGCGGCGGCTGGACCCTGAACTGGCAGGGGCAGGGCAACCGCAACGGCGATTTTCCCCACGGACAGTCGATCTATGCCGGGATCGCCGAAGCCCTGGCCGCCGGCGGCGGATCGGCGGAGCTGTCGGCGGACGGCGCCTGGGCCCGCCGCCCCGACGTGGCCATCGTCGTGTTCGGCGAAACCCCCTATGCCGAGTTCCAGGGCGACATCCCGTCTCCGGCCTTCCACCCCGGGGACGTGCGGGACCTGGAGCGGATCCGGCGCCTGAAGGCCGCGGGCGTGCCGGTGGTGTCGGTGTTCCTGTCCGGTCGGCCCCTCTGGGTGAACCGGGAGATCAACGCCTCCGACGCCTTTGTCGCCGCCTGGCTGCCGGGGACGGAAGGCGGCGGGGTGGCCGACGTGCTGATCGGCGACGCCCGCGGCGCGCCGCGCCGGGACTTCCGTGGTCGCCTGTCCTTTTCCTGGCCCCGGGCGGCGGACCGGATGCCCGGGCACCGGGACGAGGCCCGGTACGAGCCGCAGTTCCCCTATGGCTACGGATTGACCTATCGGGACCCCACGGACGTGCCGCCCCTGTCGGAGGATGCGGGCCAGGCCGCGGCGCCGCCCAATCTCGAGCGCTACTTCGTGGCGGGCCACGCGCCGGACCCCTGGCGGCTGTCCCTGTCGGGGCCGGTGAGCCTGAAGGCCATCGACGCCGGCGCGCAGGAAAACGGGCGCACGGCCAGCTGGGCGGGGGGCGCCCCGGGAGAGCTGGCGGTGACCGGGACCGCCGTCGACCTATCGCGCCAGGCCACGGGGGACATGGTGGTCAGCTTCCGCTACCGCCTAGACGGTCCGGCCACGGCGCCGGTCACCCTGGGCGTGACCTGCGGCGTCGCCTGCGCCGGGACCCTGGACGTCAGCCGGCGTCTGGCCGCGCCGGCGGACGGGGTCTGGCGGACCTGGAAGTTCAAGCTGTCGTGCTTCCGCA
>CAINOV010000171.1 GCA_903851655.1 uncultured Caulobacterales bacterium
AGCTGATCACCCCGATCGCCATGGAGGAGAAGCTGCGCTTCGCCATCCGTGAAGGCGGCCGGACCGTCGGCGCGGGCGTGGTCTCCAAGATCGTCGAATAGGCTTCAGGCCTCGCCGGGCGACCGGCGGACCCCAGCGACTGACACAGAGCCCCGCCGGAGCGATCCGGCGGGGCCTTCTGTTTTTCGCGGCCTGGACGCGCCGGCCGAGAATGACCAATTGTTAAGTGGCGACCGCAGCGTCCCCGACCTAACCTTCCCAGGACATCCGGGGAGGATCATCATGACGCACTTCGTCTCGCAGGCCGTTGCGGCCTGCATCGCCGCCGCCGCCGTCGGCGCGGCTGGAACGGCCTTTGCGGACGGCGCCAGCGTCGTCGTCCATGACGCCGTGGCGCGGGTCCAGGTCATCCCCGAGGCCCGGGGCGACGTCAGCGTGACGGTCACCCCCGGACGCAAGGCCCTGCCGTCCGTACGGGTCTGGCGGGAGGGGGACCGGACGATGATCGACGGCGGTCTGGCCCATCGCATCCATGGGTGTGGCTCCGCCAGTTTCGGCTTCGGCGCCCTGTTCCACGGACATCGTGACGGCGAACCGGATCGGGAACGGGGGCAGGCCAATGTCGCCGGACTGGGTCGGGTGGGGCCGGAGGACATGCCGCTGATCGTCATCCGCACGCCCCTCGACGCCCGGGTCGCCGCCGATGGCGCGGTGTTCGGCCAGGTCGCCGGCGCCCGCAGTCTGGACCTGGCGGTCTCGGGGTGCGGCGACTGGCGCACCGGCGACGTGGCAGGGCCCATGGGCGTGCACGTGTCAGGTTCGGGGGACGTCACCGGGGGGCGGGTCGGGGCCCTGCGCGCAGCCCTGTCCGGCTCCGGCGACCTGAAACTGGGCCGCGTGGACGGCGCCGCGGACATCTCCACCTCCGGATCGGCGGATGTGCGCCTGGGCGCCACGGGGCCCCTGGACATCCGCGTCGGCGGATCCAGCGACATTCATGTGGACGAGGTCCAGGGACCCGTGCGCACCCAGATCAGCGGATCGGGGAACGTGACCATCGATCGGGGACGGTCGCCGGACCTGCGGGTCGCGGTCGCCGGCTCCGGCGACTTCCGCTTCCACGGGGAGGGCGGGGCCGTCAGCGCCTCGGTGGCCGGGTCGGGTGACATCCTGATCGATCACGCCACCGGACCGGTGTCGCAGAGCAAGGCGGGCTCCGGCGACATTCACATCGGACGCTAGGGTCCGGGGAGAGAGGCGGGGACAGACCGGCGGAAAAGGGTGCAACTTCACCTTGACGCGCCGGGAATCTCCGCGTATTCACCCCAACTCTGCTGAACCGGCTGTAGGTCGAAAGGCCTAGACGCGGTTCGCAAAAACGACAGGACATAGCGGTCCGCCGGCTTCCGGCGTCCGCCGCGTCTCTTCCAGAGAGGGGCCTTCGCCAGTCTGGCGCGGGGGCCTCCATCTCGTTTTTGCGGGTCCCGCACGGCTGGAACACCACTTTTGGTTCTGCGTTCGGGGCGAGCTTGGGTCAGGCGACTGACCTTCGGTCTTTGAACTGTTAGCTGCGTGGCGAACGCGCGAGGGAATTTGAGCGATATGGATCGTCAGAATATCCGCATCCGGCTTAAGGCCTTCGATCACCGGGTCCTGGATCACTCCACCCGCGAGATCGTGCAGACGGCCAAGCGCACCGGAGCGACCGTGCGGGGGCCGATCCCCCTGCCCACGCTGATTGAACGGTTCACCGTGAACCGCTCCCCCCACGTCGACAAGAAGTCGCGGGAGCAGTTCGAAATCCGCACGCACAAGCGCGTGCTCGACATCGTCGATCCCACGCCCCAGACGGTTGATGCTTTGATGAAGCTCGACCTGTCGGCTGGCGTTGACGTCGAAATCAAGCTCTGAGGATCGCACCGATGCGCACCGGCGTACTCGCCAAGAAACTCGGCATGACCCGCTTCTTCGATGAAGCCGGAAATCACGTGCCCGTCACCGTTCTGCAGCTCGACGGCTGCCAGGTCATTGACCACCGCACCGAGGAGCGCGACGGCTATGTCGCCCTCCAGCTCGGCGCGGGGACCAAGAAGGTCAAGAACACCAGCCAGGCCGAACGCGGCCATTTCGCCAAGGCGGAAGTGGAGCCCAAGCGGATCGTCGCGGAATTCCGCGTGACCAAGGACGACCTGATCGACATCGGCGCGGAGATCACCGCGGATCACTTCGTGGTCGGCCAGCGGGTGGATATCCAGGGCGTCACCGTCGGCAAGGGCTTTGCGGGGGCCATCAAGCGGTGGCACTTCGGCGGCCTGCGCGCCACGCACGGCGTGTCCGTCTCCCACCGGAGCCATGGATCCACCGGCCAACGCCAGGACCCCGGCAAGGTGTTCAAGGGCAAGAAGATGGCCGGCCATCTCGGCCAGGACAATGTCACCACCCAGAACATCCTGGTGTGGCGCGTCGACGCCGAGCGCGGCCTGATCATGGTCCGCGGCGCCGTTCCGGGCTCCGAGGGCTCCTACGTCAAGGTCCGCGACGCGATCAAGAAGGCCCTGCCGGAGAGCGCTCCGAAGCCGGGCGCGTTCCGCAAGGCGGGCGCCGTCGTTGAAACGGCCGCTCCGGTCGCGGAAGAAACCCAACAAGAAGGGGGCGAAGCGTGAAGCTCGACGTAATCACCCTCGACGCGGCCAAGGCTGGCCAGATCGAGCTGTCGGACGCCATCTTCGGGATCGAGGAGATCCGCGCGGACATCCTGCAGCGCTGCGTGGTCTGGCAACTGGCCAAGCGCCGCGCCGGCACGCACAAGATCAAGACCCGGAACGAAGTCGCCCGGACCGGCAAGAAGATGTACAAGCAGAAGGGCACCGGCGGCGCCCGTCACGGCTCGCGCAAGGCGGCCCAGTTCGTCGGCGGCGCCAAGACGCACGGCCCGGTGAACCGCAGCCACGAGATCGACCTTCCCAAGAAGGTCCGCGCGCTGGCCCTGCGGCACGCCCTGTCGGCCAAGGCCAAGGACGGCTCTCTGGTGGTGCTGGACAGCGCCTCCCTGACGGCGCCGAAGACCGCCGCCCTGCGGGTCCAGCTGACCAAGCTCGGCCTGAAGAACGCCCTGGTCATCGCCGGACCGGAAGTTGACGCCAACCTGAAGCTGGCCGCCCGCAACATCCCGCACCTGGATGTGCTGCCGAACGCCGGTCTCAATGTCTATGACGTGCTGCGCCACCACACGCTGGTCCTGACCCGCGCCGCTGTCGAAGCCATTGAAGCCCGCTTCACCGACGAGAAGGAAGCTGCGTGATGGCCGCCACCGCCCGCCACTACGACACCATCCTCGCCCCGCACATCACCGAAAAGGCGACCCTGCTCTCGGAGCAGAACAAGGTCGTCTTCAAGGTTGCGCTGGACGCGACGAAGGATGAAATCGCCGCCGCTGTCGAAGAGCTGTTCAAGGTCAATGTCCTGAAGGTCAACACTGTTGTGACCAAGGGCAAGACCAAGCGCTTCCGTGGCGTGGTCGGACGCCGCTCCGACGTCAAGAAAGCGATCGTGACCCTGGCCGAAGGCCAGTCCATCGACGTGACGACCGGGCTCTGAGGACGAGATCATGGCGCTTAAGCAATTCAACCCGACCTCGCCTGGCCGCCGCGGACTGGTCCTTGTGGACCGCTCCGAGCTGCACAAGGGACGCCCCGAAAAGACCCTCGTCGAGGGTCTGACCGGCAAGGGCGGACGTTCCAACAATGGCCGCATCACCGTCCGCTTCCGCGGCGGCGGGGCCAAGAAGCTGTACCGGATGGTCGACTTCAAGCGTCGCAAGTTCGACGTGGCGGCCACGGTGGAGCGTCTGGAATATGACCCCAACCGCACCGCCTTCATCGCGCTGATCAAGTACGCCGACGGGGAGCTGGCCTATATCCTGGCCCCGCAGCGCCTGCGTCAGGGCGACGAGGTGATCGCCGGCGAGAAGGTCGACGTGAAGCCCGGCAACTGCATGCCGCTGCGCTCCATGCCCATCGGCACGATCATCCACAACATCGAGCTGAAGCCCGGCAAGGGCGGCCAGATGGCCCGGTCCGCCGGCGCCTACGCCCAGCTGGTCGGCCGGGATTCCGGTTACGCCCAGATCCGCCTCGGGTCCGGCGAGCTTCGCATGGTCCTGGACAACTGCCTGGCCACGGTCGGCGCGGTGTCCAATCCGGACCACATGAACGAAAGCCTCGGCAAGGCCGGTCGCGTGCGCCATATGGGCTTCCGCCCGCACGTCCGCGGCGTGGCCATGAACCCGATCGACCACCCGCACGGCGGCGGTGAAGGCAAGACCTCGGGCGGCCGCAACCCGGTCACCCCGTGGGGCAAGCCGACCAAGGGCCGCAAGACCCGCACCAACAAGACGACGGATAAATTCATCATCCGGTCGCGTCACCTCAAGAAGGCTCGCTAACAGATGACCCGCTCCGTTTGGAAAGGTCCGTTCGTGGACGGATACCTCCTGAAGAAGGCCGATGTGGCTCATTCGGGCGGACGCAAGGACGTGATCAAGACCTGGTCGCGCCGCTCGACGATCATGCCCCAGTTCGTGGGCCTGACCTTCGGCGTCTACAACGGCCAGAAGCACGTGCCCGTGCTGGTCAGCGAAGACATGGTCGGCCACAAGTTCGGCGAGTTCTCGCCGACCCGCACCTTCTACGGCCATGCCGCCGACAAGAAGGCGAAGAGGAAGTAACATGGGCAAGACCGCCAATCCCCGCCGCGTCGCGGACCAAGAGGCCCGTGCGAAGATCGTCAATCTTCGCACCAGCCCGCGCAAGCTGAACCTGGTGGCCCAGTCCATCCGCGGCCTGCCGGTCCAGCGCGCCCTGAACGAGCTGGAATTCAGCCCCAAGCGCATCGCCCGCGACGTTCGCAAGGCGCTGTACTCGGCTGTGTCCAATGCGGAAAACAACCACAACCTCGACATCGACAACCTGATCGTCGCCGAGGCCTATGTGGGCAAGAACATCCTGATGAAGCGCTTCGCCGCCCGCGCCCGCGGTCGTGGCGTGCGCATCGAGAAATTCTTCTCCGAGATCACCATCGTGGTCCGCGAGCTTGGGCAGGAGGCGGCCTGATGGGTCAGAAGGTCAATCCAATCGGGCTCCGCCTCGGCATCAACCGCACCTGGGACAGCCGCTGGTTCGCCGACGGCGAGGACTATGGTCGTCTGCTGCACCAGGACATCAAGATCCGCCGGGAGCTGAAGAAGCGCCTGGGCATGGCCGGTGTCTCGCGCATCATCGTCGAGCGTCCGCACAAGAAGTGCCGCGTCACCATCTATGCCGCGCGCCCGGGTGTGATCATCGGCAAGAAGGGCGCGGACATCGACAAGCTCCGCAAGGACCTGTCGGCCATGACCGAGGGCGAGGTGTTCCTGAACATCGTCGAGGTGCGCAAGCCCGAGACGGACGCCCAGCTGATCTCCGAGTCCATCACCCAGCAGCTGGAGCGCCGGATCGCGTTCCGCCGCGCCATGAAGCGGGCCATCCAGTCGGCCATGCGCATGGGCGCCAAGGGGATCCGGATCAACGTCTCCGGTCGTCTGGGCGGTGCGGAAATCGCGCGGATGGAATGGTATCGCGAAGGTCGCGTGCCGCTCCACACCCTGCGCGCCGACATCGACTACGGTTTCGCGGAAGCCAAGACCACCTACGGCATCATCGGCGTGAAGACCTGGGTCTTCAAGGGCGAGGTGCTCGAGCACGATCCCATGGCTCAAGACAAGCGCTGGGCCACGGAAGCCGGCTCCGGCGGTGGCGAGGGCGAGCGTCGCGAGCGCGGCGATCGGGACAACCGTGACCGCAATGATCGCGGTCGCCGCGGCCAGCGTGAGGGCTGATAACCATGCTGTCTCCTAAGAAGACCAAGTTCCGCAAGCAGTTCAAGGGCCGTATCCACGGCGCCTCGAAGGGCGGCACGGCCCTGAACTTCGGCTCCTATGGGCTGAAGGCGCTGGAGCCGGAGCGGATCACCGCCCGCCAGATCGAAGCGGCCCGTCGGGCGATCACCCGCCAGATGAAGCGCCAGGGGCGCGTGTGGATCCGGATCTTCCCGGACCTGCCCGTGACCGACAAGCCCGCCGAAGTCCGGATGGGCAAGGGCAAGGGCAATGTCGAATACTGGGCCGCGCGGGTTGCGCCGGGCCGGATCATGTTCGAAATCGACGGCGTCAGCGACGAGATCGCCCGCGAGGCCCTGCGTCTGGGCGCCGCCAAGCTGCCGATCCGGACCAAGGTCGTGACCCGTCTGGACGCCGGCGTTGTGCAGGCGGAGGCCGCGTGATGACCAAGATTGCCGATATCCGGGCCCTGTCGTCCGATCAACTGTCCGACCAGCTGCTGTCCCTGAAGAAGGAGCAGTTCAACCTGCGCTTCCAGGCGGCGACGGGTCAGCTGGAAAAGACCCACCGGGTCGACGAGGTCCGCAAGGACATCGCCCGCATCAAGACCGTGATGCGTCAAAAGACCGTCAAGGCCTGAGGTAGGAACGAAGATGCCGAAGCGAATTCTCGAAGGGCTGGTCGTCTCCGACAAGGGCGACAAGACTGTTGTGGTGAAGGTCGAGCGGACCTTCCTGCACCCCGTCATGAAGAAGACCGTCCGCCGGTCCAAGAAGTATCACGCCCATGATGAGGCCAACGCCGTCAAGGCTGGCGACATCGTGAAAATCGTCGAGTGCGCGCCGCGCTCCAAGCTGAAGACCTGGGAAGTCCTGTCGGACGTCCAGGCTTCCGCTGAAGTTTGAAGAAGGGTCGATAACTCATGATCCAGATGCAAACTAACCTGGAAGTCGCCGATAACTCGGGCGCTCGCCGGGTCATGTGCATCAAGGTGCTGGGCGGAGCGAAGCGTCGCTACGCCGGCGTCGGTGATCTCATCGTCGTGTCCGTGAAGGAAGCCATTCCCCGCGGCCGCGTAAAGAAGGGCGACGTGCTCCGCGCCATCGTCGTGCGCACCGCGCAGGGCGTGAAGCGCCGCGACGGCTCGCTGATCCGCTTCGACAAGAATGCGGCGGTGATCGTCAACAAGCAGTCCGAGCCCATCGGCACCCGCATCTTCGGGCCGGTTCCGCGCGAACTGCGCGCCAAGAACCACATGAAGATCATCAGCCTCGCGCCGGAGGTGCTGTAATGGCCGCAAAGATCAAGAAGGGTGACCGCGTCGTGGTCATCACCGGTAAGGAAAAGGGCCGTGAGGGCCGCGTCCTGAAGGTGATGCCCAAGGAGCAGCGGCTGGTGGTGGAAGGTCTGAACATCGTTCAGCGCCACACCCGCGCCTCCCAGGCCGACCCGCAAGGGGGCATCAAGAACAAGGAAGCCGCGATCCACGTCTCGAACGTGGCCATCGTCGATTCCAATGGGAAGCCGACCCGCGTCGGGTTCCGCGTCGACGGGGACAAGAAGGTCCGCGTCGCCAAGACCACCGGTGAGGTGATCAATGGTTGATACGGCCTACGAACCCCGGCTGAAGACCATCTATCGCGAGGAAATCCGCGCGAAGATGAAGTCCCAGTTCGGTTACACCAACGACATGCAGATTCCGAAGCTGGACAAGGTCGTGCTCAACATGGGCGTCGGCGAGGCCACCACGGACTCCAAGAAGGTCAATGCGGCGATCAAGGACCTGACGGCGATCGCCGGCCAGAAGCCTGCGCCCACCCGCGCCCGCAAGTCCGTCGCCCAGTTCAAGCTGCGCGAAGGCATGGTGATCGGCGCCAAGGTGACGCTTCGCAAGGACCGCATGTACGAGTTCCTCGACCGTCTGATCACCATCGCTCTGCCGCGGGTGAAGGACTTCCGGGGTCTCAACGGCAAGGCGTTCGATGGTCGTGGCAACTACGCCATGGGTCTGAAGGAGCACATCGTGTTCCCGGAGATCAATTACGACCAGATCGACCAGATGTGGGGCATGGACATCATCGTCTGCACCACCGCGCCGACCGACGACGAAGCGCGTGCGCTTCTCAAAGAATTCCAGTTCCCCTTCAACAACGTCTGATCGGGAGCGCAGGAGAGCACCATGGCTAAGAAAAGCGCCATCAACCGCAACGAAAACGTCAAGCGCCTGGTCAAGAAGTTCGAGGCCAAGCGCGAGGCGCTCAAGTCCGTCGCCAACGACGAGAGCCTGTCCCTGGAGGAGCGCTTCGAGGCGCGCCTGCAGCTGGCGGCCCTGCCGCGCAACGGGGCCAAGACCCGCATCCGCAATCGCTGCGATGTGACCGGTCGTCCGCGGGCCTATTATCGCAAGTTGAAGATGAGCCGGATCGCGCTGCGCGAACTCGGCTCGGCCGGGCAGATCCCCGGTCTCGTCAAGTCCAGCTGGTAGGAGGGGAGCATGTCCTTCAACGATCCCCTGAGCGATCTGATCGCCCGCATCAAGAACGCCAACCAGCGCAAGCGCTCGAAGGTGTCGACCCCGGCCTCCACCCTGCGCCGGCGCGTCCTCGACGTGCTGCAGGACGAGGGCTACATCCGCGGTTACGCCCTGATCGAGAAGCCGGGTGAGCATCCCGAGTTCGAGATCGAGCTCAAGTACTTCGACGGCGAGCCCGTGATTGCGGAAATCGCCCGCGTCTCGCGCCCCGGCCGTCGGGTCTATTCGTCGATCAAGGACCTCAAGCCGGTGAAGAACGGCCTGGGCATCTCGATCCTGTCGACGCCCAAGGGCGTCATGTCGGACAGCGCCGCCCGCACCGAGAACGTCGGTGGCGAAGTGCTGTGCCGGGTCTACTGATCGGGAAAGGCAAACCATGTCTCGTATCGGCAAGAAGCCCATCGCCATCCCGGCCAGCGTGACGCTGACCGTCGACGGCCAGACCGTCAGCGTGAAGGGGCCCAAGGGCCAGCTGTCCTTCACGGTGCCGGAAGAAGTCGCCATCACCCGCGAAGGCGCCGAGCTGACCCTGGCGCCGTCCGTGGACACCCAGCGGGCCCGCGGCATGTGGGGCCTGTCCCGCACGCTGGTGGCCAACATGGTCCACGGCGTGACCGACGGCTACGAGGAAGTGCTCGAGCTGGTGGGCGTGGGTTACCGCGCTGCGATGAAGGGCCCGGCCCTGTCCCTGCAGCTCGGCTTCAGCCACGACGTGGACATTCCGGCCCCGGCCGGCGTGACCTTCGTCGTGCCCAAGCAGACCGAAGTGCGCATCAGCGGCATCGACAAGCAGCTGGTGGGTGAAACCGCCGCACGTATTCGCCGGATCCGTCCGCCCGAGCCCTACAAGGGCAAGGGCGTCCGGTATCAGGGCGAGACCGTGCGCCGCAAGGAAGGCAAGAAGAAGTAAGCCATGGCGCTCTCTCCCCGCGAACAAACAGCTCGCCGCGCCCAGCGCAACCGCACCCGCCTCAAGAAGGTCGGAAACGGTCGCCTGCGCCTTTCGGTGTATCGCTCGAACAAGAACATCTCGGCTCAGCTGATCGACGACGCCCAGGGCGTGACCGTCGTGTCGGCGTCGACCCTGGAAGCCGCCGCCGGCGTGTCCAAGGGGTCGGACGTGGAAGCCGCGGCCGCCATCGGTCGCCTGATCGCCGAACGCGCCAAGGAAAAGGGTGTCACCGACGTGGTCTTCGATCGCGGTGGCTACCTCTATCACGGGCGGGTCAAGGCCCTGGCCGACGCCGCGCGCGAAGCCGGCCTGAACTTCTAAGGAAACGAATCACATGGCTCGTGGCGATCAACAACAACAGCAGCGTGGCGGTGAGGGCGGCGGACGTCGCGACCGTCGCGACCGCAATCAGCCGACCGAAGAGCGCGCCGAAAGCGACATCGTCGAGAAGCTGGTTCATATCAACCGCGTCGCCGCCACGGTGAAGGGCGGACGTCGTTTCTCGTTCGCCGCGCTGATGGTGGTGGGCGACCAGAAGGGCCGCGTCGGCTTCGGTCACGGCAAGGCGCGTGAAGTGCCGGAAGCGATCCGCAAGGCGACGGAAGAGGCCAAGAAGTCGATGATCCGCGTGCCGCTCCGGGAGAGCCGCACCCTGCATCATGACGGCGCAGGCCGTCATGGCGCGGGCAAGGTCACGCTCCGCGCGGCCCCTCCGGGCACCGGCGTCATCGCCGGCGGTCCGATGCGCGCCGTGCTCGAGACCCTGGGCATCCAGGACGTGGTCGCCAAGTCGATCGGGTCGTCCAACCCGTACAACATGGTGCGCGCCACGTTCGACGCCCTGAAGGGGCAGAGCTCTCCCCGCCAGGTCGCCAACAAGCGCGGCAAGAAGGTGGCCGACATCCTCGGTCGCCGCACCGACGGCGCCTCGGCGCCGGACGCCATCGAGGGCTGAGGAAAACACCATGTCCAAGATCGTCGTTCGCCAGATCGGCAGCCCCCTGCGGCGCCACCCGGACCAGCGCGCCACGCTCGTGGGTCTCGGCCTCAACAAGATCGGCCGTCACTCGGAGCTGGATGACAATGCCTGCGTTCGCGGCATGATCTCCAAGGTCCACCATCTGATCGAGGTGGTCGAGACGAAGGCCTGAGCGCCTTTCTCGACCGACTTCCCTTCCTTCCAGCCGAGTCGGGCGTCCGCCCGGCGATTGATCTCCCAGGAGAGGCGACATGACCAAGCTGAACGAACTGGCCGACAATGCCGGCGCCCACAAGAAGCGCATGCGCGTCGGCCGCGGCCCGGGCTCGGGCAAGGGCAAGACCGCCGGCCGCGGCGTGAAGGGCCAGACGTCCCGCACGGGTCACGGCATGAACGCCTTCGAAGGCGGTCAGATGCCCCTGCACATGCGGATGCCCAAGCGCGGCTTCAACAATCCTGACGCGCTGGTCTTTGCCGAAGTGAACATCTGGCGCATCGTGAAGGCCGTCGAGGCCGGCAAGCTGGACGCCAAGAAGCCCATCGATGCGGCCGCCCTGAAGGCCGCCGGCGTCATCCGCCGCGAACGGGACGGCGTGAAGCTGCTGGGGCAGGGCGAGCTGTCGCTGAAGCTCGACATCACCGCCTATTCGGCGACCGCCGGCGCGCTCAAGATCATCGAAGCCGCGGGCGGCAAGGTGACCCTGACGAAGAAGGTCGACGTCGCCGTCGAGGGCTGACATTACGGCGCGGCGCGCCTATGTCTGGCTCTGCATCCTGGATTTGAGGACTTGAGATGGCTTCGGCCGCAGAACAGCTAGCCGCCAATATGAATGTCGGCTCCTTCGCCCGGGCGACGGAGCTGCACAAGCGCCTGTGGTTCACCCTCGGCGCCCTGATCATGTACCGCCTCGGGACCTTCATCCCGATCCCCGGCATCGATCTGACCCACTTCGAGGCGGCCTTCTCGGGCCAGTCGAAGGGCATTCTCGGCATGTTCAACATGTTCTCTGGGGGGGCCGTGCAGCGCATGGCCATCTTCTCCCTGAACGTGATGCCCTACATCTCCGCCTCCATCATCGTGCAGCTGATGGGGACCATCTACGGTCCCTGGGAGAAGCTGCGCAAGGAAGGCGGAGAGGCTGGCCGCAAAACCCTGAACCAGTACACCCGCTATCTCGCCGTCGTGCTGGCCCTGGTGCAGTCCTTCGGTATCGCCATCGGCCTGCAGAACAGCCAGGGGCTGGTGGACCATCCCGGCGTGTTCTTCGTCCTGTCCACCATGGCCACCCTGTCCGGCGGCACCCTGTTCCTCATGTGGCTGGGGGAGCAGATCACCAGCCGCGGCGTGGGCAACGGCGTGTCCCTGATCATCTTCGCCGGCATCGTCGCCGCCCTGCCCAACTCCCTGGCCCAGATGCTGTCCCTGACCCGGACCGGGGCCATGAATCCGGCCCTGCTGCTGCTGGTGGTGGTCATGGCCGTGGCCGTGGTGCTGTTCATCGTGTTCATGGAGCGCTCCCAGCGCCGTCTGCTGGTGCAGTACCCCAAGCGCCAGGTGGGCAACCGCATGTATGGCGGCGACTCCAGCTTTCTGCCGCTGAAGATCAACACGCCGGGCGTGATCCCGCCGATCTTCGCCTCCAGCCTGCTACTGCTGCCGACCACGGCCATGGGCTTCCTGTCGACGGCCAACCTGCCAAGCTGGCTTCAGTGGATGCCGGGGGCCGTGGGCATGCTGCAGCATGGCCAGCCGGCCTTCATGGTGGCCTATGGCTTTCTGATCATCTTCTTCGCCTTCTTCTACACCTCCATTGTCTTCAACCCCGAGGACACGGCGGAGAACCTGCGAAAGTACGGCGGGTTCCTGCCGGGCTATCCCCCGGGGAAGCGGACGGCGGCCTATCTGGACTATGTGCTGACGCGACTGACGGTGATCGGGGCGGCCTACATCACCCTGGTCTGCCTGTTGCCTGAGGCGATCACCGGCGCGGTGGGCCCCACGGTCTATCTGGGGGGCACATCGATCCTGATCGTGGTGACCGTGACCATGGACACCGTGGCCCAGATCCAGTCCCACCTGCTGGCGCACCAGTATGAGGGCCTGATCAAGAAGTCGAAGTTGCGCGGCGGCGGCAAGGCCCGCTAATCACTATCACGCGGCGGCGGCCGACAACGGCCGGGCGTTCCAAGACCGCGATATCGGGGGCTGCGGGAAGCACATGAATCTGATCCTGTTCGGGCCGCCGGCGGCGGGGAAGGGCACCCAGGCCAAGCGGCTGGTGGAGCTGCGCAACATGGTCCAGCTGTCGACCGGCGACATGCTGCGGGCGGCGCGCAGTTCGGGATCCGAGCTCGGGCTCCGGGTATCCGGCATCATGGACCGGGGAGAGCTGGTGTCCGACGACATCGTCATCGCCCTGATCGAGGAGAAGCTGCCGGCGACGGAAGCCGCGGGCGGGGCCATCTTCGACGGTTTCCCGCGGACCGTGGCCCAGGCCGAGGCGCTGGACGCCATGCTGGCAGGCCGCGGCCGGAAGATCGACATCGTGATTCGCCTGAAGGTGGATCCCGACGCCCTGATGGCCCGGATCGCCCGGCGGTTCGCGGAAGAGGGGCGGGCGGACGACAATCCGGAGAGCTTCAAGGTGCGGCTGGACGCCTATATGCGGCAGACGGCGCCCCTGCTGCCCTACTACGAGGCCCGGGGAAACCTGGTGGAAGTGGACGGCATGGCGGACATCGCCACGGTGTCTGCGGCCATCGACGCGGCCCTGGCCGCGCTCTAGCAAACCGCGGGGATCCGGCCATTGGAAGCGGCCGGATTATCGCATAATTTACGGCTTTTACTCGGTCGGGCATTGACGCCCGTCGTTTCATCCTTATAACGAAGCGCTTCCGCGAAAAGGCGCACGATTTGCGCCGGCTCTCCCGGTCTTGAAAAAGGCGGGGGTGCTTTCGCGTTTCTGTGCGCGCGCACCAGGAGAATAACAGACGTGGCCCGTATTGCAGGCGTCAATATCCCGACGAACAAGCGCGTGGAAATCGCGCTTCAGTATATTCACGGCATTGGCCCCCGCGCCGCCAAGGACCTTCTGGCGAAGGTCGGCATCGAGGACAGCCGGCGGGTCAACCAGCTGACGGACGCCGAAGTCCTGCAGCTGCGCGAAGCCATTGACCGGGACTACACGGTCGAGGGCGACCTGCGCCGCGAAGTGTCCATGAACATCAAGCGCCTGATGGACCTTGCGTCCTATCGGGGCCTGCGTCACCGCAAGGGCCTGCCGGTCCGCGGCCAGCGCACCCACACCAATGCCCGGACCCGCAAGGGCCCGGCGAAGCCGATCGCCGGCAAGAAGAAGTAAGGCTGAGCTCCCATGGCCAAAGAACCGACGCGCGTCAAAAAGCGCGAACGCAAGAACATCACCTCCGGCGTCGCTCACGTGAACGCCACCTTCAACAACACCATGGTGACCATCACCGACGCCCAGGGGAACACGATTTCCTGGTCGTCGGCGGGCATGATGGGGTTCAAGGGTTCGCGGAAGTCGACCCCCTATGCTGCGCAGATGGCCGCCGAAGATGCGGGCCGAAAGGCGATGGAACACGGCGTGAAGACCCTCGAGGTCAACGTCGCGGGTCCGGGGTCGGGTCGTGAGTCGGCCCTTCGCGCCCTTCAGTCGGTGGGCTTCACGATCACGACGATCCGTGACGTGACCCCGATCCCGCATAATGGTTGCCGCCCGCCCAAGCGCCGTCGCGTCTAAGGCTACTTCTCACAATTCCGCCCGATGATGCGCGCCGGTCCCCCGCCGGCGACAGCGCGTCGGGCCCCGTCCGAGAGACCAGACCGTCGTGATCGAAAGAAACTGGCAAGAGCTCATCCGTCCCGAGAAGCCGCTGATCGAAGCGGGGGGTGACGGCAGCCGCAAGGCTCGCATGACCGCCGAACCGCTGGAGCGCGGCTTTGGCGTGACCCTCGGCAACTCCCTGCGCCGCGTGCTGCTGTCGTCCCTCCAGGGCGCCGCGGTGACGGCGGTGCAGATCGACGGCGTCGTGCACGAATTCTCCTCCATGGAGGGCGTGCGCGAGGACGTGGTCGACATCATCCTGAACATCAAGCAACTGGCGCTCCGCATGCACGCGGAAGGCCCCAAGCGCATGACCCTGCGGGCCACCGGCCCGGGTCCGGTCACGGCCGGCATGATCGACGCCCCGTCGGACATCGAGATCCTCAACAAGGATCACGTGCTCTGCACCCTCGACGACGGCGCCCAGGTGCGGATCGAGTTCACGGTCCAGACCGGCAAGGGCTATGTCCCGGCCGAGCGCAACCGTCCGGAAGATGCGCCCATCGGCCTGATCGCCATCGACGCCCTCTACAGCCCGGTCAAGCGCGTGGCCTATCGGGTCGAGCCGACCCGCCAGGGTCAGAGCCTCGACTATGACAAGCTGATCCTGGAAGTGGAAACCAATGGCGCGGTGACCCCGGTGGACGCGGTGGCCTATGCCGCCCGCATCCTGCAGGACCAGCTGCGCATCTTCATCACCTTCGAGGAGCCGCAGCGGAAGGGTCCGGACGAGTCCAAGCCGGAACTGCCGTTCAACCCGGCCCTGCTGAAGAAGGTCGACGAGCTGGAACTGTCCGTTCGTTCGGCCAACTGCCTGAAGAACGACAACATCGTCTATATCGGCGACCTCATCCAGAAGACCGAGGCGGAGATGCTCCGCACCCCGAACTTCGGGCGGAAGTCCCTGAACGAGATCAAGGAAGTGCTGTCCGGCATGGGTCTGCACCTCGGCATGGATGTGCCGAACTGGCCGCCGGAAAACATCGAAGACCTGGCCCGGAAGTTCGAAGACCAGATCTAACCCTTTCAACGGCCCGTCGCGAGACGGCCCGTCCCAGTTGGAGAGACCCTCATGCGCCACGGCGTTGCGCACCGCAAGCTCGGCCGGACCTCGGCTCACCGCACGGCCATGTTCGCGAACATGGCCGCGAGCCTGATCAAGCACGAGCAGATCGTCACGACCCTGCCCAAGGCCAAGGAGCTGCGTCCCTTCGTGGAGAAGCTGGTCACCCTGGCCAAGCGCGGTGACCTGCACGCCCGGCGGCAGGCGATCAGCCATGTCCGCGACATCGAGCAGGTGGGCAAGCTGTTCGCCACCCTCGGCCCCCGGTACCAGGCCCGCCAGGGTGGGTACATCCGGGTCCTGAAGGCCGGCTACCGGTTCGGTGACAATGCGCCGATGGCGGTGATCGAGTTCGTCGATCGCGACGTCAGCGAAAAGGGCAAGGACAGCGGTCCGGTCCAGGAACAGTCCTTCGAGGACTGAGACCTTCCGATCCAGAAAGCCCCCGGCATCGTCCGGGGGTTTTCTTTTTGGGCGTCAGGGTGATTGACCCTTGCCGGTCGGAATGCGAGCCATGGGAACCCCGGGGGCCGGGGCGACGGGACCGGGGGCGGGGATCACATGAGCGGAGAGCCATCCATTCGCCGGCGCAAGGCCGCGGTCGGCTTCATCTTCGCCACGGCCCTGATGGACATCGTGTCCATGGGCGTGATGATTCCGGTCCTTCCCAATCTGGTGAAGGCCTTTGTCGGCGGCGACACGGCCCGGGCGGCGGACTACAGCATGGTCTTCGCCATCACCTGGGGGGTGATGCAGTTCCTGTGCAGCCCGATCCAGGGGATGCTGTCCGATCGGTTCGGCCGTCGGCCCGTTCTGCTGACATCGGTGTTCGGGCTGGGCGTCGACTACCTGTTCATGGCGCTGGCGCCGACGCTCGCCTGGCTGTTCGTGGGACGGGTGATCAATGGCGTCACCTCCGCCAGCTTCTCCACCGCCAACGCCTATATCGCCGATGTCACCGAGCCGGAGAACCGGGCCAAGGCCTATGGACTGATGGGGGCGGCCTTCGGCATCGGCTTCATCCTCGGGCCGATCGTGGGCGGGTGGCTGGGCGCCTACAACCTGCGCTGGCCCTTCTACCTGTCTGCGGGACTGGCGCTGATCAACTGGCTTTACGGCGTGTTCGTCCTGCCGGAGTCCCTGCCGCCGGAGCGGCGGTCGCGGACGCTCAACTGGCGTTCGGCCAATCCCCTGGGGTCGCTGACGCTGCTGGCGTCCAAGCCAGGACTGTTGCTGCTCGCGGGGGTCTATTTCCTCTACCAGCTGGCGCACAACGTGTTCCCGAGCATCTTCGTCCTGTTCGTCGGGCACCGGTTCGGCTGGGGTCCGCGGGAGGCGTCGTTCATGCTCGTGGCCACGGGTGTGGTCAGCGTGATCGTCCAGGCCACCCTGGTGGGCCCGGCGGTGAAGCTGCTGGGCGAGCGCCGGGCGCTGCTCGTGGGGCTGACCTCGGAGGCGCTGGGCCTTGCCATGTACGCCCTCGCACCGACGCCGCTGATCTTCTACGGCGGGGTGCTGGCCGGCGCGCTGAGCGGGCTGATCGGTCCGGGTCTCCAGGGCCTGATGACCCGGCGCGTGGACGGGTCGGAACAGGGACGCCTCCAGGGCGCCAATTCGGCCATGGTGGGCATCGCCGCCATCTTCGGCCCCGGCCTCTATCTGTCCCTGCTGGCCTTTGCAGTGCGCAATGAGTCCCGCCTGGGTCTGCCCGGTCTTCCGATCCTCGTTGCTGTCGTCCTGTGCCTCGCGGCCCTGGGGGTGGCGTGGCGGGTCGCCCGGCCGCTTCCGCAACCGGGACCGGTGGAAGCGCAGGCCTGAGGCGCCTATCTCATGACCCCAGGGGCGCCGACAGCCATGATTGCGCCCAAGTCCTTGAGTGATATCCAGCGGAAAACGGCCACCCTCCATGACTCGCATGTTTCGCCTCAGTCGCTTCTGCATCCCCGTCCTCGCCCTGCTGGCGGCGTGCTCCGACCCGTCCTCGCGCACCACGGCCGGCCCGGCGCCCGCCGCGGGGTCTGCGGGCCTCGCCGCGCCGAACCGGACGCCGCCCCCCGACTTCGCCACCATGAAGATGAGCTTCAGCCCTGTGGTGAAGCGCGCGGCGCCCGCGGTCGTGAGCGTGTTCAGCCAGAGGACCGTGCGCCAGATCGACCCGTTCTTCGAATTCTTCGGCGGCGGCGTGCCCCGTAACCGGGTCGAGGGCTCGCTGGGCTCCGGCGCCATCGTCCGGGCGGACGGCGTCATCGTCACCAACAACCACGTGATCGCCGGATCGGACGAGGTGATGGTGCAACTGGCCGATCGCCGCCAGTTCCCCGCCAAGGTGCTGCTGGCCGACGAGCGCTCGGACCTCGCGGTGCTGAAGATCGACGCCGGCGCAGAGGCCCTGCCGGTCCTGCCGCTGGCGTCCCGGGAGGCGCTGGAGGTCGGGGATCTGGTGCTGGCCATCGGCAACCCGTTCGGCGTCGGCCAGACCGTCACCAACGGCATCATTTCCGCCCTGGCGCGGACCGAGGTGGGCTCCGGCGTCAGCCAGTACATCCAGACGGACGCAGCGGTGAACCCGGGCAACAGCGGCGGGCCGCTGGTGGACATGTCCGGCAACATCATCGGCATCAACACTTTCATCGTCTCCCGGTCCGGCTCCAGCGCCGGCGTCGGCTTCGCCATTCCGGCGGCCCTGGTGCAGCGGGTGGTGGAGTCCGCCGTGGGCGGGGCCAAGTCGATCCAGCGCCCCTGGCTGGGACTGAAGACCAAGCCCGTGGACTCCGACATCGCCGCCAGCCTGGGCCTCGCCCGGCCCGAGGGCTGCGTGGTCACGGCCGTCTATCCCGGCTCCCCCGCCGACCAGGCGGGGATCGTCGCCGGCGACCTGATCCTGTCCGTGGACAACGCGTCCGTGACGGATGACGCGGGGATCGGCTACGCCGCCCAGACCCGCCGGATCGGCGACGTCCTGACCGTGCGCCTGCGCCGCAACGGCGCGGAGCGGACCGCGCCCCTGAGGCTGCAGACCGCGCCGGCCAGTCCCCCCCGGGACACCCACACCCTGACCGGGCGCCAGCCCCTGCAGGGCGCCACCGTGGTCAACCTGTCCCCCGCCGTGGCCGATGAGTACGGCCTCGATCCGTTCCAGCGCGGGGTGCTCGTCGTCAAGACGGGGGAGGGTGTGGCGGCGCGTCTCGGCTTCCAGCCCGGCGACATCATCCGCAAGGTGGACGGCCATCCGGTCAGCGTGGTCAGCGAGCTGATGTCGGCCCTGGCGACGCCGGCGATCTACAGCCTGACCTTGGAGCGCAACGGCCAGGAGATCACTGTCCGCTTCTGACGGGCTGAGCGAACGAGGCGTGACGCGCAGCGCGGCGCGGGCTAGGTTCGCCCGATGGCTGACCTTTTCGAAGCGGCGGGGGTTCCCGCGCAACCGGACCGAGGCGCAGAGGGCGCGCGCCCGCTGGCCGATCGCCTGCGACCGGCGCGCCTGTCCGAGGTGGTGGGCCAGCAGCACCTGCTCGGCCCGGACGGGCCCATCGGGCGGATGGCGGCGGCGGGGCGGCTGTCATCCATGATCCTGTGGGGTCCGCCGGGAGTGGGCAAGACCACCATCGCCCGCCTGCTGGCCCAGACCGCCGGCTATGAGTTCCAGCAGCTGTCCGCCGTCTTTTCCGGGGTGGCGGACCTGAAGAAGGCCTTCGACCAGGCCCGCACCCGCAGCCGGATGGGCCAGTCGACCCTGATGTTCGTGGACGAGATCCACCGGTTCAACCGCG
Source organism: uncultured Caulobacterales bacterium (assembly GCA_903851655.1). Classification (GTDB taxonomy): domain Bacteria; phylum Pseudomonadota; class Alphaproteobacteria; order Caulobacterales; family Caulobacteraceae; genus CAIMFV01. Next base: position 19,021 of record CAINOV010000171.1, read on the forward strand.
CCCAGCAGGACGGCTTCCTGCCCTATGTGGAGGAAGGCGTGGTGACCCTGGTGGGCGCCACAACGGAGAACCCGTCCTTCGAGCTGAACGGCGCGCTCCTGTCCCGATGTCAGGTGTTCGTCCTCAACCGGCTGGAGGACGCGGACCTCGATCAGCTCCTGGCCCGGGCGGAGGCGATGGAAGGCCGGCCGCTGCCGCTGACGGCGCCGGCGCGGGCGGCGCTGGCGGCCATGGCCGACGGGGACGGCCGGCATGTGCTGACCCTGGCCGAGACCCTGTTCGCCATCGGCGGCGACGGGGCGCTGGACGTGGCCCAGCTGGGCGCCATGCTCCAGCGCCGCAGCCCCGCCTATGACAAGTCCCGGGAGGAGCACTACAATCTGGTCAGCGCCCTGCACAAGTCGGTGCGGGGATCGGATCCGGACGCCGCCCTCTACTGGCTGGCGCGCATGCTGCAGGGCGGCGAGGCGCCCCTGTTCATCGCCCGGCGACTGGTGCGGATGGCGTCGGAGGATATCGGCGCGGCGGACCCGACGGCGCTGCTGGTGGCGACCGCGGCCAAGGACGCCTACGACTTCCTGGGCAGCCCGGAGGGGGAGCTGGCGCTCGCCCACGTGGTTGTGCACCTGGCCTGCGCGCCCAAGTCCAATGCGGTCTACACGGCGTTCAAGGGCGCCATGGCCGCGGCGCGGGAGACCGGCTCCCTGCCGCCCCCGGCCCAGATCCGCAACGCGCCCACCCGGCTGATGAAGGACCTGGGCTATGGCCGGGGCTATGCCTATGACCCGGACACGCCGGAGGGTTTCTCCGGCCAGGACTATTTTCCCGAGGGCATGGCCCGCCGGACCTTCTACCGCCCGAAGGGCGAGGGGGCCGAGGCGCGGATCAACGAGCGGCTGGAACGCTGGGCGCGGTTGCGCGCCGAGGCCGGCCGCCCGTGACGCCCAAGACCGCGCCCACCGACGCCGAGACGGCCCTGGTCCGCAGCTGCGTGATTTATGAGGACGAGCACATCCTCGCCCTGAACAAGCCGGCGGGCCTGTCCAGCCAGGGCGCGCGGGGGGGTGTGAATTCCCTGGAAGACCTGTTGGCCGTCTTCGCCCGGTCCAACGGCAAGCGGCCACATCTGGTGCATCGCCTGGACCGGGACACCTCCGGCGTGATCCTGGCCGCCCGCACCAAACCGGCGGCGGCCTTCCTGGGCAAGCGCATCGCCGCCCGGCAGATTCGCAAGTCATATCTGGCCATCGTCACCCCCGGCGCGCCGGACCCCGCCGCCGGAACCATCGAGGCGGCGCTTCGGCGGGTCGAGCGGGGCCGGGAGGTCCACATGCAGGTCTGCCCGGAGGATCATCCGGACGCGGAGACGGCGCTGAGCCGCTATCGCACCCTGTCCAGCGGGCCGTCGGCGGCGCTGCTGTCGGTGGCGCCGCACACCGGGCGGATGCACCAGATCCGCGTGCATCTGGCCCATGTCGGCCGGCCCATCGCCGGGGACCCCCGCTACGGGGGCGCGCTGGTGCTGGGAGGCGTCGCCGTGCCGCGGCTGATGCTTCACGCCCAGTCCTTGACCTTCGCCCATCCTGCGGGCGGGGAGCGCCGGATCACCGCCGATCCCCCCGCCGACTTCATCGGGGTCGCCAGCGCCGCTCAGCTTGCTATAAGCAGCCGATGAACCCGATCCTGATCATCTTCCTGGGCGGAGGCGCGGGCTCCGTGGCGCGCTACCTCACCGGCGTCCTGTGGGGACGCGTGGGCGGTCACGGGGCGCCCTGGGCGGCCACCATGGTCATCAACATCCTGGGCGGCGCGCTGATGGGCGTGCTGATCTCCACCCTCGCCCTCAAGGGCGGCGGCGATCAGGAGCGCTGGCGGCTGCTGCTGGGGGTGGGCGTTCTGGGGGGCTTCACCACCTTCTCCACCTTTTCGCTGGAGACGGTCATGCTCATCCAGCGCAAGGCCTGGATGACGGCGGCGGGCTATGTCTCCGGCTCGGTGATCCTCAGCATCCTGGGCGTCATGGCCGGGCTCTATCTCGCCCGCAAGGCCCTGGCATGAGCGCCCATGAGCCCCGGGAGGTGCGGACCCTGTTCGTCGGTGCGGCGGAGGAGGGCGTCCGGCTGGACCGATTCTTCAAGCGCCGCTGGCCGCACCTGAACCACATCCAGATCCAGAAGCTGGTCCGCTCCGGCCAGATCCGCGTGGACGGCGCCCGGGCCAAGGCCGACACCCGCCTGGCCGCCGGCCAGCAGGTCCGCGTGCCGCCCTTGCCCTCCGCCCCCGATCCCGAGGAGAAGGGCCGCCTCAGCGACCGGGACGTGGCCTATGCCCGCTCCCTGGTCCTGTACGAGGACGAGGAGGTGCTGGCGCTGAACAAGCCCTCGGGCCTGGCGGTGCAGGGGGGCACCAAGACCACCCGCCACATCGACCGGCTGCTCTCCGCCTGGGGGGAGGGGATGGATCGCCCCCGCCTGGTCCACCGGCTGGACCGGGACACCTCGGGCGTCCTGCTGCTGGGCAAGACGCCGGCGGCGGCGGCGCGGCTGGCGGGGTCCTTCGCCCGGCGCAAGGCGCAGAAGACCTACTGGGCCATCGTCGTCGGCAATCCCAAGCCCGCCGAAGGGGTGATCGAGATCCCGCTGATCAAGAAGGGCCTCAACGACCGGGAGCTGGTCATGCCCGCCGATCCCAAGGAGCCTGGCGCCGATCCGGCGGAGACGGAATATGTGACCATCACCCGGGCGGCCCACCGGGCGGCGTGGATGGCGCTCCGGCCCCATACCGGCCGCACGCACCAGCTTCGCGCCCACATGCTGGCGATCGGCCATCCGATCCTGGGGGATCCGAAATACTCCAACGACGGCGCGGCGGAGCTCAGCTTTGGTCTCAAGTTGCTGCTGCACGCCCGGCGGGTCAGCCTTCCGCACCCGTCCTCCGGCCAGCTGATCCTCGAGGCGCCCGTTTCGCCGGAGTTCAAGGCGGGCATGGACCGGTTCGGCTTTGACGAGCACGAGGCCGATCCGGAACCGTTCGAGACGCGCCGGGGTCGCCGGTGAGGTCCAGGCCCGAGGTCCGGCTGGTGGTGTTCGATGTCGACGGGACGCTGGTCGACAGCCGCCGGTCGATCCAGGCCTCGTCCGATGCGGCCTTCCGCCATCTGGGGCGAACGCCGCCGCCCTATGACGCCGTGCGCCAGACCATCGGCCTGTCCCTGGCGGAGGGGCTGGCCCAGCTGGCGCCGGATCTGACGGCCGGGGAGCTGACTGAACTTCTGGCCTTTTACCGCACCTATTTCAGTGAATTGCACCAGGATCCTGGGTGGCGAGACCCCCTGTATGACGGCGCCGCCGGCCTGCTCGAGACCCTCAAGGCCGATGGTTGGAAGATCGCCATGGCCACCGGCCAGTCCCGCCGCGGGGTGGAGCGCGCCCTGCGGGTGCACGCCTGGGCGGACATCTTCGACAGCACCCACTGCGCCGATGACGGTCCGGGCAAGCCGCATCCGTCCATGCTGCTGGAAGCCATGCGCGCCCTGGGCGCCGATCCCGCCCGCACCGTGATGGTCGGCGACACGGCGCACGACATCCGCATGGCCCGGGCGGCGCAGGTGACGTCCGTGGGAGTCACCTGGGGCTTCCACACACGGGACGAGATCGAAGCAGCGCAGGCCGACGTGATCTGCGAGAGCTTCGACGCCTTGCAGGCGGTGATCGAGACCCACGGCCGCACAGGGTCCGCCGGCTGACGGCTCCCGGATCGGCGTGGTGTGCGACGGTCACACGAGATCGGCGATCCGGGCCGCGTCCCGACCGCCGGGAAAGACCGTCTCGTCCGCCGTGCGCCGGTCGACGCCCAGGTGATCCACCACCAGGGTCTTGAACACCCGCCGCATGTCGAGGGTGGGCGCAGTGTCCCGGTTCTCGAACAGCTGGCCGCCCGCCAGGCCCGGCCAGTCGCCGATGATCCCGTGGCCCTTCACCGCCCCACCGGCCACGATCAGGGTCGAGGCCGTGCCATGGTCGGTGCCGCCGGTGCCGTTGATCCGCGCCGTGCGCCCGAACTCCGTGGCCACCACCACCACCGTGCGGGACCAGTCGGGACCGAGACCCGTCTCCAGGCCCGCCACCACGTCGTCCAGGTTGGCCAGGCGATTGGCCAGCTGGCCCTCGGCGGCGCCCTGTCCGGCGTGGGTGTCGAAGCCGTCGAGGCTGATCACCGCGATGGCCGGACCGCCGGGATCCGACAGGAACCGCGCGGCCGCCGTGGCGAAAT
>CAINOV010000172.1 GCA_903851655.1 uncultured Caulobacterales bacterium
GGCCTGCCTCAAGCACATGTACGCCCAGGGCCGGGGCGGCAGCGTGATCTACATGGGCTCGGTCCACTCCAAGGAGGCCTCGGTGCTGAAGGCGCCCTATGTCACCGCCAAGCACGGGCTGATCGGCCTGGCCAAGGTGGTGGCCAAGGAGGGCGCCGCCCACGGGGTGCGCTCCAACGTCATCTGCCCCGGCTTTGTGCGCACGCCGCTGGTGGAGAAGCAGATCCCCGAGCAGGCCGCGGCCCTGGGCATCAGCGAGGCGGACGTGGTCAAGAAGGTGATGCTGAAGGATACGGTGGACGGGGAGTTCACCACCACCGACGACGTGGCGCGCACGGCGGTGTTCCTGGCGGGCTTCCCCACCAACGCCCTGACGGGTCAGTCGATCGTGGTCAGCCACGGCTGGTTCATGCAGTAGGCGAGACGGCGCGCGGGCGTCGCCCTAGATGCCCGCGTACCACTCGTAACCCCGGTCGGGCCAGTAGCCGCCCTTGCCCCCGTGCAGGTCCTTCAGCGACGCCACGGCCTCGATCCGCTCGATGTACTTGGCCTGCTTGTAGCCCAGGTGCCGCTCCACCCGCAGGCGCACAGGGGCGCCGTGCGGCACGGCCAGGGGCGCGCCGTTCAGCTCGTAGGCGAGGATCGTCTGGGGATGGAACACGTCCGCCAGCGCGATGCTCTCGTAGTAGCGGTTCTCCTCGCCGCCGCCGCCCATGGTGTCCATGCAGTGGAAGACGAGGAACTTCGCTTCCGGCTTCAGCCCGGCCTCGTGGATCAGGTCGGCCAGAGGCGCCCCGGTCCATTGGCCGATGCAGCTCCACCCCTCCACGCAGTCGTGCCGGGTGATCTGGGTGCGGGCCTTGCGGGCCTTCAGGTCGGCCAGGCTCAGCTTCATCGGGTGCTGCACCAGCCCCTCCACCGACAGCCGCCAGTCGGCGAAGCCGTTGGCCACATGGGCGAGATAGGCCGGATCCTGCGGATCGATGGAGCCGTTGGCCTTGAAGGTCGGGGAAATGTCCGACGCTCGGTACTCCGGCGCCAGCTGGCCGGGGGAGAGGATCAGCCGCTGCGCCCTGCGGGTCAGCCCCTCCGCGCTTTCCAGCACCTTCAGCGCGGTAGGATTGCCGGACAGCTGGTCGCAGCCGGCCAGCCACAGGCCGCCCAGGCTGGCGAGCCCGGCCTTCAGCCAGCCGCGGCGGGCCAGAGCCGTCGTGGCGAGGCGTTGCATCAGGGGGGGCTGCGACATCAGGCGGCTCCTTTGTCGGCATGCGCCTTCGGCACCCGGTACCAGCCAGTGACGATGGAGGTCAGCTCGTTGATCGGACCCGCCAGCACCATCTGCACCATGTGCACGATGAAAAACAGGACGAGGCTCCACGCAAAGACGAAGTGCAGGGTCCGCGCCGTCTGCCGTCCGCCGAACGCCCAGGGCAGGATCGGCAGGGCCGCGTCCATGCCCGGGCTCATGGTCAGGCCGGTCAGCACCATCCCCGGCACCAGCACCAGGATCACCGCCAGATAGGCCAGCTTCTGCAGCACGTTGTAGCGGGTGGCCGCGGCGCCCGTGGGATGCCGCAGCAGGGCGTGGTCCACGATCGACCGGGGCACCTCCCGCAGGTCCTGCAGGCTGGGCCACAGGTCCTTCTGGATGTGGCGGACA
>CAINOV010000173.1 GCA_903851655.1 uncultured Caulobacterales bacterium
ACCGAGCTGGAGATCACCATCCTGGGCGAGCGCTACAAGGCGACGGTGATTGCAGATTGCCCGTATGATCCGGACAATGCGGCGCTGCGCGGAGTGTGATTTGCGTGATCCTGACCGAGGTTCCCGGGTCTTCGCCCGGGAATGACAACTAAAATATATCCATAAAATCATGTCATTCCCGCCCTTGAGGCGGGAACCTCCGTCCGGATGTGGCGCTTAATCCGGAGCAAGGTTCCCGGGTCAAGCCCGGGAATGACAGGTGTTTTGTAATTTAACAGTCGTCATTCCCGGCCTTGAGCCGGGAACCCCCTTCCGTCAAACCCTAGTGCGCCTCGTCCCAGTTGGCCGCCGCCCGGGCTTCCACCACCAGGGGGACGGAGAGGGCATAGGCGGGCTCCGCCGCCTGTTCCATCACCTTGGCCACCAGCCGGCACACGGCGTCGGCCTCCTCGGCCCGGGCCTCGAACACCAGTTCGTCATGCACCTGCAGCAGCATCCGCGCCTTCAGCCCCGAGGCCTCGAGGGCGCCGGGCATCCGCGCCATCGCCCGGCGGATGATGTCCGCCGCGGAGCCCTGGATCGGCGCATTGATGGCGGCCCGCTCGGCGAACTGGCGCATGCCGGCGGCCTTGGACTCGATGTCGGGGATGTGCACCTTGCGCCCGAACAGGGTGGTGACGAAGCCGTTGGCCTTCACCTCCGCCCGGGTCCTGTCCATGTAGTCGCGGATGCCGGGGAAACGCTCGAAATAGGTGCGGATATAGTCCGCCGCTTCCCCCTGGGGGATGCTCAGCTGGTTGGCCAGCCCGAAGGCCGAGATGCCGTAGATGATGCCGAAATTGATGGCCTTGGCCCGGCGACGCACGTCCGACGGCATGCCGATCACGGGAACCCCGAACATCTCCGACGCGGTCATGGCGTGGATGTCCAGCCCGTCGTGGAAGGCGGTCTTCAACTGGGGGATGTCGCCGATATGGGCGAGCAGCCGCAGCTCGATCTGGCTGTAGTCGGCGCTGATCAGCACATGCCCGGCCTCGGCGATGAAGGCCTTGCGGATCTTGCGGCCCTCCTCGGTGCGGATCGGGATGTTCTGCAGGTTGGGGTCGGAGGAGGACAACCGCCCGGTGGAGGTGGCCGCGAGGGAGAACGAGGTGTGCACCCGTCCCGTATCCGGGGCGATGGCGGCCATCAGGGCGTCGGTATAGGTGCCCTTCAGCTTGGCCAGCTGGCGCCAGTCCAGCAGGGTGCGGGGCAGGGCGTGGCCTTGCGCGGCCAGCTCCTCCAGCACGCTGACGTCCGTGGCGAAGGTCCCGGACGCTGTCTTCTTGGCCCCGGGCAGGGCCAGCTCGCCGAACAATATGTCGCCTAGCTGCTTGGGACTGGCCAGGTTGAAGGGCCGGCCGGCCTCCCTGTGGGCCTGGATCTCCAGCTCCGCCATGCGCATGGCGAAGTCCTGGGACAGGCGGCGCAGATGATCCGGATCGACCTTGACGCCGGCGCATTCCATGGCCGCCAGCACCGGGGGCATGGGCCGCTCCAGGGTCTCGTAGACGGTGACGAGGCCCGCCTCCACCAGCCGGGGCTTGAGCAGGCGGTGCAGGCGCAGCGTCACGTCCGCATCCTCGGCGGCATAGGCGGTGGCCTCCTTCAGCGCCACCTCGGCGAAGCTGATCTGGGCCTTGCCGGTCCCGGTGACCTCCTTGAAGGGGATCGGCGCGTGGCCCAGATGCAGCTGCGAAAGCTCGTCCATGCCGTGGCCATGCAGGCCCCCCTCCAGCACGTAGGAGATCAGCATGGTGTCGTCGATGGGCGCCACCTGCGCCCCGTGGCGGCTGAGGACCGCGATGTCGTACTTGGCGTTCTGGCCGATCTTCAGCACCGCCGGGCTTTCCAGCAGGGGCCGCAGCCGGGCCATGGCCTCGGCCAGGGGCAGCTGCTGGATCGGCTCGCCGCCCATGAGATCGAGGCCCGCCTTGGGCCGGTGGCCCAGGGGGATGTAGCAGGCCTCCCCGGGCGACAGGGCCAGGCTGATCCCCACCAGCCGGGACTGGGCCGAGGACAGGCTGTCCGTCTCGGTGTCGAAGGCGATCACGCCCAGGTCGAAGGCCCGGGCGATCCAGCGGTCCAGGGTCTCGAAGTCCTGGATGCAGACATAGGCGCTGCGGTCGATGGGGGCATGGACGCCCGGCTGCGGCGCAGGCGCGCCGGAGCGGGACGGCCGCATCACCGGCGCGCTCATCGGGGCCGGCGCGGCGCCGCCCCGGGGCGACTGGCCGGAGCCGCCGGAGCCGTTGGCCACGCGGGAGGCCAGGGTGCGGAACTCCATCTCCGCCAGGAAGGCCTGGAGCGTCGCCGGGTCCGGCGGCTGGACGGCGAAGGTGTCCAGCGACACCGGCGCCGGGGCGTGCTGGTCCAGCTTCACCAGCTCCCGGGACATGCGGATCTGGTCGGCGAAGCCCAGCAGGGTCTCCCGCCGCTTGGGCTGCTTGATCTCTCCCGCCCGGGCCAGCAGGGTCTCGAGGTCTCCATATTCTTCCAGCAGTTGGGCGGCGGTCTTGACGCCAATGCCCGGCGCGCCGGGGACATTGTCCACGCTGTCGCCGGCCAGGGCCTGGATCTCCACCACCTTTTCGGGGCCGAGGCCGAACTTCTCGATCACCTGCTCGCGGCCGATGC
>CAINOV010000174.1 GCA_903851655.1 uncultured Caulobacterales bacterium
GTGGTTCCAGACCATGGTCAGGTTGAACACCGGCGGCGCCACCGGCACCTGCAGGCGGTCCGGCAGGTCCACCACATGCACGATCAGCCACTTGGACAGCTGGTCGGCGACCACCACCCCCGCCGCCACGGCGAAGGCCAGCCGGCCCATGGGGGACACGCTGAGGTCCTTCGGCAGCTGGGACCGGATGGCGTTGGGCAGGAAGCTCATTCAGTGGTCCGCATCAATGTGGCTGACGGCGTCGTCGCAACGTTGGCACAGCATCTTCGGCGGCGCCACCTCCGGCAGCACCTTCCAGCACCGCTCGCACTTGTGGCCGGGGGCGCGGGAGATGCTGACCGCGGCCTCGCCCACGGAGAGGCTCGCCGCACTCGTCCGGAACACGTCCTGCGGCACGATGCCGGCAAAGGCGTTCAGTGCGTCAGCGCTCACGGCGGCGTCCACCGCCGCCTCGAGGCCCGAGCCGATCAGCTTGTCCGCGCGCTTGGCCTCCAGAGCGGCGTTGACGGCTTCCAGCACGCCCTGGATGGCGCCCCAGCGCTCCTTCTCCGCCTGGTTCTCCCACGCCGGGTCCTGATCCGGCAGTTCCCGCAGGATGTTCGGCCCGGCGTCGGGGAAGCGGGTGGTCCAGGCCTCTTCCGTCGTGAACACCGCCAGCGGCGACAGCCACACCGTCAGGCGCAGGAAGGCCGCGTCCATCACGGTCCGAACCCCCCGGCGGCGCAGGCTGTCGGGCCGGTCGCAATAGAGGCTGTCCTTGCGGATGTCGAAATAGAGGCTGGACAGGTCCTCGCTGCAGAAGTGCATCACCGCCCGCCAGGCGTCGGAGAAGCGGTAGGCCTCGTAGGCCTTGCGCACCTCGGCGTCGATCTCCCACATGCGGTGCAGGATGTAGCGCTCCAGCGGCTCCATCTGGTCGACGGCCACGCGCTCCTCCTCGGTGAAGCCGTCCAGCGCCCCCAGCAGGTAGCGGAGCGTGTTGCGCAGCTTGCGATAGGCGTCGGTGGTGGTGGCCAGCATCTGCTTGCCGATCCGCTGGTCTTCCGAATAGTCCACCATGGCGGCCCACAGGCGGATGATCTCCGCGCCGCTTTCCTTGATCACGGTCTGCGGGTCCACCGTGTTGCCGATGGACTTGGACATCTTCTGACCCTTGTCATCCAGGGTCATGCCGTGGGTCAAAAGGGCGTTGAAGGGGGCCCGGCCGCGGGTGCCGCAGCCCTCCAGCAGGGAGGACTGGAACCAGCCCCGATGCTGGTCGGAGCCTTCCAGATAGAGGTCCGCGGGCCACTGGCTCTGGTCCACGCCCTCGATGGTGAAGGCGTGGGTGGAGCCTGAGTCGAACCAGACATCCAGGATGTCGTCGATCTTCTCGTAGTCGTCGGGATGGCGGTCCGGTCCCAGGAACTCCGCCGGGTCGCGGGTGAACCAGGCGTCGGCGCCGTGGGTCTCGATGGCCGCGGCGATGCGGGCGTTGACGTCGCCGTCCAGCAGGGGCTCCCGCGTGCGCTTGTCCACGAACAGGGCCAGCGGCGTCCCCCAGGCCCGCTGGCGGCTGATCAGCCAGTCGGGACGGTTCTCCACCATGGACCGCAGGCGGTTGCGCCCCGCCTCCGGGTGGAAGGTCGTGGCGTCGATGGCCGCCAGCGCGGTCTCGCGCAGGGTCTTGCCGGTGCTCAGCGGCGCATCCATGCGGATGAACCACTGCGGCGTGTTGCGGAAGATCACCGGCGCCTTGGACCGCCAGCTGTGGGGATAGGAATGCTCCAGCCGGCCCCGGGCCAGCAGGTTGCCGGCGGCGATCAGGGCGTCCATCACCGCGCCGTTGGCCGGGCCGAACTTGCCGGCCTTCTTGCCCTCGCTCTCCATCACCGCCAGGCCGCCGAACAGGGGCACGTCGGGATAGTAGCGGCCGTCCGCGTCCACCGTGTCGGGGATCTCCCGGTGGCCGGTGGCGATCCAGATGTTGTAGTCGTCCGCGCCGTGGCCCGGCGCGGTATGCACGAAGCCCGTGCCGGCGTCGTCGGTGACGTGGTCGCCTGCGAGCAGGGGAACGGGGAAGTCGTAGCCCTGGCCGCGCAGGGGGTGTTTTGCGACCAGCCCAGTGACATTTACATCTGCAAGCCGGGTCCAAGTCGCGATTTTTGCGGCCCTTGCGACATCTTCAGCAAGCTTGTCCGCTATGATCAGCTTATCACCCTGCTTCGCCCAGGGTTCAAACTCGAGGTCAGTCTCCATCGATTGGACTTCATAGACCCCATAAGCGATGCCGGGTCCATAGGAGATGGCTCGGTTGCCGGGGATCGTCCACGGGGTGGTTGTCCAGATCACGATAGCAGCGCCAGCCAGATCAACGCCGTGAGCGTCGTCTATTTTCGGATCATGCCAAACGCTGAGCGGGAACTTCACCCACACGGTCGGGCTCACATGGTCGTGGTACTCCACTTCCGCATCCGCCAGGGCCGTGCGCTCCACCGGGCTCCACATGACGGGCTTGGAGCCGCGGTAGAGCTGGCCGGACATCAGGAACTTGTGGAA
>CAINOV010000175.1 GCA_903851655.1 uncultured Caulobacterales bacterium
GGGCGATTCGCCGGCAGCAGGGGCGTGGCATGGTCGAGGGTCTCGCACATGGCCGCATGGCCTTCGCCCACCGCCAACCCGCCCAGGGCGTAGCCGTCAAAGCCGATCTCCTGGAGCCGTTCCGACGATTCGCGGCGGAGATCCTCGAAGGTCGAGCCCTGCTGGATGCCGAACAGGGCCTGGCGTGACCGCTCGCCAAAGGCCGCCTTGCTGCGCTGGCCCCAGCGCGCGGACAGCCGCAGCGCCTCGGCGGCGCGGTCATGGCTCGCCGGCCAGGCGACGCATTCGTCCAACTGCATGACGATGTCCGATCCCAGCAGGTCCGCCTGGATCTCGATCGATCGCTCTGGCGACAGGACGTGGGACGAGCCGTCCAGATGGCTGCGGAAGGTGACCGCCTCTTCCGTCACCTTCGAGATCCCCGACAGGGACATGACCTGGAACCCGCCGCTGTCGGTGAGGATCGGCTTCTCCCAGCGCATGAAGCGGTGCAGGCCGCCCAGCCGGCGCACCCGCTCCGCCGTGGGGCGCAGCATCAGGTGATAGGTGTTGCCCAGCAGGATGTCCGCGCCGGTCTGGGTCACCTGGTCCACGGTCAGGGCCTTGACCGTTCCGGCGGTGCCCACGGGCATGAAGGCGGGCGTGCGGATGTCGCCGCGGGGGGTCTGCAGCACGCCTGTCCGGGCGGCGCCGTCCGTGGCGCCGATGACAAAAGGAAACGCGCTCACCGGGGCCCGCCCTCCGCGTCGGCCCCGGGCCACCACAGGCCGGTGTCCCCATAGCTGTAGAACCGGTAGCCCTGCGCCACGGCGTGGGCGTAGGCCGCGCGCATACGCTCGCGCCCGGCGAAGGCCGCCAGCAGCATCAGAAGGGTCGAGCGGGGCAGGTGGAAGTTGGTCATCAGGCCGTCGATGGCCCGCAGGCGGCGCCCCGGCCGAAGGAAGATGTCCGTGGCGCCTTCGAATGGCGCGATCCGTCCATCGGGATCGACGGCGGTCTCCAGCAGCCGGGTGGAGGTGGTGCCCACGGCCACGATCCGCCCGCCGGAGGCCCGGACCTCGTTGAGCAGGTCTGCGGTTGCGCGGCTGACCTCGCCCCATTCCGCGTGCATGCGGTGGTCCTCGATCCGGTCCGCCTTGACCGGCAGGAAGGTTCCCGCGCCCACATGCAGGGTGACGAACGCCCGGCGCACTCCGCGCGCATCGAGGGCGTCCAGCAGGCGGTCGGTGAAATGCAATCCTGCGGTCGGGGCGGCGACCGAACCGTCCAGCCGGGCGTAGATGGTCTGATAGTCCGTGCGGTCCCGTTCGTCCTCCGGACGGCGCTGGGCGATGTAGGGGGGCAGCGGCATCACGCCTGCGGCGCGGATCGCCGTGTCCAGATCGGGCCCCGCCGCCTCGAAGCGCAGCTCGAACTCCCCGTCCGCGGTCTTCGACAGGGCCTCGGCCCACAGCCGAGGGCCCGCGCCCGGCCCTGTGCGCTGGTCGCCGAACGACAGGCGGTCGCCGGGGCGAACCCGCTTTCCCGGTCGCATGAGGGCGGTCCAGGTGTCCGGACCCCGGCGGTCGAGCAGGATGGCTTCGACGGAGACCACAGCCCCGTCGCGGATCCGCTCGCCGAACAGGCGGGCCGGGATCACCCGTGTGTCGTTGAAGACCAGCACGTCGCCCGGGCGCAGCAGGGCGGGCAGGGCGTCGACCCGCCGGTCCTCCAGCCCGTCGGCGGTCACGTGCAGCAGACGGGCGTGATCGCGCGGCTCGGCCGGCCGAAGGGCGATCAGCGCCTCGGGCAGGTCGAAGTCGAAATCAGCGAGGGTCAGAGGCTCGGACAAGGTCCTGTCCGGGGCGGGGATCAGGCGTCGGCCGCGATCTTGGCGCTGACGATCCGGCCCGGATTCGGCGGCGGCTCGCCCTTGGGCAGGCTGTCGACCGCTTCCATCCCCTCGGTGACCTCGCCCCAGACGGTGTACTGGCCGTCGAGGAAGGTGGCGTCGTCGAAGCAGATGAAGAACTGGCTGTTGGCCGAATCGGGGTGCGGCGTCCGGGCCATGGAGCAGACCCCGCGGACATGGCGCGCCTTGGAGAATTCCGCCTTCAGATTGGGCTTGGAGGAGCCGCTGCGACCGGTGCCGGTGGGATCGCCGCCCTGGGCCATGAAGCCGGGAATCACCCGGTGGAACACCACGTCGTCATAAAAGCCCTCGCGGACCAGTTCCTTGATCCGCGAAACATGGCCCGGGGCCAGGTCGGGGCGCAGGCGGATGACGACCTTGCCCGTCTCCAGGTTCAAGATCAGGGTATTCTCGAGGTCGTCTGACATAGGTGTGCTCGCCACGGGGGTCTGGTTTCGGGGGTTCTAGCCTCTGTCCGCCCGGACCGCCAGTCATAACAGACGGAATTGCGGGACCGAAGATAAACGGCCTGTTAACCTCATTCCCGGCAAATATTGCCCATGGCTGTCCACCACATCGCTGCCGCCCTGACTGTTGTCGAACAGGCCGTGAAGACGGCCTCCGACGCGACCGGGGTGAATTTCGACTTCCTGATGCGCACCGCCCAGCGGGAAAGCGGCTTCGACGCGTCGGCCAAGGCGTCCACCTCCAGTGCGGCGGGGCTGTTCCAGTTCACCGAACAGACCTGGCTGAAGACGCTGAAGCGCCACGGCTCGGCCCACGGCTACGCCCGCTACGCCGACCTGATCCGAGAGACCTCGGACGGCAAGTTCTACGTGTCGGGAGACGAAGCCCGGCGCACGGTCATGGACCTGCGGCTCGATCCTCACGCCTCGGCGGTCATGGCGGGCGAGCTGGCGGGGGAGCACGCCGCCTATCTGCGCGGGCGCACCGGGCGGGAGCCGACGGGGGGCGAGCTGTACGCCGCGCATTTCCTGGGACCGCAGGGCTCGGCCCGGCTGATCGAGGCCCGGGGCGCCCAGCCCGACGCCACCGCCGCCAGCCTGTTTCCCGACGCCGCCGCCGCCAACCGCAACGTGTTCTTCGCCAAGGGGCGCGCCATCAGCGTCGCCGAGCTGTACCAGAACCTGACCCGGGTCGAGACCGGACCGGTGACGGCGCCGCAGCTGCCGGTGCGGGACACCAGCGCCGGCGCCTTCGCCACCTATGCCAGCGCCGCCCGCAACGAGCACCTGCGGGAGCAGCAGACCCTGGTGAACTTCATCCTCAACGGCGCGGCCGATCGCTCCCCCGTGGGATCGGTCTTCTCCACCGAACTGATCGAGCTGATGGCCAAGGATCGCCGCTGAGGCCGCTGGGCTCAGGTCGCAGCCACGGCGCCCGAGGCCTCCAGGCGGTCGATCTCGGCGTCCGACAGTCCGAGGCCCGCCAGCACCTCGCGGGTGTGCTGGCCCTTTCGCGGCGCCGGTCCCTTCGGAGCCTCCGCCTCGCCGGGAAAGCGGACCGGGGAGGCGGGGGACATTTGCCGGCCGCCGGCGCCGTCCTCCATTTCCGTGAAGCAGCCGGCGGCGATCGCCTGCGGGTCCCGGGTCACGTCCAGGGCCGACAGGATCGGCGACCAAACCACATCCTCCGCGTCCAGCCGGCGCGCCGCCTCCTCGAAGCTCAGGGCGCCGAAGCCTTCGTCCAGCGCCGCCACCAGCGCCGGGCCGTTCTGACGGCGCGCACGCGCGCCGGAGAAGCGCGGATCCTCCACCAGCTCCGGCCGTCCGGCCGCACGGGCGATCCTCGGCCAGTCGCCGGATCCCTGGCGCGGCAGCAGGCACAGCCAGCGGCCCTCCGCGCTGCGGAAGAAGTTGTTCAACGGATTGACGGCGTCGGCCCGGGGGCGGTTCGACGCCACCCGGCCGAAGCGCAGCGCAATGGCCATGTCCGATCCCACCGAATAGACGCCCGAGCGCAGCAGGGATGTTTCCACCAGCCGGCCCCGGCCGGTCGTTCCCCGTTCCACCACGGCGGCGAGAATGGCGGCCACGGTGGCCAGGGAGCAGGTGTGGTCGCCCGCCGCCGTCCGGA
>CAINOV010000176.1 GCA_903851655.1 uncultured Caulobacterales bacterium
GCCGCCGGCGGACCAGTCGGCGGGCAGGGTGGTCTTGTCGGCGATCTCCACCCCCGGCGTCACCCGGCACACGCCGCAGCGCAGGTCGTCGCCGAACCAGGCCGTGACCAGGTTCACATGCCGCACCGCGGGCAGCTGGGCCTGCAGCTGGTCGAGGGAGGCCAGCACGTCCGCCCCGCCCGACGCGGTGTTCACATTCTCCGCCACCGTCGCGGCGAAGCCCGCCACCCGCAGCACCGGGGAGGGGGCGTAGACCGCCTCCCCCGCCCCGGGGATCAGGCAGACGGCGGCCAGCCGGTCCTCCAGCCGGGGCGGGGCGGCGGGCCAGCGGGGACGGCGGAACACCTCGGCGCTGATCACCGGGGGGCGCGAGCCGAAAGGCGTCAGGTCCAGATCCTCGAACACCAGATAGGTGAGGCCCCGATAGGCCGGCGCGTCCCCTTCGATGGCGCAGATCAGCGGGTCCGGGGTCTGGTCCGCGGCGCCGGTATAGACGCGCAGGGTCAGGCCGGAGGTGTCCAGCAGCTTGCCGTCCGCCCAGATGCGGCCGACCCCGTCCGCCGGACCCTCCCCCAGCCCGACGGCGAAGGACAGGCTGTAGGCGTAACGATAGCTGGACCCGCCGGATCCGGACAGGGCGCTGGACTTGCCGCCGCCGCTGGAGGCGTCCACCCGCCGCTCCCGGAACCGTGCGGCCCAGAGGATCTGGCCCCCCAGCCGCACCCGGCCAAAGCCCGCGGGCAGGGGCTGGCCCTCCGCCGTGGCGTTCAGCTGCAGGCCGCTCAGCCGGCGCCCCACCGCCTTGCCCGGCAGCAGCACCGAGGCCGCCGCCCGGTCGATCTGGCGGCCCAGCGTCCGGCCGATCAGACCGCCCACGGGACCGGCGACGGCGCTGCCGACGGAGGAGAGGATCATCTGCGCCATGGGCGAGGCTCCGGAAAGGCAAAGGCGTGGGACAACCGCCGGGACCACCAGGGGCCGACCCAGCTCTCGACGCAGGCCCGGCCCCAATAGGCGTGGATCATGCGGCGCTGGGGCTCGTCGGTCGTGGCGGCGGCGGAGAGGATGGCGGCGTGCTTCACCAGGGCGTCGGGCGTCACCCGGAACAGCACCACGTCGCCGGGGCCGGCGTCCTGCGGGTCCAGCTCCGCCATGTGACGCCGGGCGGCGGCCAGCAGGGTCTCCTCGGTTCCGGTCTCGGCCCAGTCGGCGCGATAGGCGGGGGCGGCCTCCGGCTCCTCGCCGATCACCTCCCGCCAGACCCCGCGGACCAGGCCCAGGCAGTCGCAGGCCACGCCCTTGAGGGAGGCCTGGTGGCGGTAGGGGACCCCCAGCCACTCCCGCGCCTCGGCCAGGATGGCGGCCTGCAGGGGGGTCATGCGCGGCGGCTCCCGCCCGTGTTGGCCGGACTGTCGCTGGCGTAGACGGCCAGGAAATCGTCCCCCGGAATATCGGGAAAGCCCCGGAAGTTCAGGAGGTTGGCGAACCGGTCGCGGCAGGTCGTCCAGGCCTTGTCGCAGGTGGCCCCGGCATTCGCCGGCAGGGTCAGGTCCACCCGGCAGCGGGCGTCTCCCAGCACGGCGTCGCAGGCCCGCTGATAGGTGCGCCCGGTCACCACGCCCAGCGCCGCCAGGGGGCCGGCCACATGCGCCACATAGCCGGACCCCGTCCGCTCCAGCGCCGCGATCCGCCCGCGCCAGAGTTCCAGCGCGCTGGCGTCCGGCGCGGTCCAGTCCGCCCGCCAGGCGGCGATCTCCGCCCGGTCATAGAGGCCCGCGGCGATGTCCGCCTCGGTCAGGGCGGCGGCGTCCAGCACGCCCTGGACCTCCGCGTCGCCGGGCCCGGGCCCCAGCTCCGCCTTGGCCGCGCCGGGAGTCAGGCCGGTCTGCGGCGCACAGACGACGCCGTGCAGGGTCAGGGGGCGGTCATGGTCGGTGAAGCCCAGCACCGTCCCGTCCCGGCGGGTCAGGATCCACAGGGTGGCCAGGGTTCCCACGGCGCCCGGGGCGGTGGCCGCGGCCAGCAGGGGCGGCAGGACGCGCATCAGACCCGCACCTCGATCAGGGGCGTGGCGGTGATCCTTGCGGTGTCGAAACTCTCCAGGGCCATCTCGATCCTGTCGGTGTCGAAGCGCACCGGCGTGTCGAACAGGAAGCCCGCGGTCACCGGCGCCCCGGCGGCGGGGGGATGGGCGAAGGTGACCAGCCCGGTGGTCGGGTCGGCGGCGAAGTCGGTCCCGGCCACAAGCTCCACCCCCGCCGCCGCCGCGCGGACGCTGCCGTCCATTGGCTTGGCGATGGGGCGGACATAGGCCTCGGCGCCGGCCCCGTAGGTCTTGGCCAGGGCGAAGACCGTGGTCGCCCCGTCCCCCGTTCCCAGGGGCTGGTCCAGCGGCCCCGGCGCGGCGGAGGGGGCGCAGGAGCGGTGGTCGGCGAAGTCGGTCAGGCGAAAGCCCTGCAGCCGCCCCCGCCGGGCCTCGAAGAAGGCCAGCAGCGCGGCTGCGTCATCCAGGCTGTGCAGGGCCGCGGCCAGGGCGTAGCGGCGCCGGCCGTTGGCCCAGGGGGTGGCCCGGGTCTCGTAGCCCGAGGCCAGCATCGCCACCTCGGTGCGGCGCTCGATCCCGCCGGTGGAGCCGAAGGCCAGGCGCGCAGGCAGGCGCGCCTCGGAAAAGGGAAGCATGGGGACCTCGCTTCAGGGATGGAACGGGACGCGGATGGCGCTTGCGGCGGGCGCCCGGCCCGCTATGGTCGGGGCATGACGACCCGGCTGACTCGCAACGAGATGATCTCGATCGGAACGCACCTGTTCCTCGATTCCCACGGGCGGATCGGGCGCAGGGACTTCTGGCTGGCGGCGGGGGTGCTGCTGATCGTCAGCAACCTGCTGCACCTGATCTGGGGCATCGGTTCGCTGATCTCCTTCGCTTTGTTCTATTGCTGGGTGTGCCTGTTCGCGAAGCGGCTGCACGACATGGGCAAGTCCGGCTGGCTGCAGATCGCGCCGCACGTGATCAACGCCGTCTGCGTCTTCATCGGCGTGACCCTGGGCGCCTTCGGACTGATCATGACCTTCTTCTCCGGCCGGGCGGCGGCGGCCACCGGCGTGCTGTTCGGCGGGGTCATGGCCTGGGCCGGGGCGCTGTTGGTGGTGTTCGGCGTGGCGGCGGTGAACACCCTGCTGTTCCTGCTGTGGATCGGCCTGTCCCGCGGGCAGGAGACGCTGAACGCCTATGGCCCGCCCCCCGGCTCGATCATTCCCGTGGGCCCTACGCACCGGCTGCCGTGAAGCTGAGGGCGCCGGCGGACGCCAGCGTCACCCGCCACGCCGCCTCCCCCTCCTCCAGGCCCAGATAGTCGAGCTCCGTCGCCAGGAACGGGCCGACGCAGACGAACAGGCCCGGCGCCGTCACCCGCCAGTTGACCAGGCCCTGGCCGAGGAAGCCGTCCCGCAGCCGCAGATCGGCGGGGAGGGCGTAGAGGCTGCCCCGGGCGCTGAGGGTCAGGCTGCGCACCCCGCCTCCGGCCAGCTGGCGCCAGCGCCCGGGACTGGCGGTGTCGGTGACGTCGCCCTCCCGGGCGGTGAAGCGGAAGCTGCGCTCCTCCAGCCCCGCCAGGGTGGCGAAGCTCTCCGGCGATCCGCCGTCCCCCACCTGGAGCACCAGGTCCCGACCCCGCTGCAGTCCCATGGCCCGGCCCCCCGCTCAGGCGACGGCCAGGGGCTCGGTCACCGCCCGCAGGCGGATCAGCCCCATCACCGTATGGCCGTCGGCCCCGCGATAGATGTCCAAATAGACCACCCGCAGGCTGACCAGCCCCCAGCCGTCCAGGGGAAGGGCGGCGTTGTGCAGGGTGGCGCGGACCGCCGCGGCGATGGCCCGGGCCTCCTCCGACCCGTCGAAGCGGGAGAGCGCGGTCAGGGTCAGCACATGCTCCAGCGCCCCGTCCTGGCCGTCGGGGGCGCGGCCGCCCACCGGCCGGCTCTCCGTGCGGCCGATCTGCAGGCAGGGATAGGCCGGCTGGGCGGGGGGCTCGTCATAGACCGCCGATCCGGTCAGGGCGGCCAGCAGGGGGGCGTTGATCAGCGCGCTGGCCAGGGCGGCGACGAGGGCGCGGTCGGGATCCTGGATCATGGGTCTCTAAGTCTCCCGTTCGAGGTTGAGGGTCATGAAGCCCCGGGTCGGCGCCCGGCGGCTGACGTCCAGGATCCGCCACGGCGGCTCGGCGCCGATCACCAGCCGGGCGCCGCGGACGGCGGCGGGGTGGTCCCGGGCGAGGGCCGCGGCCCGGTCCCGGCGCCTGGGCGGCAGGCCGGGCTCGACCACCTCGATCCCCCGGCCGGGGGTGAGGGCCAGCCAGATCACCGACACGGTGCTCCAGACCCGCGTCCGGCCGCCGAAGGGGGTGACCGTGTCCGTCGCCGTCTGCAGCTGGGCCGGGGTCCGCAACGCCCCGATGAGCGGCGCAGGGGCCGTGGCGTCCGGCCCGGCGGCTTCTCCGCCCAGATCCGGCCCCCTCACAGCCTCGCCCTGCGCCAGGCGTCCAGCCACGGCCCGGCGGCGGACAGGGGCGGGTCGGGGGCGTCCCGGTGGTCATAGCTCCACGCCACGAGGGCCAGGATCGCCTGCTTGAGGGGCTGGGGCACGGTGTCCGCCGTAGTCCCGAAGCCTGCCGTATAGTCGATGCGCAGGCCCGCCGATCTCGCCGTCGGCTGGATGATGGCCAGGGCCGTCGCCCCCACCTCCGGCGGCCAGGACCCGGGCAGGGGGGCGTAATAGCCCGGGTCGAGGGTATGGAAGTTGCGCCAGGAATCGGCGATGGCCACCGCCGACACCCCGATCAGCGGCCCCCGGGCCAGGGTCAGCCCGCCCCGCAGGTGGGTCGGCGCCCAGGCGTCCCGCCACTCGCTGACCCCCGTGGCGATGAGGCACAGCCCCAGTTCCGTCTCGATCCGCAGGCGGGCGGCGGTGATCAGGGCGGTGATCAGCCCGTCCTCCAGGCTCTGGTCGACCCGGCAGGCGGCCTTGGCGTCGGCCAGGAGCACGGGCTCCGTGACCGGCGGGGCGGTGATGACGACGATGGCCATGGCTCAGCTCGCCGCGAACTTCATCAGCTTGATGGCGTCGGCGATCTGCACCGCCCCGCCCACCCGCTTGGTGGTGTAGAAAAGCACATTGGGCTTGGACAGATAGGGGTCGCGCAGGACGTTGATCCCCGCCCGGTCGACGATCAGATAGCCCTTCTCGAAGTCCCCGAAGGCGATGGACAGGCTGTTCGCCGCCGGGTCGGGCATGGTCTCCACCTCGGTGATCGGATAGCCCACCAGGGTCGCCGGCCCCCCCGCCACCGTCGGCGGCTGCCAGATATAGTCGCCGATGGTGTCCTTGATCTTGCGCAGCTGGGCGGTGGTCTTCTTGTTGAGGATGAACCGGGCGTTGGGCCGGAACTGCACCCGCGGCGCATAGGTCAGGTCCATGATCGGGTCGAGGGTGGCGATCGCCCCCGCTGCGCCGGACGCGATATAGCCCAGGGTTCCCCAGGGCAGGGTGGCGCCGTCCGCCGCCACCGGGGCGGCGAGCAGGCCCTTGGGCTGGGTGACCCCCGTGCCGTTGATGAAGGCCTGGGTCTCCTGCAGGGCGAAGGCGTCCTCGCACTCCAGGGCCAGCCAGGCCTCGATGTCCACCAGGGCGTCGTTGAGCAGCTGCTGGCTGGCGGCGGGCACGGCGTAGAGGTCGAAGCAGGGGATGTCGAGATTGGTCAGCACCGGGGGCAGGGTCTCCAGCCGGGGCGCCGTCTCCGCCGCCCAGCCGGACGCCGCCCCCTGGATGGAGAAGACCTTGCGGTAGATGGCGCTGGAGACGGTCTGCACCGTGCAGATGTCCCGCAGGGGGCTGGAATGGCGGATGCGCAGGGTGATGGAGTGCTCCACCTCCGGCGGGGCGATCCAGCCGCCGCCGGAGGTGGTCAGGTCCTCGGCCACGCCCTTCAGCTCCAGCCCGCTCTCCAGCCCCGTGCGCAGATAGCGGCTGAAGGCCTCCCCATGCGCCGTGCGGACGGGGGCGGACTTGGTCTCGTCCCCGCCCCGGAGCGGGCGCTGGGCCACGGCCAGGGCGCGATCGGCCTTGGCCTGGGCGCTGTCGAGGGCGGCGTCGATCCGGGCCAGGGTCTGGTCGTGCAGGGGGTCCGGGCGGTGGCCCTCGATGGCCGCCA
Source organism: uncultured Caulobacterales bacterium (assembly GCA_903851655.1). Lineage (GTDB taxonomy): Bacteria > Pseudomonadota > Alphaproteobacteria > Caulobacterales > Caulobacteraceae > CAIMFV01. The sequence goes on from CAINOV010000176.1 coordinate 6,207, forward strand.
GCCGGGCGTCGTTCATGGCCTTGTAGGCCTCGAAGGCGCTCATCATCTCGTGCATGGCCGCGCGGGTCTCGGCGGTGGCGGCCGCCGACTTGGTCTCTTTCATGGGGTGTCCTTCGGTTGCGAGGGGGAAAGGCGCCCTAGGCGGCGCGGCGAATGTCCGAGGGCGGAGCGACGACGGTCAGCCGGGCGCCGGGCAGCATGGGAAAGCTGACCAGAGAGACTTCGTAGAGGTCGATCTCGGTCAGGATGCGCACCCGGCCGGTGGGGTCCGCATGGGCGGCCCGGGCGGTGAAGCCGATGGACAGCCCGTCCAGCGCGCCGGCCCGCACCAGGGCTGCGGCGTGGACGGCGGCGGCGGAGTGCTCGATGATCCGTCCCCGGAGGAACAGGCCGCGCACGTCCTCCGCCGCATGGTCCCAGACGCCGATGGGGGCCGAGACCGCGTGCTGGTGCAGCATGCCCAGCCGCCGCGCGCCGCGGCGCCGCAGGGAGGCGGAAAACGCCCCCCGGGCCACCACGTCCCGGGCCAGGTCGCGGATCCAGAACAGGCTGGCGTAGCCGGCGATCTCGGTCTGCCGGCCGCTGGCGAGGGCGTCCGTCATGTGCGCTCCCGGTGGTCGAGCAGGGCCTCCATGCGGGTCAGGCTGGCCCGGGCGGCCTCCACCTCCGCCTCCAGCCGGGCCAGGCGTTCGGAAATGCTGGCGGCCTTGTCCAGCCGCTGCTCCATGGCGCTGATCCGCTCCGCCGCCGCCCCGGCCCAGAGCAGGCCCGCGCCGGTCTGCACCACCAGGGTCAGGATCAGGGCCAGGGGCAGGCGCCGCAGCTCCCGCAGATCGAGGCCAACGGTGGGTTCAGTCATCCGAGGTCTCCGCCAGCGCGTCGCCGAGGCCGGCCATGCGCCGGCGCTCCTGCGGAGTGAGGAAGGTGGCCGCGTCCAGCCGCGCCCACAGGCTCTCCCGCTCCGACGCCAGGCCCGGGCAGCGGTCCAGGTCCGGGCGGATGACGCAGCCGGGAAACCGGGGCTGCAGCCAGGCGGTGATGGCCCGCGCCCCCCGCTCGGCCAGGGGGGCCACGGTCTGGCGCCAGAAGGCGCCGTTGGCCTCCTTGTAGTTGGCGTAGGTGTTGTCGCCGGGCAGGCCCAGCAGGGGCGGCGGCACGCCGAAGGCCTGGGCGATCTCCCGCGCCGCGGCGGCCTTGCCGGCGATGAAGTCCATGTCCGACGGCGTCAGGGCCATGGGCTTCCAGTCCAGCCCGCCCTCCAGCAGCAGCGGGCGTCCCGCGCCGTCGGGGCCGGAATGGGCGTCCTCCAGCTCCTGCTTCAGGCGGACGAACTGGTCCTCGCTCAGCCGGTCCCCCGCGGCGCGGCCGGTGAACACCAGGGCGCCGGAGGGGCGGGCGGAATTGTCCAGCAGGGCCTTGTTCCAGGCGCTGGAGGCGTTGTGCACGTCGATGGCGAAGCGCGCGGCCTCCAGCGGGGAAAAGCCGTAATAGTCGTCGGTGGGGTTGTAGAGCTTCAGGTGCAGCACCGGCAGGAAGCCGTCCCCGGCCCGGACCAGCCGCACTGCGCGCCCCGCCGCCTGGTACTCATAGGCGTCCGGCCACCCCTGCGCCCCCGGCACCACCTTCACCCGGTCGGGGCGAAGCACGTAAAGCTCCGTAGGCGCATCACCGGTCCCGGCGGCCTCCAGATAGGCGTTGCCCGCGGTCTGCAGGGCGCCGAAGAAGCTCTCCAGCAGGTCCGCGCCGGCCTCCTCCGGATTGGGGCGGTCGAGCAGGGCCTGCAGGGGATGGTCCGGAGACGGACGGTTGCGGCGGAACACCACCAGCGGGACCGACGCCGTGGCCTCGGCGATCATGCGGATGCAGCGATAGGCCACGGCGTTGCGGGCGTAGCCCTCCTGCGCCAGGGCCCGGTAGTCCGTGGGCGTCCAGCGCGGCCGCCCGGCGGAGGTCAGGGCCACGAGCCGCCGGGCGCGGGAGGCCTTGGTCTCCCGTCCGCGGAGCCGGTCCAGCCAGCGGGTCTGCGATGTCATCGGATCCTCCCTCCTCGCGGTCCCGCGGGTCAAAGCCGGCCGACCCGCGGTCCGGGTCCGTGCTCCAGCAGCAGTTCGGTCAGGGCCCAGACCAGGGCGTCGGCCCTGTCGGGACTTGCGGGGTCGCCGCTGGACGTCGGGCCTTCGCTGTCCGCCGCGCCCAGGGCCAGCAACTCCTCCTCCAGCTCGCCCAGGCCCGGGACGTGGCGCACCCGGCCCTGTTCGTAGAGGGCGGCCACGGGCTCGGCCCGGAGGCGCTTGGAGACGCTGGCCCGCACCAGCTTCACCGGGACCGGGCAGCGGGCGAGGTTCAGCAGGGTGCTGACCATCTCGCCCCCCTGGTTGGCCTCGGCGACCACCAGGTCGACCCGGAATTCCTCCGCCGTCTTCGCCGCCCGCCGGGCCCAGCCCAGGGGCGACAGGCCGCGCACCGTGCGGTCGGCCAGCACATGGGCCCGGTCCCCCAGCCGGCCGGCCACCACCAGGCCGCAGGCGTCGCCGCCGGCGCTGGCCGTGGGGTCCACCGCCAGCACCGTGCGGTCCAGCCGGGGGGGCGGGGCGCTGCGCAGGGGCGGAAAGTCCGCCGCCCGCCACAGGGCCTGGCCGTCCGCCTCCACCACCATCCCGTCCAGCTCCTGCGCCGCCAGCCGGGTGCCGCCATAGAGCCGCTGCAGCCCGTCGAGAAAGGCGGGGGACAGGTGGCGGGCGTTCTCCGCCGTCGGCGCCCGGCTGATGGTCAGGTCCGGCTCGGCCATCAGCAGACGCAGCGCCCGGGACGGCCTGGGCGTGGTGGTCACCACCAGCTGGGGGCGCCGTCCCAGCCGCAGCCCCAGCCGCAGCTGGGCCAGCACGGTTCCCGGATGGGCCCAGGCGCAGAACTCGTCGGCCCAGGCGTGGTGGAACTGCGGCCCCCGCAGGCTGTCCGGATCCTCCGCCGAGAAGGCGAAGGCCAGGGCGCCGCTGGGCCAGCGCAGGCGCCGGCGGGACACCTCATAGACCGGGCGGTTCTCCGGATCGGCGGTGGCGATCAGGCCGGAGGGGCCCTCCACCATCACCTCGCGGACATCGTGCAGGGTGGGGCCGACCAGGGCCAGCCGGGTTCCGGCGAAGGCCCGGGCCCCCAGCCACTGGGCGCCGGCCCGGGTCTTGCCCGCTCCCCGGCCCCCGAGGAACAGCCAGGTCCGCCAGTCATCCGTCTCCGGAGGAAGTTGCGCCGGGTGGGCCTGAAACAGCCAGGTGGCGGCCACCGTCGCCTGCAGGGATGAGCTCATAGCCGCAATCGCGGCTCCGCGATTCGCGCCGACCAGTAATGCGTTCCAGTTGACGTTCGATGTGGTGGTAAAGGGCGTCCATGCGTGCGGGGTCTTCGGCGGGTGGGGCATCCATGTCCGTTTCTGTCTCCGACTGCGAGGAGGGGGGCGGCGGGGAGGGGAGCGGCGGGGCTTCGGCGGGCTCTGCGGGCTCTGCGGGCTGGGCAGGGGGCGTTTCAACCGCCGCCTCCGCCGTCTCCGCCGCCTCCAGGGCGTCGAGCCGGTGGAGGTTGACGGCGATTCGGGTCAGGGTCCCGAGGATCGCCACCTGCTGCAGACGCGTCGGCCGCGGCGTCGTGTCCGGATAGCCCGCCTCGGCGTCGCTCAGGGCCTGGTCCGTGAGGCGGTGGAGGCGCTCGGAATAGGGGTTGGTCATGGCCCAGGGCCTCCGGTCCCGTCTCGTCAGGCCAACACTATGCGGCCGGCCGGGCGGGGTCGGACAAGATCGCCGAGCGGTCCGTCAAGGGATTGATCCGGAACGAGGTTCCCGGGTCTTCGCCCGGGAATGACGGGTTTCTAAAAATACAATTTCAGCTGTCATTCCCGCCCTTGAGGCGGGAACCTCCGTCCGGATGTGGCGCTAAGTTCGGATCAAGGTTCCCGGGTCTTCGCCCGGGAATGACAGCTGTTTTATTGAGTTTGATATTTTAACAGTCGTCATTCCCGCCCTCGAGGCGGGAACCCCCCTCCGGATGTGGCGCCTGCAACGCACCGCGCCCTTTCGCTCCGCCCTGCAATCCGGCGCCTTATCGCGCCCGCAATTGCGCCCTCATGCGGTCCGGGGAGCCTTTTAGGGTGATCACATCGTCACAGCGAAAGAGGAAGACCATGGCTCCCCCCGCCCGTCGCCCCGATGAGAGCGCCCTCAGCTACACCTTCCGCTTCACCCCCGCCGAATGGCGTCACCTGCTGGAGGACCGGACCTTTCTCGCCGCCCCGGACAACAGCTGGCTGCCCCCCCGCCGGCTGATGGGCCTGCCGGTGCAGATCGTGCCGGACCATAGGGTCGCGAGGACCTGACCAAGGTTCCCGGGTCTTCGCCCGGGACTGACGCCGGGATGGAAATCGGAGGCCTCACCGCCCCCCGATCAGCCCGGACACGGCGTGGATGGCGAGGCCGGCCAGGCCGCCGACCAGGGCGCCGTTGATGCGGATGTACTGCAGGTCGCGGCCGGCCTGCAGCTCCAGTTCCGCCACCAGGGCCGCCTCGTCCCAGTCATTCATCCGTTCACTGACCAGTCTCGCCAGGGTCGGCCGCGCCGCCAGGATCCGCGCCCGCAGACCGGCGCGCACGGCGCGGTTCAGGGCGTCGGCCGTGTCCGCCTCGAGGCGGAACCCGGCCAGCCGGTCGGCCAGGCTGGCCGCCATCCCGGCCACCGCCTCGTCCGACAGCAGGGACGCCTTCCAGCTCTCCGCCTCCGCCGCCAGCTGGGGATCCTCGGCCAGGCGTCCGGCGATCCGGCCGATGGCCGCATCCAGCTCCTGGCGCCAGGGATGGTCCGGCGCCTCCAGGTCGGCGAGGACGCCGGCCAGGGCCGCCAGCACCCGGTCGGCCAGCATCCGGTCGACGAACTTGGGCGTCCAGCCGGCGCCGTGGCTGACCAGGGTGTCGCGCAGGGCGTCGTGACGCTGCTCCAGCGTCCGGGACAGGAGCCGCACCGCCCGGCGGATCAGGTGGGCGCTGCGCTCCGGCGTCCACAGGCGGGCCAGCACGGCGCCGGCGGCGGGGGCCAGCGGGGCCGCCTCCAGGGCGCCGCGCAGGGCCCGCCCCAGCATCGCCTCCTGCTGCGGGCGGGGGGTGGCGGCGATCAGCTCGGGAAGCAGGGCGGCGGCGTCGAACTGCGCCAGGGCCTGGTCCACCAGGGCGGGGGTGACCAGCTGGCCGGCGATGAAGTCCCCCAGGGCCCGGCCGATCCGGTCCCGGTTCTGCGGGATGATGGCCGTGTGCGGAATCGGCAGGCCCAGGGGCCGGCGGAACAGGGCGGTGACGGCGAACCAGTCCGCCAGCCCCCCGGCCAGCCCGGCCTCGGCGAAGGCCTGGACCCAGCCCAGGGCGTCCGCGGCGCCGGGCCAGACCCGCCGGCCCAGGGCGGCCAGCAGGAACAGGCCCCCCATGCCCGCCAGCACGGCGCCGGCGATGCGCCGCATCCGGACCAGGCCCGCGCGCCGGACATCCGGGGACGCCGACGGGGGAGGGGACGCTGACGGGGGCTGGGGATCCGGGACCATGGGTTCACAGATAGGCCGCTCCGCCCTGCGGCCCAAGGCGCAAGATCGGCGCCCGGCGACGTTCGGACCAAAAGAAGAAGCGCGCCGGACGGGCCGACGCGCTTCGAGAGGTCGTTCGCTGGATTGTCCGCCCCCGTCGCCGGGGGCCGTATCCTTAGCGGAACAGGCTGAGCAGCCCGCTCTTGGACGAGTTGGCGATCGACAGGGCCTGGATGCCAAGCTGCTGCTTGGTCTGCAGGGCCGTGAGGTTCGCGCTTTCCTTGGCCACGTCGGCGTCCACCAGGTTGCCGACGCCCTGGGTCAGGGTGTCCTGCAGGTTGCTGATGAAGTTCAGGTGGGTGGTCAGGGCGTTGGACGCCGTACCCAGGTTGGCCACCGCCGAGTTGACGTTGGTGATGGCGCTGTTCACCGCCGTCAGGAAGGTCCCCGCCGTGGTGGCCGAGCTGAAGGTTGTCGCCAGGCTCTTGGTCAGACCGGACGTGCCCGACAGGTCGTGGGCGGCCACCGTCAGCACGCTGGTGCCGGCGGCGTTGGCCAGGGCCGAGATCGAGGTGGCGCCGGCCTTCAGCAGGTTGGTGCCGTTGAAGTCGGCGTTGCTGACGGTCCGGTTGATCTGGCTGACCAGGGCGGTGACGTCGTTGGCCAGGGCCGTGCGGCTGGTGGTGTCGAGGGAGGAGTCCGACGCCGCCAGGGTCTTGGACTTGATCTGGTTCAGCAGGTCAGACACGGTCTGGCCGGCGGACACAGCCACGTCCACGGTGGACTGGGCGCGTTGCAGGGA
>CAINOV010000177.1 GCA_903851655.1 uncultured Caulobacterales bacterium
GCCCTGCACGCCATCGCCCGCAAGGCCATCATGCGCAAGACCGGCGCCCGGGGCCTGCGCTCGATCATGGAAGGCATCCTGCTCGACACCATGTTCGAGCTGCCGACCTATCAGGGCGTCGAGGAAGTGGTGGTCAATGGCGAGGTCGTGGAAGGCCGCGCCCAGCCGCTGATGATCTACGCCGAAAAGCGCGGCGGTCAGGCCTCCTGACCGGACCTAGCCCCGGTTTGATGGTGAGACGAGGCCGGGGAAACCCGGCCTTTTCTTTTTCCGGTCCCCCGGCGGCTGCGCCAAGGGCCGCAATGGCCGAGATATTCACAGATTCGGTCCTCGCGCGCCGCCTCGACCCATGGCCGCAGGGGGGCGATACCGGCCATGATGCTTGAATAGGTGAGGCGACCGTCCATCTAAGACGTCTAGGCTCTGGAGTCCGTCGCCGCGATCGGGGCGGCCAGAGACCACACCAGCTCCTGGTCGGGCAGTCCGCCGGCCAGCGGGTCCTGTTCGGGCTGATGCGGGACCTGGCCCGCACGCAGCCAAGGAGTGAAACATGTCTGACGTTCGAATCCTCCCCGTCCTGCCCCTGCGCGACATCGTGGTGTTTCCCCACATGGTCGTGCCCCTGTTCGTGGGCCGGGAAAAATCGGTCAAGGCCCTGGAGGAGGTCATGCGCGGCGACAAGCAGATCCTGCTCGCCACCCAGCGCAATTCCACCGACGACGATCCCCAGCCTGGCGCCATCTATGACGTGGGCGTCATCGCCACCGTGCTGCAGCTGCTGAAGCTGCCCGACGGCACCGTGAAGGTGCTGGTGGAGGGCAAGACCCGCGCGGCCCTGCTGCGCTTCACCCAGCGCCACGACTTCTTCGAGGCCGAGGCCGCGATCCTCGACGAGGACGGCGCGGATGCGGCCGAGGCCGTGGCTCTCAGCCGCGCCGTGACCGAGCAGTTCGAGAGCTATGTGAAGCTCAACAAGAAGATCCCGCCCGAGGCCCTGGCCGCCATCCCCCAGATCGCCGAGCCGGGCAAGCTGGCTGATTCCATCGCCGCCCACCTGTCGGTGAAGATCGCCGAGAAGCAGGCCCTGCTGGAGGTGGTGAACGTCGCCAAGCGCCTGGAGAAGGTCTTCGCCCTGATGGAGGGCGAGATCTCCGTCCTGCAGGTGGAGAAGAAGATCCGCAGCCGCGTGAAGCGGCAGATGGAGAAGACCCAGCGGGAATATTACCTCAACGAGCAGATGAAGGCGATCCAGCGGGAGCTGGGGGAGCAGGACGAGCATCGCGACGAGCTCCTCGACCTCGAGAAGCGCATCAAGAAGACCAAGCTGTCCAAGGAAGCCCGCACCAAGGCCGATGCGGAGCTGAAGAAGCTGCGCAACATGAGCCCGATGAGCGCGGAATCCACGGTTGTCCGCAACTATCTCGACTGGCTCCTGTCGATCCCCTGGGGCAAGTCCAAGCTGAAGCCGATCAACATGGCCGAGGCCGAGGCGATCCTGAACGAGGACCACTACGGCCTGGAGAAGGTCAAGGAGCGGATCCTCGAATATCTGGCGGTCCAGGCCCGCACCGGCAATCTGAAGGGCCCGATCCTGTGCCTGGTCGGACCTCCCGGCGTGGGCAAGACCTCCCTGGGCCGGTCCATCGCCAAGTCCACGGGCCGAGAGTTCGTGCGTCTGTCCCTGGGCGGCGTGCGGGACGAGGCGGAGATCCGCGGCCACCGGCGGACCTATATCGGCTCCATGCCCGGCAAGGTCATCCAGTCCATGAAGAAGGCCAAGGCCACCAACCCGTTCTTCCTGCTGGACGAGATCGACAAGCTGGGCGCCGACTGGCGGGGCGACCCGTCCAGCGCCCTGCTGGAGGTGCTGGATCCGGAACAGAACCACACCTTCGGCGACCACTATCTCGAAGTGGACTATGATCTCAGCCAGGTGATGTTCGTCACCACGGCCAACAGCCTGAACATGCCCCAGCCCCTGCTGGACCGCATGGAGATCATCCGCATTCCCGGCTACACCGAGGACGAGAAGGTGGAGATCGCCCGGCGCCACATCCTGCCCAAGCTGGCCAAGGACCACGGCCTGAAGGCCGAGGAGTGGATCGTGCCGGACGAGGCGATCCGCGACCTGATCCGCTACTATACCCGGGAGGCCGGGGTCCGGTCCCTGGAGCGGGAGCTGGGCAATCTGGCGCGCAAGGCCGTCCGCGACCTTGAGCGGGAAAAGGTCCTGTCCATCACCCTCGACAGCGAGCGGGTCGCCAAATACGCCGGCGTGCGCAAGTACCGCTATGGCGAGACCGACGAGGCCGACCAGGTGGGCATCGTCACCGGCCTCGCCTGGACGGAGTTCGGCGGCGACATCCTGACCATCGAGGCGGTCCGGATGGCCGGCAAGGGGCGGATGAGCATCACGGGCAACCTGCGGGACGTGATGAAGGAATCGATCTCGGCGGCCAATTCCTACGTGCGGGCGCTCGCCCCCCACTTCGGAATCGCGCCGACCCTGTTCGACAAGACCGACGTCCACGTCCACGTGCCGGAGGGCGCCACACCGAAGGACGGGCCGTCCGCCGGGGTCGCCATGGCCGTGGCCATGGTCTCGGTGCTCACCGGCGTACCGGTCCGCAAGGACGTGGCCATGACGGGGGAGATCACCTTGCGCGGCCGGGTGCTGGCCATCGGCGGGCTGAAGGAAAAGCTGCTGGCGGCCCTGCGCTCCGGCGTGAAGACCGTCCTGATTCCGGCGGAGAACGAAAAGGATCTCGCCGAGGTGCCGGATAATGTGAAGCGCGAGCTGAACATCATCCCGGTGGCCACGGTGGACGAGGTCCTGGCCCATGCGCTCGCCGGCCCCCTCACGCCCATCGAATGGGACGAGGCCGATGCGGTGGTCGCCAAGCCGGCGCCGGACGAACGTGACAGCGAGCCTGTCATAACCCACTGATCCCGGGAACCCGGGGGTCGACGGACGGGGCGGTCGCAGGGCCGCCCCGTTTCGCGTCTCAGGAGAAAAAAAATCCGGGAGAGTCGTCAGTTCCCGGCGCTTTCCGTGGTCTGACAAACAATGCTGTCAGCGCGGCGGTATAGAATTGCCTGAAATCGACAGTTTTCCAGCATATCTGCGGCTTGATCAGCGTTTTTCGTTTTGACCTAAGGGAATTTCCGGCTCCATAATCCGCTTTCTGGCGAACTTTGACTCGCGCGACAGGCGCGGCCGCCACGGGTTGGGAGAAGAAAGAACATGACAACGAAGGCCGAACTGGTGGCGTCGATCGCCGAGAAGTCCGGACTGAACCAAAAGCAGGCGAAGGAGGCCCTGGATGCATTCATCGAGTCCGTCACGGACGCGGTGAAGGGCGGCCAGGAAGTCCGTATCGTCGGCTTCGGCAGCTTTGTGCCGGTGGCCCGCGAAGCCGGCACCGCGCGGAACCCGCGCACCGGCGAAACCGTCGCCCGGCCGGCCTCCAAGACCGTGCGCTTCCGCGTCGGCGAAGGCCTGAAGTCGGCGATCAACTGATCACGCGGGAGCGGCGCGCGACCTTCGCGCCGGTCGATCTGAAGGGCAGGGGGCGATCCGTGGGGTCGCCCCCTTCTCATTTGGTCTTTTCCCTCGGGGGAGAGGCCGCTATCAGACGCTCACGCGTCGGGTCCTGCGCCGCGGGCGGCTAGCTCAGCTGGTTAGAGCATCTCGTTTACACCGAGAGGGTCGGGGGTTCGAATCCCTCGCCGCCCACCATCTCCGGACCGCGCCGCGCCGCGCAGGCCGAGCGCCAGCCGCGCAACGGCGCAGCTGCATCCGCGACTCGCTTCAACCCACTGATTTTACTTGAAAGAGTGGCGCGAGAGACGGGACTTGAACCCGCGACCCCCGGCGTGACAGGCCGGTACTCTAACCAACTGAGCTACTCCCGCGCATCCCGCCGGCTGGCAGAGCCGCCCGGCGAGGCGCGTGACATAGCTGCCCGTCGGATTGCCTGTCAAGCCATATGGTCCGACGATCTGGCGATAGTCGACAGACGGGGGTAACAAAGCGGGCCGAAAGCGGCGGAGGCGGTCATGGACGACGGGTTTGACATCGGGTTCCTGCTGTTTCCCGGCCTGACCCAGCTGGACCTGACCGGCCCGGCCCAGGTGCTGAGCCGGATGAGCGGCGCCCGGGTGCATTTCATCGCCAGGACGATCGCCCCGGTTCCCAGCGACTGCGGCCTGTCCCTCTCGCCCACCTGCACCTTCGAGACGGCGCCGGAACTCGACC
>CAINOV010000178.1 GCA_903851655.1 uncultured Caulobacterales bacterium
CCCGCCCCCCGGGCCAGGGCGAACAGGTCCGCATAGAGCCGCCGGGCGTGGCCGCGGCCCCGGGCCTCGGCGGCCACCACGATCCGGTCCACATAGACGAAGCGGGCGAAGCGCTGGCGGAACCAGAGGAAGTTCGGGCTGTCATAGGCCGCGTCCTGGTCGAAGGCGATCAGCAGGGCCTCGGCCTCGCCGATCCGCCGGGCGGCGAAGGCCATGGCGGCAAGGTCGCGCAGGCGATCGGCGTCCAGGGGGGACAGCTCGGTCTCGAAGGCGGTGTTGAGGGCCACCAGCGACCGGGTCAGCGGCGCGTCGCGGGTCAGGGCGACCGGGTCGAGGGGCAGGATCTCCCCGTCCATGGCAGTTTCCCCGCGCCGGAGAGCGACTGGAGCGGGCAGAGGGAATCGAACCCTCACGAGCAGCTTGGGAAGCTGCCAGGCTACCACTACATCATGCCCGCGGTAGACGGGTTCCATAGCCCGCCGGATCGAACGGGGTCAATCGGGCGCAGGAAATTTGCGCCCGTCCCGGGGGCCGCCGGTTCAGCGACGGTCGTGGTCGGGGGCGTCGCGGTAGGGCTCGTGCCGCAGGTGGCGAGGGTTGGTGTGATAGCCCGACGGGCAGGGGCGCTTGGAGCGGGACAGCTGGTTGCCCACCACCGCGCCCCCCGCCGCGCCGATCAGGGCGCCGCCGGTCTTGTTGCCGCGCCCGGCCACGGCGCTGCCCACCACCGCGCCGCCCAGGGCGCCCAGCAGGGTGCCTCCGACCTTGGCGTCGTGCTTGTCCCGCTCGCAGGCGTTGGAGGCCAGGGCCGGGGTGGCGGCGGCCGCCAGGGTCAGGCCGAGGGCCATCAGGGTGATCAGCTTGCGCATGGACATCTCCGGTTACGGGTCTTTTCAGACAGGGGAATACATCCCTGAGGCGCCGGGAAAGCGTTCGCAAAACGTCGGCAAAAAGGCCGGGTCGCGGCCGGTCCGCCGCCTATTTCTTCATCGCCGGCTTGGACCGGGAGGCGGAGCGGGCGGCGGCGTTGCGCTCCGCGCTGCGACGGTTGCCCTGGGCGCCGGACCAGCTGTCGCCCCGGGCCGCAGCCTTGCGGCTGGCCACCAGGGCGGCCAGTTTCTGCTGCGGAGTCAGGTCGTCTTCAGCGGCGAGGTCGGGGGCGTGGGGATCCGTCATGCGCTCTTGTAGCACGGTTTCAGCGCGACCGGGGGTTTAATCCGTCAGATGCGGATGTCGCCGTCGCAGATCTGCCGGTAATGGGCCTCGTCCAGGGGACGGAAGGCGCCGCCGGGCTCGCGGAAGTACAGGGGGTCGTTGATGGTCACCGGATCGAACCCCTCCGCCACCAGGTCGACCTTGCGGTACTTGAAGGTGCCGGTGATCTCGATCTGCGGCTGCAGGCGCAGGAACACCGGGCGGGCGTAGGCGGGCAGGTGGCTCTCGCTCACCGCCTGCAGGGCGACGAGGTCAAAGGCGTCGTCCACCACCAGGGTGGCCATGCCCGCCCGGCCGTCGGCGCCGGGGACAGCCACCCCATAGACATTGGCCTCCACCACGCCGGGGGCGGTGGACAGGGCCGCGGCCACCTCTCCGGTGGAGACGTTCTCCCCCTTCCAGCGGAAGGTGTCGCCGATCCGGTCGACGAAGTAGAAATAGCCCTCGGAATCCTGGCGCATCAGGTCGCCGGTGCGGAACCAGGCGTCGTCGGGGGTGAAGACGTTGCGCAGGACCTTCTTCTCCGTGGCCTGCTTGTCCGCATAGCCGGAGAAGTTGGAGCGGGCGTCCGCACCGATGGCGCCGATGGCCTCCCCCACCTGGCCGGCCTTCGCCTCCACGCAGAAGCCCTGGGCGTTGCGCACCGGGGCCTCGGTCTCCATGTCGAACTGGACCAGCTTCACGTTGAACTGGCGGCGCAGATAGGACGGAATCCGGCCGATGGCGCCGGGCTTTCCGTCATAGTTGAACATGGACACATTGCCTTCGGTGGCGCCGTAGAACTCCAGGATCCAGGGAATGTTGAACCGGGTCAGCATCCGCTCCCAGACCTCCTGGCGCAGGCCGTTGCCGAAGGCCAGGCGCAGGCTGTGGGTCTGCTCCTCCATCCGCGGCGCCTGGTTCACCAGATAGCGGCACAGCTCGCCGATATAGACGAACATGGTGGCGCGGGTGGTGCTGATGTCCTCCCAGAACTGGGTGGCGGAGAACTTGCGCCGCAGCACCACCGCCCCGCCGTTCAGCAGGGCCGCCCCCAGCGCGCAGAGGCCGCCGGTGGCGTGGTAGAGGGGCAGGGGCACATAGATCCGGTCGCTGGCCTTGGCGCCCGTCGCGCCGGCGAAGCCGCGCATGTAGAGCTGGGCCCGCATGTGGGTGATCTTCGCCGCCTTGGGCAGGCCGGTGGTGCCGGAGGTGAAGATGTAGAGGGCGGTGTCCTTGGCGGTCAGGCCGAACCGCGCCGTTTCCCGCGTCGGCCGCAGGGAGGAGCAGCCCTTCAGGGCTCGGTCGAAGTCCCGGTCGCCCCGGGTGGGACTGCCGCCCCGGCCGGACGCGGCGCCGCCGCCCCCGCCGCCTGGCGCGCCCCCCAGCACCCACTCGGTCATGTTGCGGGTCAGGTCGCCGCGCACGGCCTCGAAGGCGGACGCGGTCTCCATGTCGCAGATCAGGTGGGCGGCGCCGGAGATGTTCAGGCAGTGGGCCAGCGCCGGGCCGGCGATCTGGGTGTTGATCAGGGCGCTGGCCACGCCGACCTTGGACAGGCCGTACCAGACGGCCAGGTATTCGATCCGGTTGGGCATGAACAGGGCCACCGTGTCGCCTCGCTTGATCCCCCGGCTGGTGGCCCAGTGGGCGAAGCGGTTGGCCATGGCGTCCAGCTGGGCGTAGGTCACCGACTTGCCCTCGAACTCGAAGGCGGTGTTCTGGGCGAAGCGGTCGACGGCGGCTTCCAGATCGTCGCAGATCAGCTGGTCGGACTCCGCCGCCACGCCGCGGACCCGGCCGAGGGTGCGGGCGAGGCCGGAAAGGAACTTCAGCTCACGGGAGAGTTTGACCATGATGTTCGCTGACATGTCCTGAGGTCGTGGATGCGCCCGGTGCGCCGGACTCCGCCAGGAATCCGCACGCCGAGCCTAGCGCCTTTTGGGCGGGGCGTCGTCTGCGGTCAAGCGGTGGGGCGGCAAAGGCTCTCACCAAAGAGAAAGCCCCGGACCATGACGGCCCGGGGCTTTCCGTAGTCTCCTGACAAGAGGCGTCAGGGCGGGACCTAGAAGTCCATGTCGCCCATGCCGCCCATGCCGCCCGGCATGCCGCCGCCGCCGGCCGGAGCCGCCTTCTTCGGCGCCTCGACAATGGCCGCTTCGGTGGTGATCAGCAGGCTGGCGACCGAGGCCGCGTCCTGCAGGGCGGTGCGGACGACCTTGGCCGGGTCGATGACGCCGTCCTTGACCATGTCCACATACAGTTCCGTCTGGGCGTTGAAGCCGAAGGTCGGATCCTTGTGCTCGAGCACCTTGCCCACCACGATGGAGCCTTCCACGCCGGCGTTCTCGGCGATCTGGCGGATCGGGGCCTGCAGGGCGCGACGAACGATGGCGATGCCGGCGTTCTGGTCGTCATTGTCGCCCTTCAGGGTGGCCAGAGCCAGGGAGGCCTTCAGCAGGGCCACGCCGCCGCCGGGGACGATGCCTTCTTCCACGGCCGCGCGGGTCGCGTTGAGGGCGTCGTCGACGCGGTCCTTCTTTTCCTTCACTTCCACTTCGGTGGAGCCGCCGACGCGGATGACCGCGACGCCGCCGGCCAGCTTGGCCAGACGCTCCTGCAGCTTTTCCTTGTCGTAGTCCGAGGTGGTGTCCTCGATCTGGCGCTTGATCTGGGCGATGCGGGCCTCGATCGTCTCGCGCTCGCCGACGCCGTCCACGATGGTGGTGTCGTCCTTGGTGATGGAGACCTTCTTGGCCTTGCCGAGCATGTCGAGGGTGACGTTCTCGAGCTTGATGCCCAGGTCTTCGGAGATCACCTGACCGCCGGTCAGGATGGCGATGTCTTCCAGCATGGCCTTGCGGCGATCGCCGAAGCCCGGCGCCTTCACCGCCGCGACCCGCAGGCCGCCGCGGAGCTTGTTGACCACCAGGGTGGCCAGGGCTTCGCCTTCCACGTCCTCGGCGATGATCACCAGGGGACGGCCGTTCTGCACGACGGCTTCCAGGATCGGCAGCAGGGGCTGCAGGCTGGACACCTTCTTCTCGAACAGCAGGATCAGGGGCTCTTCGAGCACCACTTCCATCTTGTCGGCGTTGGTGATGAAGTACGGCGACAGATAGCCGCGGTCGAACTGCATCCCTTCGACAACGTCGAGTTCGGTCTCGAGGCTCTTGGCCTCTTCCACCGTGATCACGCCTTCATTGCCGACCTTGGCCATGGCCTTGGCGATCATGTCGCCGATCTCGGCGTCGCCATTGGCGGAGATGGTGCCGACCTGGGCGATTTCCGAGTTGTCGGAGACCTTCTTGGAGGTCGACTTGATGTGCTCGACGGCCACGACGACGGCCTTGTCGATGCCGCGCTTCAGGTCCATCGGGTTGCGGCCCGAGGCCACCGACTTCAGGCCCTCGACGACGATGGACTGGGCCAGCACGGTCGCGGTGGTGGTGCCGTCGCCGGCCTTGTCATTGGTCTTGGAGGCGACTTCGCGGATCAGCTGGGCGCCCAGGTTCTCGAAGCGGTCGGACAGCTCGATTTCCTTGGCGACGGACACGCCGTCCTTGGTGGTGCGCGGAGCGCCGAACGACTTCTCGATGACCACGTTGCGGCCCTTGGGGCCCAGGGTCACCTTCACCGCATTGGCGAGGATGTTGACGCCGCGCAGCATCTTGTCGCGGGCGTCGGTACCGAAATAAACGTCTTTGGCAGCCATGGTCTCAGGTTCCTTGAGATCAGGAGGATTGGGAATTCAGGAATGTGCGACGGTCTTCGAGGTGAGACCGGTCTCAGACGATGCCGAGAATGTCGCTTTCCTTCATGATGATGAGGTCTTCGCCGTCGATCTTGACTTCGGTGCCGGACCACTTGCCGAACAGGATCCGGTCGCCGACCTTCACGTCGGGCTCGATCCGCTTGCCGCTCTCGTCGCGGGCGCCGGGGCCC
Organism: uncultured Caulobacterales bacterium; assembly: GCA_903851655.1. Taxonomy (GTDB): domain Bacteria; phylum Pseudomonadota; class Alphaproteobacteria; order Caulobacterales; family Caulobacteraceae; genus CAIMFV01. Next base: position 5,140 of record CAINOV010000178.1, read on the forward strand.
ACGGAGAGGACTTCGCCTTCCTGCGGCTTTTCCTTGGCGGTGTCGGGAATGATGATCCCGCCCTTGGTCTTGGATTCTTCTTCGACGCGCTTCACGAGGACGCGGTCGCCGAGAGGCCGAAACGCCATATTGTTCATCTCCTGCAGGTTTTGGGGCCGGCTGGCCCTCATGTCTCTGTCTGGCCCCCAGCCGCGCCGCGGTCTGCGATTAGCAGCCGGGGCGAGTGAGTGCTAACGGGGTGGGAGATAGGTCCGGCGGGGTGGGGAGTCAAGACGGGGGTGTTCCCCATACGGTGGGAGGTTCCCGGCTCAGGGCCGGGAATGACGGCTTTCAAAAAATCAAAATCAGCTGTCAGTCCCGGGCGAAGACCCGGGAACCTTGATCCGGATATGGCGCCTCACCTTGAGGGAGGTTCCCGCCTCAAGGGCGGGAATGACGACGGATTTTGAATCTAGGAAAGTCGTCTGTCCCGGGCGAAGACCCGGGACCCTCCGTCCGGA
>CAINOV010000179.1 GCA_903851655.1 uncultured Caulobacterales bacterium
ATGCACGACGATCATGGGGTCCCCTCCTGCTCGGCGCCAGAACGACCCCGGACCGGCGCTGTGTCAATGCCGATCCGGCGCGCCGGCCGCCCCCGTCTCTGGCCCACCGTCTCTGGCCCACCGTCTCTGGCCCGCCCGTCCTGGGTCGTCAGATGTCCCGCCGGACGAAGTCCGAGCCGGAGACGTTCAGCACTTGGGCCCGCCCGTTCATCTGGCCCCCGAACCACAGCCGCTCCGTGCTGACCGGCGCCCGGGCGACCCAATAGCCGTCCGGCTTGTGGTCCAGGGGCGCCTGTCCGTCGATATAGAGGCCGTCGGCGCGGGCCTCGATCACCACGGCGCCGGCCCACGGGTCGTCGTTCTCATAGCGCCCGGCCAGGGCCGCCAACTCCGGCGGGATGCTTGCGGCGGTCGCGGGCGGCCGCGGCGTCGGCGGCGGCGGCGGGGCGGGCGCCACCCTGGCCGGCTTCGGCGCAAGGCCCGGCTCGGGTTGAGCCACGCTGCGCAGCAGGGCGCAGGCATAGGCCGTCAGGTCGCGGGGACGATAGTCCTGCGCGCCGCTGTTGGTGCTGGCGAAGCAGCCGACCCCCGCCGCCGGATCCACATGCAGGGACGACGAGAACGAGACCATGCCGCCGGTGTGGTGCAGAAGGGTGCGTCCCTCCACGGGAACATGGGCGAGACCGGCGCCGTAGCGGGCGCCGCCGGACGCCCATCCCGGGGCGGCGATCCCCGGCGCCGCATAGGCCCGGGCCTGGGCGTCGGACAGCAGGGGCGCGCCCCGACCTTGGCCGGCGGCGGCCAGGAACTTCAGCCACTTGCCCATGTCCGCCGTCGTCGCCGCCACGCATCCGGCGCCGAAGGTGACATTCACCCATGCCGCGGGCGCCAGCGCGCCCCCCGGCCGGCTGTCCACGGCGGCGTCCAGGGGCGCATAGCCCAGGGGATACCGCCGGCGGTCCGCGGCGATGATCTCCCCCCGGGCGCCGTCCATGCCCAGCCGGTCGAAGATCCGGCGCTTGAGCGACACCGCCAGGGGCTGGCTGTCCAGCCGCTCGACCACCTTGCCCAGCATGTCGTAGCCGGTGTTGGAGTAGGACCAGGCCGAGCCCGGCGGAAAGGCCGACCACAGCTTGCCGTCCGGGGTCCGCGGGAACAGGGGCGCATTGTCCGGCAGGCCGCTGGAATGCTCGAGGATCCGGGCCAGGCTGATCGGCGGATCCGCCGGGAGGGCGACGCCGGGCAGGGCCGTGCGGATGTCGTCGTCCAGGGACAGGCGCCCCTCGGCCGCCAGCTGATGGATGCACAGGGCGACCATGGATTTGGAGATCGAGCCGATCTGGAACAGATGGTCCGGCTGCACCGGCGCCCGGCTGTCCAGGTCCGCATAGCCCGACCGGACATGGGCCGCCGACCCGTCCGGCGCGATGCAGACCAGGGTCAGGCCGGGCAGGCCATAGCCTCGGCGATGGAGGTCCGCATAGGCCGCGATCCGGCGCAGGGCGGCGGCGCACCGGCCGGACCAGTCGCCCTGCCGCGGGGCGTCGATGTGGAGGGCCCGTCGCGCGTGCGCCGCGCCTGTCGCCGCCGCCGCCGGGCCGGCCGCCGCGCCGCTGGCCGCCAGCACAGCCGCCTTCACCAGAGTCCTTCGATCCAAGCTCGTCCCCCCGATTCGCCCCGCGCACAGGCAATTCCGCAGAAATCAGCCTGACCCAGCATCGCCGCACTGGCAATGATCGGCTCAGCCCCCCTTACGTCTCGTCTGGAACCGACGTATCAGACCAGACTACAAGATCGGGCTCACAAGATCGGGCGCGTCCGGACAAGGGCGCCAGAGGACAGGAGGCGGACAGGGATGGAGCGGGTACTGGCCGCGCGCGGTCCACGCAGTCTGCTGCGACAGATCCGCGAGGTGATGGCCGGCGGCGGACCCGCGCAGGGTCGCCTGGACATGGTGGTCCGCATCATCGCCGCGTCGATGGTCGCCGAGGTCTGCTCGATCTACCTGCGCCGCGCCACCGGGGACATGGAACTGTTCGCCACCGAGGGTCTGGCTCCCGGCGCCGTGCACGTGACCCGGATGAAGCCCGGCGAGGGGCTGGTGGGCGAGATCGTCCGTCTCGGCCGTCCGCTGAACCTGTCCGAGGCGCCCCTGCACCCGGCCTTCTCCTACCGGCCGGAGACCGGTGAAGATCCGTTCCACGCCTTCATGGGGGTTCCGCTGCTGCGGGGCGGCCGCACGGTCGGCGCCCTGGTGGTGCAGAACCGCACGGCCCGGGTCTATGGCGAGGACGAGGTCGAGGACCTGCAGACCATCGCCATGGTGCTGTCCGAGATGGTCGCCGCCGGGGAGCTGGTGGACCAGGAGGAGCTCAAGGATGTCGAACTGGCGCCGCACAAGCCGGAACGGCTGAAGGGCGTGCGCTTCGCCGAGGGCCTGGCCTTCGGGGAGGTGGTGCTGCACGAGGCGCCGGTGGCGCCGGAAAAGCTGCTGGCCGACGATCCGGCCCAGGAGGAGCTTCGCCTGCAGCAGGCGCTGGAGGCCCTGCGCCGCCAGATCGACGAGATGCTCGAGGGCCAGTCCGGCCTGGTCGGCGTGCCCTACGAGGTGCTGGAGACCTATCGCCTGTTCGCCCATGACCGCGGCTGGAACCGGGGTCTGGAGGAGGCGGTCCGCTCCGGCCTGACCGCCGAGGCCGCCGTCGAGCGCGCCCGGTGGGAGCACCGGGCCCGGCTGAAGGAGGCCCGCGACCCCTATCTGCGGGAACGCCTGCACGACCTCGAGGATCTGGCGGACCGCCTGCTGCGTCACCTGTCGGGGGAGACCCAGGTCCAGCGGCAGCTGCCGGACAACGCCATCCTCATCGCCCGGAACCTGGGCCCGGCGGACCTGCTGGAATATGACCGCACCAAGCTCAAGGGCCTGTTGCTGGAAGAGGGATCCGCCGCCAGCCACGCCTCGATCGTGGCCAAGGCCCTGGGCATTCCCTGCGTCGGTCGCCTGGCCGGTCTCCGGGACCGGGTCTCCCAGGGGGACGCGGTGATTGTCGACGCCGAGGTGGGCGACGCCTTCCTGCGCCCCCGAGCGGACGTGATCGAGGCCTTCGAGGCCCGCGCCGCCCTGCGGGCCCAGCGCAAGGCGGAATTCGCCAAGCTGAAGGACACCCCGGCCATCACAAGGGACGGCCGCAAGATCACCCTGATGATGAACGCCGGCCTGGCCGTCGACCTGGAGAACATGACCGAGACCGGGGCGGAGGGCATCGGCCTGTTCCGCACCGAGTTCCAGTTCATGGTGGCCGAGGAGCTGCCCCGCCTCAACGCCCAGACCGCCCTGTACGAGAAGGTGCTGGAGGCGGCGGCGGGCAAGCCGGTGATCTTCCGCACCCTCGATCTCGGGGGCGACAAGGTGCTGCCCTACATGGAGGCCCAGCGGGAGGACAATCCCGCCCTGGGCTGGCGGGCCGTGCGCATGGGGCTGGACCGGCCGGCGCTGCTGCGGATGCAGCTCCGCGCCCTGATCTCCGCCGCCCGCGGGCAGGAACTCTACATCATGTTCCCGCTGATCGCCTCGGTGGACGAGTTCCGCCAGGCCCGGGCCCATGTGGATCACGAGATGGCCTGGGCGGAGCGCCGGGGCCGCACGCCGCCGGCGTCGATCCGGGTCGGCGCCATGATCGAGGCGCCGTCCCTGATCTGGCACCTGGACGCCCTGCTGCCGATGACCGATTTCGTGTCGGTGGGGACCAACGACCTGCTCCAGTACCTGTTCGCCGCCGACCGGGGCAACGCCCGCGTGTCGGATCGGTACGATCCCCTGTCGCCGCCGGCCCTGCGGGTGCTGAAGACCATCTGCGACGCCTGCGCCGAGACCGGCACGCCGGTGTCGGTCTGCGGCGAGCTGGCTGGCCGGCCGCTGGAGGCCTTCGCCCTGATCGCCCTGGGCTTCGAGCGGCTGTCGGTGCCGCCGGCGGGGGTGGGCCCGGTGAAGCGCATGATCCTCTCCGCCGACCGCGAGGCGGCTCGGCGCAGCATGGCAGGCTTCTTGAAGGGCAGTTCGGGATCGGTCCGGAACGAGATCGAGACCCTGGCCCGAAAGCTGAATGTCGCGCTTTAGCGCATTGGTTCCAGGGTCAATATCTGTTAATTGTCTGGCTCTTACGAGCCTTGTCAGGGTGATGTTCCGGGGAGCCTGCGGTCGTCGCACGGCCCCGACGCGTAGGTAAGGGTGTGGTTCGCAATGGCGCCGTCGGAAGCGGGTCATGTCAGTCCGGCGCTAAGGCTGGTCGATCCCCTCGGCGATCGTGTGGGACCGTCGCCGGAGGCCTATGACCAGCTGGGGCTGTATCTGCGCGCCGTGCGCGATCACCGGGGCTGGGGCCTCGTCGAGCTGGCCGCCGCCACCCGCATCCGCAAGGCCTATCTCGCCGCCATCGAGAATGGGGACATGTCGGCCCTGCCGTCCCGTCCGTTCGCCCTCGGCTATGTCCGCGCCTACGCCAAGGCGCTGGGCCTCGACGGCGAACTGGCGCTGGCCCGGTTCAAGCAGGAACATCCCGAGCGGCAGGAACCCCTCCGCGCGCCGATCGGCGTGAAGCACGAGACGGATTCCAGCCGTCCGATGGTCACCCTGGCGGTGGTCTGCCTGATCGGCGCCGTGGTGGTCTGGAATGTGGTCCAGCGGGTGATCGCCCTGGCCGACCCGACCCCCGCCTCCACCGCCGCCGCGGACAAGCTGTTCGACGCGCCGCCCCCGCCGCCCAAGACCAATGGCGCGTTTGCGCTGGGGGCGCCGACGGCGCCGCCGGCGGAATCCACCACGCCTGCGCCCTATGTCACCCCCGGGCTCGAAAACGTGATCGCGCCGATGACGGCCGCGGCCAAGGCCGAGACCGGCGGGCTGGACGAAGCCTCCGCCGGCTCGCCCTTCGAGGCGCGGGGAACCATCTACGGCGCGCCGCCCTCTGCGCCGGGCATCCTGATCCAGGCCCGCAAGTCGGCCCTGCTGGTGGTCCGCCGACCCGACAAGCAGGTGTTCTTCGCCCGGCAGATGAAGACGGGCGAGGCGTTGCGCGCGCCCACCGGCCACGGACTGATCCTGGATGTCACGGAGCCCGCGGCCTTCTACGCCTACGGAACCGGGGGTCTCGTCGGCCCCCTGGTCACGGCTCAGACCGGTATCGACAAGCTGGGCGCCGACGCCCAGGCGATGATCCAGGCCAAGGCCGCCGCCCAGGCCGCGGCGACGCCCGCGCCGCCGCCGCAATAGGGACTGTGCGAGACGACTGGCGGCGGGCCGCAGAACGTCCTAGATTTGCCTCATGAGCGCTTCCCAGGATCCCAGCCACCATCGCCCCTGGCGCCGCATCGACCGCCGCCCCAGCCGCAAGATCCGCGTGGGCTCGGTGGAGGTGGGCGGCGACGCGCCGATCACCGTCCAGTCGATGACCAACACCCTGACGGCGGACGCCATGGCGACCATCGCCCAGGTCCAGGCCCTGGAGGCTGCGGGCGCCGATATCGTCCGGGTGTCCTGCCCCGACGAGGAGTCCACCGCCGCCTTTCCGGAGATCGTGCGCGCCGCCAAGGTTCCCCTGGTGGCGGACATCCACTTCCATTATCGCCGGGCGATCGAGGCGGCCAAGGCCGGCGCCGCATGCCTGCGGATCAATCCGGGCAATATCGGCTCGTCCGCCCGGGTGCGGGAGGTGGTCCAGGCGGCCCGGGATCATGGCTGCTCCATGCGCATCGGCGTCAATGCCGGCTCTCTCGAGCGCGAACTGCTCGAGCGGTATGGCGAGCCCTGTCCGGAGGCGATGGTGGAGAGTGCGCTGAGCCACGCCCGCATCCTCCAGGACCTGGATTTCCACGAGTTCAAGATCAGCGTGAAGGCGTCGGACGTGTTCATGACCGTCGCCGCCTACCAGCAGCTGGCCGACGCCATCGACTGCCCCCTGCACCTGGGCATCACCGAGGCCGGGGCCCAGCGCACGGGCACGGTGAAGTCCGCCATCGGCATGGGCTCCCTGCTGTGGGCGGGGATCGGCGACACCATCCGCGTCAGCCTGGCGGCGGATCCGGTGGAGGAGATCAAGGTCGGCTTCGACATCCTGAAGTCCCTGGGCCTGCGTCACCGGGGGGTCAACATCATCGCCTGTCCGTCCTGCGCGCGGCAGGGCTTCAATGTCATCGAGACCGTGACGGCGCTGGAGCAGCGTCTGGCGCACATCTCCACGCCGCTCTCCTTGTCGATCATCGGCTGCGTGGTCAACGGGCCGGGGGAGGCGCTGATGACCGACCTTGGCTTCACCGGCGGCGGCAAGGGCTCGGGGATGATCTATGTGGCCGGTCGTCCCGATCACAAGCTCGACAATGGCGGCATGGTCGACCACATCGTCGAGCTGGTCGAAGCCCGGGCGGCGGCGATCCGGGCCGCGGACGCGGCGGCCGACGCCGCTGAGTAGTTCGCCTGCGACGTCCTTGTCCCCATCCTCGGCGCCGGCGGTCATGATCCTGCGGCGCGGCGTCAGGCTGTTCGCCGCATTGGTGGTCCTGTCCGTCGCCGGATGCGGTCGCGCCGCCGCCCCCGACCCTGCGGCCAGCGGTCCCTTCAGCTGGGTGGAGCTGACGGCGGCCGGACCCGAGCTTCGGGCCACCGCCCTCGACGGCCGGTGCCCCGCGGCGGAGATCGACGGCGTTCCGGCGGCCATGTCTGTCCGCGCAGACGCAGACGACGCCTTTCCGGCGGTCTGCGCCCTGGCCGCGCCCCCTTCGGCGCATGCGATCGGAACCGTCGGTCATCCGGTTCCCCTGCCCTCCGGCGCGCCCCGGCGGATCGTGGTGATCGGCGACACCGGCTGCCGGGTGCAGGGCGTGACGGCCCAGGACTGCAACCATCCCACCGGCTGGCCCTTCGCCCGTGTCGCCGCCCAGGCCGCCGCGCAGGCGCCGGACCTGGTGATCCATGTGGGGGACTACTACTACCGGGAAAGCCCCTGTCCGCTGGCCCGGAACGTCTGCGCCGGTTCGCCCCACGGCGACCAGTTCGACACCTGGCGCACGGACCTGTTCGACCCGGCGGCGCCCCTGCTGGCCCGGGCGCCCGTCGTGTTCGTCCGCGGCAATCACGAGGCCTGCAAGCGGGGCGGGCTGGGCTGGGCGCGGCTGCTGGATGCGTCGCCGTGGCGCGGCGCCTGTCCGCAGACCGATCCGGCCTTCGTCGTACGTCTGGGCGACCTCTCCCTCGGCGTGCTCGATTCCAGTCTGGCCGAGGACCGGGACGCCCCGGCCGCGGAGGTGGACCGGATGGTCCCGCAGTTCGAAGCCCTGCAGGCCCAGCTGGGCGGAGGCGAGAGCTTCCTCCTGACCCATCGCCCCATCTGGGCCGCCGCGCCGGTCGGTCGCCTGGGCCCGTTCGGCCAGATCTTCGTCGGACTGAACGCCACGGAGCAGGCCGCCGCCCGGGGCCGGGTGGCGCCCGGCGTGTCCCTCGTGGTGTCCGGCCACATCCATCACTTCGCCGCCTACAGCTTCGGCAAGACCCGCCCGGCGCAGCTGGTGGCGGGGGAGGGCGGGGCCAATCTCGTGGAATCCCCGCGGTTCGGCGCCAACCATGCGCCGCTGACGATCGACGGCCTGACCGCGGACAAGGTGAACTTCGCCCGTTACGGCTATGTGCTGATGACCCGGGCGGAGGGGGGCTGGACGATCGACGCCCATGATCTCGACGACCAGATCGTGGCCCACTGCCGGCTGTCCGGCCGGGACCTGTCCTGCGCCACGGATCTGAAAGGCCGCTGAGCCGCCGACGGTGCGGTCAGTCCTCGACCTCCTCGTCGCCAGGAGGTTTGGCCGACTTGGCCCCGCGGCCGAACCCCTTGGACCTTTTCGGATAGGCGGGCTCGCCCTTGGCCTTGGCGGTGATCTGCCGCAGCTTCAGCGCCTGGCGCTGGGACAGGGCCTGGCCCGGGTCGCCCTTGTCCGGGTCGGCGAAGGCGCGGCCATAGGTCTTCACCCGGCCGGCCACGTCGGTCAGGAACTCCCCCTCCCAGGCCGACAGCTCCACCCCTTCGCGGGCCGCCGTGCGCTCCGCCTTCTTCAGGGCGCGCAGGACGGCCCGCGCGGCCGCCTCGCGGGGGTCAGGGGGCTTGCGGGGTTTCGGGGGCCCGCGCTTCAGGCCTACAGCCCGCCGATCGCCGACAGATAGAGGTCTATCAGCGCCTCTTCCTCGGACCGCTTCGCCGCATCCATCTTCCGGATGCGCACGATCTTGCGCAGGATCTTCACGTCGAAGCCTTCGCCCTTGGCCTCCGCATAGACCTCCTTCAGGTCGTTGGAGACGGCCGCCTTGTCCACCTCCAGGCGCTCGATCCGCTCGATGATCGTGCGCAGCCGGGTCTGTGCCGCCTGGTTCAGCACGTCGTCGGACGTGTGAGCGGAGACGGAGCCGGCCGAGGAGCCGGGCAGGGCCCCGGACGGGGTGCTGCTGAAGGGATTGTCGTCGGCCATGGGGAGAAGGGTCCTCGAAAACACAGGGTCGGAAAAGGGGGCAAATGCGCGCGGATCCGCCGGCGCGGCCGGACGCTAGTCCGCCTCGGACGCCGGCGCAATGGCCGATGCGTTACTGGAACTCCTGCTCCAGGGCGGCCAGCCGTTCGGCCTGGTCCTCGGCGATCAGGGCCTCCACCAGCACGTCCAGATCCTCCCCCTCCAGCACCTTGGGCAGGGCGTAGAGGGTCAGGTTGATGCGGTGGTCCGTCACCCGCCCCTGGGGGAAGTTGTAGGTCCGGATGCGTTCCGACCGGTCGCCGGAGCCCACCTGGCTCTTGCGCGCCTCCGCCCGCTCCGCATCCAGCTGGGAGCGCTGCATGTCATAGAGCCGCGCCTTCAGCACCTTCATGGCCTTGGCCCGGTTCTGGTGCTGCGACTTCTCCGACGAGGTCACCACCACCCCGGTGGGCAGGTGGGTGATGCGCACCGCGGAGTCGGTCTTGTTCACATGCTGGCCGCCGGCGCCGGACGAGCGGTAGGTGTCGATGCGCAGGTCCGCGTCGTTGATCTCGATCTCCACATCCTCGGGCTGGGGCAGCACCGCCACGGTGGCGGCGGAGGTGTGGATCCGCCCGCCGGCCTCGGTTGCGGGCACCCGCTGGACCCGGTGCACGCCGCTTTCGAACTTGAGCCGGCCGAACACCCCGTCCCCGGTGATGGAGGCGACGATTTCCTTGTAGCCGCCGGCGTCACCCTCCGAGGCGTCCTCCACCTCCAGCTTCCAGCCGCGCACCGCCGCATAGCGCTGGTACATGCGGAACAGGTCGCCGGCGAACAGGGCCGCCTCGTCGCCGCCGGTGCCGGCGCGGACCTCGAGAATGGCCGAGGCGTTCTCGTCCTTGTCCTTGGGCGCCAGCAACAGGCCGACCCCGCGCTCCAGCTCGGTGAGCTTCTGTTCCAGCTCGGGGATCTCCTCCCGGGCGAGGCTGGCCATCTCCCCGCCGGCGGCGATCATCTCGTCCAGGTCCGCCCGCTCCGCCCGGCCGCGGGCCAGGGCCTCGACGGCCTCTGCGACGGGGCGCAGCTCCGCGTGCTCCCGGGACAGGCGCACGATCTCCGCCCCGTCGGAGGCCGCGGACATGCGCGCCTCCACTTCCCGGAACCGGTCGAGGACCTGTTCAAGCTTGGCCGAGGGAATGTGCATGCGATTCTGTGAGGCTCAATGTGACGGAGGGGTGAAATGCGGCCGGTCGGAGGCGACCGCCCTTGCCTTGTTTACCATTTTTAAGGATATTCTTTAGCCATGAACGCCCCAGTGCCCTCACTCACGCCGACGACGGATGCGACCAGCCCTCGCTGGCGGGATCATTTCACGTTCAAGTGCCCGCAGTGCCTGTCGCATCAACGGTTTGAACCGGAGGTTCTCTACCGCAGTCTCTACCCGACGAACAACGAGAAAGATTTCGACGGGGAGCCTGCGCGGTTCCTCCTGCGCAATGAGGAAGTGAACAACGGGTACGACGCGCAGCAGAACGAGGACGTGCAGGTCCTGTTCGCGTCCACCTGTCCGAATCTGAAGTGCCAGAAGCCGATCTTCCTCAAGGTCGAGGGCAAGAAGATCGAGTTCATGAAGATCATGCGGGGGCGCCTGGCCCGGCCCCATGGTCAGACGGAGCGGGATCTCCGCGTCGCGGACCTCAAGCTGGTCTGGACCCTGCCGGAGCCGCCGCGGGCGGATCCGCGGCAGGAGTGGTGCGACATCGAGCTGGGTTCGCTCTGCAACACCCTGAACGAGCTGGCGGGGCCCAACCTGTCGAAGCTGAGCGAAATGGCCATCCGGTCGTCCTGCAGCACCCTGTTGTCCCGGATGATCGGCATGCTGGAGCAGAAGCAGGTCGTTCTGCGCGGACTGGACCAGCTGGCGAAGCGTGATGCGGCGGGGTTCGGCCTGCTTTTCGATCTCGGCCTGATGCTGCGCAACGAGCCCGTCTACAAGGGCGGCAGGGAGTACAAGACCCTCAAGAAGGCGATCCCGGACCGGGAGGAGATGCTGTACGCTGTCTTGGTTCCGCCGAATGACAAGCCGGAGGTGGCCAGCGCCATCAGCGCCCTGAAGGACTCCGCGCGCAAGGACCTTGAGGCCCGCTCACGCAAGGCCGAGACCAAGCCCAAGAGCTACTCCGCCCGGCTGACCAACCTGCAGCATTCGTCGCTGGTTCCGCGTCAGATCAGCCACTGGGCGCGGCGGATCGAGGACGAGATCCACAGCCGCCACCCGGATGATTTCTGCCAGAAGCTGTCGACGGCGGAACTGGCCCTGTTCGTGCGGGAACTGGCCCATTCGGCCTTCGAGATGCCGTTCCGTCTGACCCGGGCCATTGCGGACCGCAAGGAGACCGAACTGGACAACATCCCGACTCTCGGGCCGGGCGAAAAGGCCAAGCGCCCCCTCTAGGCCTGCCGGACGTCCTGACCCCTATTCCGCCGGAACGCTGTTCAGGTGCGTCTCCAGTTCGGCGAAGCTGGGCTGGGAGGCGCTGGGCACTGCGCCGCGGCCGATTTCCACCGAGATCTGGGCGGCGTTGCCGTGCAGGTGCGCCACCAGCACCGAGCGGATGATGTTGTAGAGCGAGGCCTCCTCGTTCACCACGTCGGTCAGGCGCGTGGCCATGGGGCCGACCAGCCCATAGGCCATGAACACCCCGAGGAAGGTTCCGACCAGGGCGCTGCCGATCATCTCGCCCAGCACTTCCGGCGGCTCGGTGATGGCGCCCATGGTCTTGATGATCCCGAGCACGGCGGCCACGATCCCCAGGGCGGGCAGGGCGTCGGCCAGGGACTGGAGGGCGTGGGGCGGCATCAGCGCCTCGTGGTGATGCTTTTCCAGCTGCTTCTCCATGTGATCCTCGACCTGGTGCGGATCTTCCAGGTTCATGGTCATCATCCGCAGGGTGTCGCAGATGAAGTCCATGGCGAAATGGTCCTTCAGAAGTCGGGGATACTTGGAGAAGATGGTGCTGGATTCGGGGTTCTCGATGTGGCTTTCGACGGCCACCACCCCTTTCTGCTTCATCATCTTGGTCAGCACGAACAGCAGGGACAGCACGTCGGAATAGTCCGAGGCCTTCCACTTGGGACCGGAGAAGATCTTGGCGAAACCGCCCCCCGTGGCCTTGATCGTGGTCATGGAGTTGGAGATCAGAAAGCTGGCCACGCCCGCGCCAAGAATGGCCATGAGTTCGTGGGGCGCCGCCTCGATGATCACGCCCATGTTCCCGCCAGACATCAGGAAGCTGCCGAACACAAGTCCGAACAGAAGCACAATGCCGATGATCTGAAACATATTCCGGGCCCGTTCTGCGGCGTCGAATTCAGCCTGCACCCTGCCGGAAAATGCTTAAGACCGCGTGAGCGGGTGGAAAGGATATGTGGTTCGCCTATCCCCGGGGCCACGCGGCCAGCAGGGCGCGCAGGGCCGCCACCGTCGCCAGGGGCTGGTCGAGCATCAGGTGGTGCTCGGCGTCGGGCACGGCCAGCATCGGGGTTCCCGGCGTGATGAACTGGCGGGTGAAGGCGATCCCCTCGTCCGGAACGAGCATGGACTGCTCGCCCCAGACAAACGCCATCGGGCACCGGGCGGCGACCAGATCCTGCTCGGACTCCATGGCCACCCGGCGATCCATCTTCTGCCAGAGGCGGGGATCGAAGCGCCAGGTCCAGCCTTCGCCCCCGTCGGCGCGCGGCGCGGGCTTCAGCGACCCGCGGGCGATGTGGTCCACCAGATAGAGGTTGCCGCAGCCCTGCGGCGGCATCAGCCGGAAGCGCGCCAGGGCCGCCTCGAAGGTGTCATAGACCGGCGGCGCGCGGTCGGCCCGGTCCGGCGGGCCCTTCCAGCGCAGGTGTGGCGGGCGAGGGACATTGTCCAGCACGATGGTCCCGGTCAGCCGGTCGCCGCTGACCGCCGCCAGCCGGATGGCCACGCCGCCGCCGAAGGAATGGGCGATGACGATGGGCTTCACCGGCGCGGCGAACAGGCCGGTCGCCTCGGCCACGGCAATGGCTTCGCGCCCGAACTGGTCGATGCTGTAGCTGTCCCGCCAGTCCGAGGCGCCCATGCCCGACCAGCTCATGGCCGCCACCCGGTAGTCCCGGGCGAAGAACGGCGCGATGAAGCTGTACCAGTCCGCATGGGCGCCGTTGCCGTGCAGGAACAGAAGTCCGGGCTTGCCCACGTCGCCCCAGGTCAGGGTCTCGATCCGCGCCC
>CAINOV010000180.1 GCA_903851655.1 uncultured Caulobacterales bacterium
CTTGGTCAGGATAATGCGCCATATCCGGAGGTCGGTTCCCGGCTCAAGGCCGGAAATGACATCTGATTTATAGGTATTTTTAAACAGCTGTCATTCCCGGGCGAAGACCCGGGAACCTTGGTCAGGATAATGCGCCATATCCGGAGGTCGGTTCCCGGCTCAAGGCCGGAAATGACATCTGATTTATAGGTATTTTTAAACAGCTGTCATACCCGGGCGAAGACCCGGGAACCCCGATCCGGGCTACCGCCGCCGGCGAAACCGGCGGCGGATGGCGCGGAAGGTGCGCCAGTCGGTGGGCAGCCAGAAGCGCTCGGCGCGCAGGGTCTCGTGCCAGATCACCGGCAAGACCTCGCGGCGCAACAGGCGTCGGATCGGAAACACGAACCGGGGGTAGCGCCGCTGCAGCTTGATGAACCGCCGCCGCCAGCTGAACGAGCTGCGCAGCACCAGGATCAGGCCGATCATCAGCAGGACCACGCCCACATGCGTGGGAATGAACGCCGCGGGCAGACCGATGACCATCAGCAGGAGACCCAGACCGATCCAGATCGGCCGAAGGGTCCGCAGCAGTTTCGCTCTCAAAGCGTCGTCTCCCGAGGCCGACGCGCCCCGCCCCTCGACCGTCGTCGTCCGTTGCATCTCTGCAATATGGTGCCGGTCGAGGAGAATGAGGAGACCTCTTTCCGAATAAGGCCATGAATTATCGTTCATGCACGCCCGGGCCAGACTACCCCCGAAGGCGTTACGAAATCGGCCTATGCGGCCCCAACGAAGCGGGAGATCCTGCGCCCTATTCTGCGGCGACCGCCTCCGGCGCGGGCGGCGTCCATTTGAGCCGGGGGCGGCGGGCGGCCTGGGTCTCGTCCAGCCGGCGGCGGGGGGCGTGATAGGGGGCGCCGGTGAAGCGCGCCGCATCCCCCGCCCTGGCCGCCGCCGCCAGGGCGATGACCATGTCGCAGAAGCGGTCCAGCTCGGCCTTGGACTCCGTCTCCGTCGGCTCGATCAGCATGGCCCCGTGCACCACCAGGGGGAAGTACATGGTCATGGGGTGGAAGCCCTCGTCGATCATGGCCTTGGCGAAGTCCAGGGTGGTCACGCCCGTCCCCTCCAGCCAGCGGTCGTCGAACAGGGCCTCGTGCATGCACGGGCCGTCGGGGAAGGCGGGGGTCATGACCGTGGACAGGCGCGCCTTCACATAGTTGGCGTTCAGCACCGCGTCCTCGGCCACCTGCCGCAGGCCGTCGGCGCCGTGGCTGAGCATGTAGGCATAGGCCCGCACGAACATGCCCATCTGGCCGTTGAAGGCGCTCATCCGGCCAAAGGCCCGAGCGTCGGCTTCCACAAGCTCGAAGCCGTCGACCCCGTGGACCACGTAGGGAATGGGCGCGAAGGGGGCCAGGGCCTGCGACAGCACCACCGGCCCCGCCCCCGGACCGCCGCCCCCGTGGGGCGTGGAGAAGGTCTTGTGCAGGTTGATGTGCATGGCGTCCACGCCCAGGTCGCCCGGGCGCACCCGGCCGACAATGGCGTTGAAGTTGGCCCCGTCGCAGTAGAAGAACGCCCCCGCCGCATGGGTCAGCCGGGCGATCTCGCGGATGTCCCGCTCGAACAGGCCGCAGGTGTTGGGGTTGGTCACCATGATCGCCGCCACGTGGGGGCCGAGCTTGGCCTCGAGGTCGGCGAGGTCCACGCGGCCGTCGGCGGTCTGGGCGATCTCCTGCACCTGATAGCCGACAAAGGCCGCCGTGGCCGGGTTGGTGCCATGGGCCGAGGTGGGGACGAGCACCGTGGTCCGCGCCGCGTCGCCCTTCGCCCGGTGCGCCGCCTGGATGGCCAGGATCCCGCACAGCTCCCCATGCGCGCCGGCCTTCGGCGTCATGGCCACGGCGGGCAGGCCGGTGAGGGTCTTCAGCCAGTGGGCCAGCTCGTCGATCAGCTGCAGGGCGCCCTGGACGGTGGACACCGGCTGCAGGGGGTGGATGTCGGAAAAGCCCGGCAGCCGCGCCAGCTTCTCGTTCAGCCGGGGATTGTGCTTCATGGTGCACGAGCCCAGGGGATAGAGGGCGAGGTCGATGGCGTGGTTCTGCTGGCTGAGGCGCACATAGTGCCGCACCGCCTCAGGCTCCGACAGGCCCGGCAGGCCGATCGGCTCGGACCGGACAAGGTCGCCCAGGTCGTCGGCGCCGAGGCCATCCGGGACGGGCGGCAGGTCGACGCCGGTCTTGTCCCAGCCCCCCAGTTCGAAGATCAGCGGCTCCTGCTGCAGCAGGCCCCGGGCGCCGGTCAGGGTGGCGGGATCACCCGCGCCAACGGCGGTTTCGGGCCGCGTGGGGCGGCCGGTGGACAGCATGCTCATGGGGCCAGGACCTTGGTCATCGCACGGGACAGGAATTGGATGTCGGAATCGCAGGTGGTCTCGGTGGCCGCCAGCAACAGGATGTTGTCCATCCCCGCCGCCGGCGCCAGGCGTGAGACCGGCACGCCGGCCAGGATGCCGTTGCCGGCCAGGGTCTCCACCAGTTCGGCGGCGTTGACGGGCAGGCGCACGGCGATCTCGTTGAAGAAGCGCGGGGTCAGCACCTCGACCCCCGGAACCGTCTCCAGCGCCGCCTTCAGCTGGCGGGCGCGGGCGTGGTTCAGCTCCGCCAGCCGGCGCAGGCCGGTCTCCCCCAGGAGGCTCATATGGATGGAGAAGGCGAGCGCGCAAAGGCCGGAATTGGTGCAGATGTTGGAAGTGGCCTTGTCCCGGCGAATATGCTGCTCCCGGGTGGACAGGGTCAGGACGAAGCCCCGGCGGCCCTCGGCGTCCACCGTCTCGCCGCACAGCCGCCCCGGCGCCTGGCGCAGGTGCTTCTCCCGCACGGCGAACAGGCCCACATAGGGCCCGCCATAGTTCAGGCCGTTGCCGATGGACTGGCCCTCCGCCGCGACGATGTCGGCGCCCATGGACCCGGGCGACTTCAGGAGGCCGAAGGACACGGCCTCCGTCGTCACCACGATCATCAGGGCGCCCGCCGCCCGGGCCGCCTCGCCGATCTTCGTCACATCCGTGGCCGTGCCGAACAGGTTGGGGGTCTGCACCACCACGCAGGCGGTGTCGGCGGTCAGCGCGCCCAGCACGTCGGCCTCGCCGTCCACGGCCAGTGGCAGGGCCTCCACCGCCAGGCCCGCGGCCTCGGCCATGGTGCGGACGGTGGCGGCGTAGTGCGGGTGCAGGCCCGGCGACAGCACCGCCCGGGTGCGCCTTGTGATCCGCGCGGCCATCATCACCGCCTCCGCCGTGGCGGTGGAGCCGTCATAGAGGGAGGCGTTGGCCACTTCCATCCCCGTCAGCCGCGCCACCTGGGTCTGGAACTCGTACAGCACCTGCAGGGTGCCCTGGGCGATTTCCGGCTGGTAGGGAGTGTAGCTGGTCAGGAACTCCGAGCGCTGGATCAGGTGGTCCGCCGTGGCGGGGACCTGGTGGCGATAGGCGCCGGCGCCGCAGAAGAACGGCCCCTCCCCCGCCGTGCGGTTGCGTCGGGCGAGGCCGGCGAGCTTGCGCTCCACCTCCAGCTCGCCCTGCACATGGGGCAGGTCCACCGGACCGGGCAGGCGGGCCGCGGCCGGCACGTCGACGAACAGGGCGTCGATGTCCGGCGCGCCGATCACGGCCAGCATCTGCGACCGGTCGTCAGGGGTGAGGGGCAGGTAACGCATGGGTCAGAGGCTCTGCAGATAGGCTTCGTAGGCGGCGCGGTCCATCAGACCGGTCACCTCGGCGGCGTTGGCGAGCTTCACCCTGGCGAACCAGGCCAGGCTCTCCGGCGCCTGGTTCACCGTCTCGGGATTGCCGGTCAGGCCGTCATTGGCGGCGATCACCTCGCCGGAAATGGGGGAGTAGACGTCGGAGGCGGCCTTGACGCTCTCCACCACCGCCAGGCTGTCGCCGGGCTTCAGCACCTTGCCCACCTCCGGCAGCTCGACGAACACCACGTCCCCCAGCTGCTCGGCGGCGTAGTTGGTGATGCCCACCGTGGCGATGTCGCCCTCGACGGCGATCCACTCGTGATCCTTGGTGAAATGCATGGGGTGAGCCTCCTCAGGCCTTGCGGACATAGCGATGGGGAACGAAGGGCATGGCGACCACCTCGGCGGGCTGGGCGCGGCCGCGGACGATGACCTGCAGGGCCGCGCCGACCGTCGCGTGGGACGGCGGGACGAAGCCCATGGCGATGGGAAAGCCCAGGCTGGGGGACGGGCCGCCAGAGGTGACGCGGCCGATCACGGCGCCCTGAGCGTCGGCGATCTCCGCCCCCTCCCGCGCCGGGGCGCCGGACAGGACCCGCAGGCCCACCCGGATGCGGGCCGGACCCTCGGCCAGTTCCCGCGCCAGCCGGTCGGCGCCGCGCAGGTCGCCCCGGGCGCGGCGGGTCTTGGCCACGGCGAAGGTCAGCCCCGCCTCCACCGGCGACA
>CAINOV010000181.1 GCA_903851655.1 uncultured Caulobacterales bacterium
CGCGACAATCGCTTCGGGCTGAGCTTCCCGCTGAACAAGGGCGTGCTGGCCATCGCCGAGATCCAGTACGCCGATCCGGCCCTGGGCGGCATGGTCGCCCCCGGCGCCGATCCCCCCCTGGCGCGCACCTATCGCCTAGGCGTCTGGTACGACAGCGCGCCCGTCGCCGACCAGCGCTTCGCCACGGAGCACCGGGGCGACTGGTCCGTCTACGCGGTGGCCGACCAGATGGTCTGGCGCAGCGGGCGGGACCCGAACCGCACCCTCAGCCTGTTCACGCGGATCATGGGAACGCCCCAGGCGGACCGGAACCTGGTGGATTTCAGCGCCAACCTCGGCTTCGTGCTGCGGGACCCCCTGCCCTACCGCACCGCCGACAGCTTCGGCGTCGGCGTCGGCTACGCCCATGTCAGCCGCAGGGCCGCCGGCGCGGACCGGGACGCCGCCCTCGCCACCGGGACCTACGTCCCGGCCCGCAGCGACGAGACCTTTGTCGAGGCCACCTACCAGCGACAGATCACCCCCTGGCTGCAGCTGCAGCCCGACGTCCAGTACGTGTTCAATCCGGGGGGCGGCGTCGCCAACCCGAACAACCCCGCCGCCCGGACGCGCAACGAACTCGTCCTGGGAGTCCGCACCAATGTCCTGTTCTGAGACCGGAGCCGCCGCCATGCCCCCTGCCCTGCTGACATTTCCGACGCTTCTGCGCGGCGCCTCCGTCTGCGCCTGCGTGCTTCTGGCCGGCCTGACCGCGGCGGGCGCCGGGGCCGAACCGGCCAGGGGCTTTCTGGAGACGGTGCGCCGGCATGCGACCCTCGCCTCCACCATTCCCGACAATGGCGACGTGAACCCCTACGCCGTCATCGTCGCTCCGGCGAGCGCGGGAAAGATCCGGCAGGGGGACGTGCTGATCGACAACTTCAACAACATCTCCAACCTGCAGGGCACGGGCACGACCATCGTCGACTACAACCCGACGACAAAGGAGACGACCCTCTTCGCCCAGATCCCGCAGAAGCTGACCCAGTGTCCGGGGGGCGTGGGGCTGTCCACGGCCATGACCCTGCTGAAGTCCGGCTGGCTGATCGTCGGCTCGACCCCCTCCACCGACGGCACGACACGGACCAAGGGCGACGGCTGCCTGCTGGTGCTGGACGCCGAGGGCCAGCTGGTGGCGACCTGGTCGGGTCCGACGATCAACGGGCCCTGGGGCAACATGGCGGTGAAGGACGAGGGCGACCGCGCCACCCTGTTCGTCAGCATGGCGGGCTTCGGCCTGCCGGGGCCGGACGTGCTGGATCCGGCCACGGGCTATCCGGTGATCATGCGCAAGGCGACCGTGCTGCGGCTGGAGGTGCGGATCCCGGACGGCAAGCCGCCGGAACTGGTCAGCCAGACCGTGGTGGCCGACGGCTTCGCCCAGCGCGCCGACCGGGACAACTTCCTGTTCGGTCCCACCGGAGAGGCGCTGGACGAGGACGGGACGCTCTACGTCACGGATGGTCTCGACAATGTCATCACCGCCATCCCCGACGCCCTGACCCGCAAGGACAGCGCTGGAACCGGCCGGGTGGTGACGAAGGACGGCCTGCTGGCCTGGCCGCTGGCCCTGGCCTGGACGCCGGAGCGCCACCTGCTGGTGACCAATGGCAAGAACGGCCAGGTGGTCGAGGTGGACCCGAAGGCCGGCCGGCAGATCTACGCCCAGTGGATCGACAATGACCAGGCCCAGTCGCCGCCGGGCAATGGCGACCTGTTCGGCATCGCCCTGACCCCCGACGGCAAGGGCTTCTATTACGTGGAGGACGACATGAACACACTGGTGAGGGCGTCACGATGAGCCCGTCGGACAGAGGCGCGCACAGGGGCGCGTCACGCCGCGGATTTCTCGGC
The DNA here is from genome assembly GCA_903851655.1 of uncultured Caulobacterales bacterium. Taxonomy (GTDB): domain Bacteria; phylum Pseudomonadota; class Alphaproteobacteria; order Caulobacterales; family Caulobacteraceae; genus CAIMFV01. The sequence goes on from CAINOV010000181.1 coordinate 1,894, forward strand.
GGCGCCCTGACGGGGGCCGCGGGCGCGGCGCTGGCCGCCGGAGCCCCGGCGGATGCAGGACCCGGCCCGGCCCAGGTCACGCCCTTCCACGGGCCGCACCAGGCGGGGATCGTCACGCCGGCGCAGCTTCACACCTGTTTCGCAGCCTTCGACCTGGTTTCAGACAGCCGCGCGGGGGTGAGCCGCCTCTTCCAGGTCTGGACCGAGGCCGCGGCGCGGCTGTGCGCAGGACGCGCCGTCACCGGCGACG
>CAINOV010000182.1 GCA_903851655.1 uncultured Caulobacterales bacterium
GGTCAGCAGATCCAGGCGGGGGAGGGCGCGGCCCGCCTCTCCGGCGATCAGGGCGACGAGCGCCGTCCCGGCCGCGCCCTCGGCGGCAAGTCCCGCCAGTCGCTGGAGGCGCGTAGGCCGCACGTCGGTCTCGGGATCGGGGAAGGTGGCCATGGCTTGGCCCCCTGCATACGGCCGGTTGATCCGGTTGGGAACCGGGAACCTGCGCGCGCGACTGGTCGGGCGGGTGTCTGCTGTCCGCGGGGACGCCTGCGCGTCCCGGGGCCTGGGGTCCGGATCACAGGGCCTGGTGCAGCAGGTGCGCCGTCAACGGCACAGCCCGGGTGATCTTGCGGATCGTCTCGAACATCGACGCGTATTCACACAGCGCGAGGAACGCCAGACCGTAAAGCACAGGCTCCACAGCGGGCGGGATCCGGATCCAGGACACCCACTGGGTCCGGGCGGCCAGCGGCTGGACGGCGAGGATCGCAGCCGCGCCGATCATCCAGCCCGCCAGGATGTCGGCGGGGTAGTGGACGCCGGCATAGACCCGGAACACCCCGTAGATGACCATGACGGCGGCGGACAATCCGATGGAGAGTCGCCGGTTCACGGGATACAGCCCGAGGGCGACGGCGAGGGTGAAGGCGGCGTTGTCGCTGGGAAAGGCGCTCCAGGTCTCGAGGGTGGCCGGGAGGGGCGCGGACAACGGCTTGAACCCGCTGGCCGCGGCAAAGGCCGGCCGGACCTCGAAGGGCATGACGTGCGCCAGGGTGCGGGCGATGAGGATCGCCAGCACGCCGGCCATAAGGCCCAGCGCCAGTCGGACGCGAACCTGCGGCCGGCGGTCGTGGAACCACAGGATGACATAGGGCGCGGCGATCAGCGCGTTGTGGAACACCGTGGCGTCCATGGCGAACATCACGAAACGATCCAGCATCGGCCGGCCGGCGAAGCCGTTGATCAGGTGGAAGACCGCGAGATTCAGGGACGGACTCATGCGTCATCTCCCGTTCCGCCGGGGGCGCGGCGCGGGTCTGCGCCCTGCGTGACCCGTGCGAGATGCGCGGCCGCCTCGCGGACGGCGGCGGGATCGCGGACAAGGCCGGCGTGATCGGTGTCCAGCCAGACCTCGTCCCGGGGGCCCCGGATCAGGCGCGACCAGTCGTCGATCACCCGTCGGGTGCTCAAGGACGGATGATCCCGGCGAGAGGCGTAGCGCCGGCATCGCATGATCGTCGCCGACGCGGCGACCTCCGACGGCCGATAGTCCGCCATCGCCCGGATGCAGTGCGCCTTGAGGCGGTTGGCGAGGCCGTCCCGCCCCCCGTCCCGCCTCGGCCTCAGTCCCGCGAGCCGCAGGACCTTGTCGGCGAAGAACCGCCCGTCGCGGTCCAGGACCGCCCAGGCGGCCTGCCGCGCCCAGACGCCAAGACGCGCCCACCGGTTGCGGGGAACCTCCTGATAGCTGTCGAGCAGGACCAGACGCTCCACCCCGACGCCGGAGGTTTCCAGCTGGCGCGCGACCTCGAAGGCCAGCACGCCGCCGAACGAGTGTCCGATCAGCACATGCGGGCCGGGCGCCCCCGAGGCGTGGATCTGGCGCGCCAGCTCCGCAGCCATGGCCGGGACGGTCGGGTAGAGCGTCTCCACATCGGCGACGGGGGGAATCTGCAGCTGCTTCCAGGCCCCGAACCGGCTGGCGGCCGCGGCGATCTCCTGCGGAAACTGCAGCATGTTCCAGGGTTGCGAGATCACGAACGCGCACGGGGCGGGCGGCGGTCCGTCCGTCTGGGCGGGCTGATCCGGACGGGCGATGTGCGCGGCCAGCGACCGCAGGGTCATGGGCCTGCCCAGGACATCGGGCGACAGGATGACGCCGAGGCGGCGCTCCACATCCAGGGCGACGCCCACCAGCGCCAGGGAGTTTCCTCCGGCGTCGGCATAGTCGTCGTCCGGCCCCACATCCGCGCGGACGCCATTGTCCACCCAGATCTGGCGGAGCTGCGCAAGCACCGGATCATCCGCCCCGGGCGGCGCCGCCCCTGCGGCCCGGGCGTCGGCCGACTGCTGCAGCAGCGCCGTCTGGTCAAGCTTGCCGGCGTCCGTCAGGGGAAAGGCGTCGACCCAGTGAAAGGCGGCCGGCAGCATGAACGGCGCCATGCCCTGCGCCGCGAGATGTCGCAGCTCCCGTTCGCTGTGCCGCCGGTCGCCCATGAGAAAGGCGACGAGCTCGAGATCGCCGAACCGTCCGGGGCTGGGCAGCACGACCGCGTCGCGCACGCCCGGCAGAAGTCGCAGCAGGGCGGCGACGCCCTGCAGTTCGATGCGGAAACCGCGCACCTTCACCTGGTGGTCCGCGCGTCCGAGAAATTCGATGGCGCCCTCCGGCCCCTGCCGGCAGATATCGCCCGTGCGATAGAGCCGCGCCCCGATCCCGCCGCCGAACCGGTCGGGGATGAACTTCTCCGCCGTAGTCTTAGGGTCATGGAGATAGCCCGGGCTGACAGCCTCGCCGCCGACCAGCAATTCGCCGGCCTCGCCCACCGCCGCGAGATCGCCCGCCGGCGTGACGATGTAGGCCGTGCGGCCGGACAGGGGGCGGCCGATCGGCGCGCGGTGCGCCTCGAGATCCTCGCGCAGGAGCAGATGGGCGGTGGCGAAGGTGGTCGTTTCCGTCGGTCCATAGCCGTTGATCAGCCGCCTCGGCGGCGCGGCCGATTTCAGGACGCGGGCGGCCAGATGCGGCTGGCAGGCCTCGCCGCCGATGACGAGGCATTCGAGCCCGCCGAACACATCCGGCTGGAGCGAGGCCAGGGCGTGGAAGATCGATGTCGTCAGGAACGCGCCGTCGATCCGTTCGGACCGCAGGAAGTCCGACCAGCTCCGCGGCGCGTGGAGGCTGCCCGCGGGGGCCTCGATGACGCAGGCGCCGTTGAGCAGGGCGCCCCACACCTCGAAGGTGGCCGCGTCAAAGGCGAAGGTGCTGGTGCTGGCGATCCTCGAACCCGGGCGCAGCACCTGGAACAGGGGATCGCTGACCAGACCGCGAACGCCCCCATGAGGCGCCAGCACGCCCTTGGGCGCGCCAGTGGTGCCGCTGGTGAAGCAGACATAGGCGACGTCGCATCGCCCGTCCGCCGAAGCGGCGAGGCTGTCCTCGGGTGCGGGCGCCGGGACGATCTCCCAATCGCCGCGCGCCCGACCGAGGCGCAAGCGCGCCACGCCTTCGGGAGGCGCCTGGCGCGCCCTGGTCCGCGTGGGGCGGGCCTCGATCGCCAGATAGGCGCCGCCGGCCCGCAGGACGCCCAGCGCCCCGACCGTGAAATCGAGGAGGCTCCCGCAATCCAGGGCGCAGATGTCGCCCCGCTCCAGTCCGCAGGCCAGCAGCCTGTCGGCGACCTCCTGCGACTGCCGGTCCAGCCGGGCGTAGGTCAGCGTCGCTTCGCCAGTCCGGACCGCCGGGCTGTCCGGCCAGGTCGCCGCAACGGCGGCGAACGCATGCTCGATCCGAAAGCCGCTTGCCGCGCCCCCGACCGGGCCGAGGTCCGCGGAAAACCCTGAAGCGGCGCCTGCCCCTGTGAAGCGAGTATCCGGCAACGGACTATCCAGACTATCGGCCCGCAGCGGCCGAAAGGCACCCTAGCCGACGACCCCTTAAAAATCGGCATAGGCGGCCGCACGGGTCGCCGCGAACCGTCCGTCAACGGACGTGGGCGATCCCGGGCGCCGCCGGGATTGGCGCCGGGGCGCCTCGGGCGCCCGGGATTTCGACGGAACTGCCCGAAATCGGAGCGTCGCCCGGGTCTGACGGGCGGGATGCGCCCAACAGGCTTGCCCGCCGCGGGAAACCGTTGGATCATCCGCAAAGAAGATGACGGAGAGGTCCGGCTGCGTTTGAGTGTTGCAGCATAATTCAGCGCCGCCGTCTTGATCGTTCGTCAGAAACCCAAGGACAAGACCATGACCGACTCCGCTTCCGATACTCCGTCGGCCCTCGGGCGCAGGGCGTTCCTGATGACCGGGGCTGTGGCCGCCGCCGCGCCGATCCTGACCGAGGCCACCCTGGCCCACGCCAAGCTTGCGTCCCAGCGTCTGGGCGTGCTGCCGCCGGACGCGGTCATCATCAACGCCAATGAAAACCCCCTGGGGCCGAGCAAGGCGGCGTGCGACGCCATCGCCCAGATCGCCCCCCTCGGCGGACGCTATGACCGCACCGGCATCCAGGCGACCTTCATCAAGACCTATGCCGAACAGCATGGCCTGAAGCCGGAGAATATCGCGGTCTACGCCGGTTCGTCCGAGCCGCTGCATTACACCGTGCTGGCCTTCACCTCCCCCGGCCGCAGCCTGGTGACCGCGGACCCGTCCTATGAGTCACCGGTCGTCGCCGCCAAGGTGGTCAATGCGCCGGTCCACAAGGTCGCCCTGAACAGCGCCATCGCGCACGACGTGAAGGCGATGGTGGCCGCGGATCCGTCCGCTGGCGTCATCTATATCTGCAACCCCAACAACCCCACCGGCACCATCACCCCCCGGGCGGACATTCTCTGGGCGCTGGAGAACAAGCCGGCCGGGTCGCTGCTGCTGGTGGACGAGGCCTATATCCACCTGTCGGACGAGCAGTCGGTGGTCGACCAGGTCGCCGCAGGTAAGGACCTGATCATCCTTCGCACCTTCTCCAAGATCTATGGCATGGCCGGCATCCGCTGCGGCGTGGCCATGGGTCGGCCGGACCTGCTGGCCAAGCTGGAGCCCTATCTGCAGAACCAGATGCCGGTCACCGCCCTCGCGGCGGCGCACGCCTCGATCACGGATCCGGATCTGATCCCCGCCCGCAAGAAGTGGCTCGCAGACACCCGCAACGAGACCTTCGCCTGGCTGAAGGCCAATGGCTACAAGCTGGTCGGTGAGCCCAAGTCCAACTGCTTCATGATCCAGACGGGGCGCGACGCCCATTCCGTGATCGCCGCGCTGCAGGCGCAGAACGTCTATATCGGCCGGATCTGGCCGGTCTGGCCGAACGCCGTCCGCGTCTCGATCGGCACGCCGGACGACATGGCGAAGTTCCGGACGGCCTTCAAGAAGGTCATGGATGCGCCGGCCACGGCGGCCAATCCTCCGGAAACGCGGGTGGCCAAGGCCGTCGGCACGGCGGGCCGCGGGACCTTCCTGTCCTAGGCGTTTCGGCGCCGCGTCGAACCAGACAAGCGGACGGGTCGCAAGGCCCGTCCGTTTTTTTGCGGCCGGCGCGCGGGGCAGGTTTCGGATTGCGGCGTCTGGACCTAAGCTCGCCTGCGCCAACAGCCGGAGCCCGCCCCTTGACCGCTTCTCTCGTCGCCCGTCTTGACCGGGTCCTGGCCGATCTTCCGGCGACCTATCCCGGCCCCGGGGGCGCCGTCGCCGTCGTGCACAAGGGCGAGGTGGTCGTGCGCCACGCCTGGGGCTATGCGAACGCGGAGCTCCGCATTCCGTTCACGCCGAAGTCTTCGTTTCGGATGTGCTCGATCACCAAGCAGTTCACCTGCGCGACCCTGCTGGATCTGTTCCCGGACCCGTCCGCCCTGGATGGAGAGGTGCGGGCGCAGACGCCGCTGTTGCAGGGCGTCGCGCCGGGAGCGGCGCATCTGGCGCACAACCAGTCCGGTCTGCGGGACTACTGGGCGGTGGCGATGCTGCTGGGCGCGCCGGCGGAGTCCGCGTTCGGAGACCACGAATCCGGTCGCGTGATCGGCGCCACCCGCAGCCTGCAGTTCGCGCCGGGAACCCGGTTCTCCTACAGCAACAACAATTTCCGGATCCTGTCCAACGCCCTCGAGCAGCGGACCGGCCGGTCCTTCGCCGAGCTTCTGCGCACCCGGATCTTCGAGCGGGCGGGCATGGAGACCGCCTTTCTGGCCGCCGACACGCGCGCCATGCCGGATGGATCCGAGGGCTATGAGGGCGGCGTGGACACGGGCTTCCGTCCCGCGGAGAACCGCATCCTGTGGACCGGCGACGCGGGCCTCGGCGCCTCGCTGGACGACATGATCGCCTGGGAGCGGCACATCGATGCGACCCGGGATGACGCCGACAGCCTCTATGGCCGGATCTCCGCGCCGGTGACCTTCGCCGACGGCGCGCCGGCGGCTTATGGCTATGGCCTCGCGCGGGGCCTGGACCAGGGGCGCGCCTTCACCGGCCATGGCGGCGCCCTGCGGGGCTGGCGCAGCAACCGCATCCACCTCCCGGCCGAGCGCCTGTCGGTAGTGGTGATGCTCAATCACCTCTCGCCGGCGCACCTGGCCATGGCCGCCCTGGTCGATGCGGTGCTGGATCGCCCGGCGCCGCCGGCGGGGCCCGAGCTGGACCCGCCAACCTGGCTGGGCGCCTATCTCGAACCCGAGACCGGCCTTGCGTTGCGCGCCGAGGCGGCGGGATCCGGCCAGGTCCGCGTGAAGTTCGGTCACTCGCCGGAGCTTCTGGACCTGCAGCCCGACGGCTCCGCCAGCGGACCGGGCATGCGCCTGGCGCCGGAGGGATCGGCTCTGCGTCTCGAGCGCGCCGGGGACAATCTCCGCTCCGTTCTGCGGCCCCTGCCGCCGGGGATCGGCGCCCTCGACGCCGCGGGGGTCTATCAGTGCGAGGACTTGCAGGCGGAGCTGACCCTGGCCGACGCCGGCGGGGCGCTGTACGGCGCCTTTTCCGGCGCCCTGGGCCGCGGACGGATGGAGCAGCTGTCGCCGGTGGCGCCGGATGTCTGGGCCCTGCCCTGTCCGCGGGCCCTCGACCACACGCCGCCGGGGGACTGGAGCCTCGTGCTGCGGCGCGACGGATCCGGGCGGGTCGCGTCGATCCACCTCGGCTGCTGGCTGGCGCGCAATCTCGACTATCGCCGGGTGGCTTGAGGACGCCCGTCGATCAGGGCGTGCAGAGGGGGCCGGCGCACCGGAGTTTCACATAGAGCTCGCCACGGATCCGCCAGCCTTCGGGGGTGCGCGCCCAGTGGGCCGCATAGTCGCCGCCGTACCGGGTCGGCCCGGCGGGGCTGGTCTTGAAGGCCTCCCAGGTTCCGTGCTCCACCGCCCGCGCGCCGGTGTCCGACACGGTCACGGCGGTCGGGGAGCGGACATAGGTGATGAAGGCGGGATCGGCGAAGTCCCGGGCGAACACCGCCGCCATCCCGGCCCGCCCGACGGCGGACGCGCCGTTGCTGAAGACGAAGACGGCGTCCTCGGCGAACACCGGCATGAGCGTCTTCAGGTCGTGGGCGGCGATGGCGCGGTTGCTGGCGTCGCGAAGGGCGCGGATCGCCGCCGGATCTCCGCTGTCCGCCGCCGTCGCCATCCCGGGCGCCGCGCTGGCCGCCAGCACCAGTCCTGTGAGCACGCCCGCGATCGTCATGGCCGCACCGCCCTTCAACCGCCCAGGACGCTGACGCCGATGATCCAGCGGTGGCCCACCAGCATGGCCACATAGGCCAGCGTGCCGCCGCCCACGGCGATGGCGTCGCCCAGCCCCAGCTTCGACTGTCGTGGCGCGCCGGCGTCGCCCCGGCGCTTGACGGAAATCCGGTCGAACACCGCCCAGGCCAGGAACGAGGCGAACAGCACCATGCCGCCGGCGTCGCCGTTCACCAGCAGGTGCGCCAGGGCCCAGATCTTCACCGCCACCAGCATCGGATGCCGCAGCAGCCCGCGGATCACCCCCGGCGCCGGACCCGAGGCGGCCAGGGAGATGAAGGCCAGCCACATCAGGGGAAGGGTCAGGTGCCGTGTCCAGCCGGGCGGGCTCCAGACCGGGATCAGGCCGGCCGCCCGGTATTGGCCAAAGCCCCAGACGATCAGCCCGAAGCCCACCAGGGACACCAGCGAATGAAGCCCGCGATAGGGGCCGGCGCCCAGGCGCGCGATCAGGCGCTCCCGCGCGCCACGGAGGGTGGTGAAGCTGTGCGCTCCCAGAAAGATGACGATCCCGGCGATCAGTATCAGCATGTGCGTGGCGTCCCCGAATAGGCCGTGGACCACAGGCTAGCACGCATGCGTGTTCCCACAAGAACGGGGCGTCGTCGGATGTGGAAGACGGCGGCTGCTGGCGGTGTTGCGGCAAGGGCGCGGAAAGCGCCGCCGGTGTCGCCGCAGGACCAGCCCGTGATGCGGGCCGAAACTGGACTTGACCGCTGAAACGAAAACTCCGTCCGCAGCCGTTTCAGACTGCGAACGGAAAGTCGTTGTTACTAGGATTCAGTCATCGAACACCTGCGATGATGGTGCGGCTCGGCTGACAA
>CAINOV010000183.1 GCA_903851655.1 uncultured Caulobacterales bacterium
ATCCGCGGCTTCGCCAATCACGCCGGAACGACCCCCATGCCGGACCGGCGAAACGCCCTGCTGGCCGCGGCCCGTCTGATCGAGGCGGTGCAGGAGGAGGTGACCCGCCTTCCCGGGCGTCAGGTGGGAACGGTCGGACATCTGGAGGTGTCCCCCAACGCCCGCAACGTGGTGCCTGGACGGGTCAATCTCAGCATCGAGCTCAGGGACCTCGACGTCGCCAGGATCCGGGAGGTGGCGGAACGGATCAAGGCGAGGGCGCGGCTGATCGCCGAGGAGACGCGCACGGACATCGACCTCAAGCCGGTGGAGCAGGACGGGGCTGCGCTGGCCAGCCCGGCGATCCAGCGCGAGATCGAGGCCGCAGCCGCCGGGCTGGGCCTGGCGACGATGCATCTGCCCAGCGGCGCCGGGCACGACGCCGCCAACCTGGCGGCGATTGCTCCCATGGGCATGATCTTTGTCCCCAGCGTCCTGGGGATAAGCCACTCGCCGAAGGAGCTGACCCATTGGGCGGACTGCGCCAATGGCGCCAATGTCCTGCTGCAGACCGTGATGCGGATCGACCGGTCCTGATTGGTCGCGCCGGACGCCCGGCCGCGCCCCGCGTCATCGGGCTGCGCGGTCAACCCGGGAGGTCGAAATAGCCGTTCCGCACGAGCACCTTCAAGGCGCGCAGATACCCGCCGGCGCTGTCGCGGTCGGACGGATCCCCCATGAGGCGCTGAAGCTTCGGGAGGTTGTAGTAGGGGACGGACGGATAATGATGATGCTCGAGATGGAAATTCATCGCGGCGTAGAAGAAGGTCAGCACCGGATCCAGACGCACCGTCCGCGTTGAGGCGCGGTAGTCGCCGGCCGCTGCGTCGGGGGCCAGCCCATGGTGCTGAAGCGCCGCCAGGGTGCGGTTGACGAAGGTGCAGAAGAACGGGGCGAGACAGATTTCCACGATCCAGGCCGGATGACCTGCGGCCACGAAGGCCGCCGCCATCAGAACCTGGGACCCGAGGACCCATCGGGCCCCGTCCCGTACGCGCCGCCGTTCCGCAGAGCCGGCGGGGACGAGCGTCTGTATCGCCGCGCCCCCGGGTATGGTTCCGACGGCGTTGAGGCCCAGCAGGCGCAGGCGGCGAACAAAGCCGGGCGCATCAAAGGTGAGGGCTCCCATCAGCTGGGCGCCCGTCATTCGCCCCCGGGGATCAACCTCCACGTCTTCGGGGCCGAGGGTGTGGCGGTGATGGATGGGGTGGCTGATCTCGAAGAAGCCGAAGTTGCTCCACGTCAGGATGGAGCACAGCCGGAACATCACGGTATTGGCGCCGGGATTGGAAAAGACGGTCCGGTGAAACAGCTCGTGTCCCAGACCCGCCCAGCCGAGAAACGACCACATGCAGAAATGCGGGACGAGGAGCAGCGCGCCGAGCAGGTCGCGGCGCCCCTCGAAGAGCTGGTTTGCGCCGCCGATCAGCAGGATGTGGAACAGACACCGGATCGTCAGGTGGAGAAGGGCGAGAGCGTCGTTCCGGCGGGTCAAGGCCTTGAATTGAGTCCTGTCCATCGCCGGCCGCCCCCCCGGGGACCTGTCCGCGGGCGAAGGGGCTGCGGCCGTCACCGGGGCGCCGCGCGGCTGATCAGGCGCGTCCGGGTGTTTCCGACAGCGGTGAAGGCCAGCAGGGTGTTCGTGACGCTGACCACCAGGATATGGCTCGAGAGCTTGTCCAGATAGGTTGTGACATCCCCGTGGATCGCTGACCGGAAATCGTGCCAGAGAATGAGACCGTCGCCGTCGATCAGCTCGTAGGCTTTCTCCGTATCCGACCTTACGGTCTCCTCGTCGTGCCCCCCGTCCACGAACACGAGGCCGAACCGGCCCCGCAGGTTGCGGGCGGACACGTCTAGGGCCCGGCTGTCCCCCTGCAGCAGCGTCAGCCGGCCCGCCTCGTGCGGGGGGAGGTTCCGCAGATAGGTCGGACCCAGGACACCCTGCCGGGATCTCAGAAAGTCGTCGTTCTTCTGCGCGTCCTGGCGGACATCCGCCTCGACCAGGCCGGAGGCGAGGTCCAGAGCGTTGGCGGCGGCCCCGAGATCGATGGAGCAGACCGGCGAGGATGCAGGTGAATTGCGCAGGAACAGCGCCGTGGAATAGCCGAGGAAGGTGCCGAACTCGAATATGCCGCGCGGCTGGATCAGATTGACCAGGGCCGTCATGACCGCAGCCTCGATCAGGGTGATGCTGCCGATCCCGCTGGGTGGCAGGAAGAGATGAAGCGGGATGGGATCGGGGAAGCGGCGCTCGCATTCGGTGAACAGAAGTCGTGGCTTCACGTCGACGACGCCACCGCCCAAGGCGTCGAAGACGTGGGCCAGAGCCTCCGGATCCACCAGAGGTCGGTCAGAGTTCTGAGGATGGCTGGGACCCATGACCTGTCACGCGCCGATTCGGCTGTTGGCGATGCGCCAGCATAGCAGAGCGGACCGGTCGCGGCGCCGGGTTATCCCGCCCTGTCCGGAGGTCATTGCGCGGTCGCGGCCTCGTCGGCGGCGAGGCGCGTCATGTATCGGGCGTGGGCCGTCGCCACGAAGTCGCGCATCACCTGCATGAGCTGCGGCTGGTCCGCCCGGATCTCGTACTGGCGACGCTGGGCCCGTCGCCAGGCGTCCCGCATCCGCACGTCCTGCGCCAACTGGCGCAAGTGTTCGAAATAGACGTCGGACGACTCCGAGAGGTGATCCTCCGGCACGAGACTGGCCACGTCTCCGATCGACCGCGTGAGCACGACCGCGCCGCATTTCAGGGCGATGGCGGCGCTGGCGCCCCCGCCCGCGCGAAAGGGATTGGAGAATATGTCCACCGTGGTCAGCAGGCCCGCCAGATCGGGGTCATACGGGACATGGCGGAACCGCTCGCCCAGCACCTGTTCGCAGGCGCTGAGCAAGGGGGGCGGCAGGTCGCCCACCACCATCCACACGGCCTCGGGCGTGGATCGCAGGAATGATTCCATCCCGGATATGTAGGCCTGATCCATGTCCACCCCCAGCCGGTTTCCCACCGTGGCGACGACGATCTCCGCCTCTGTCACGACCGACGGCTGTCGCGCACGGGTGACGACCGGCTCGACGTCGAAGAAGGGCCCGGACGGGGACGAAAGGTAGTTCTGCGCCCATTCCGGCGCCGCGCCGCGCCGGAGCCAGCGCGCCGCCATCCTCTCCCGGCTGTGGAAGTACCAGTAGACGTCCGCATACTGATAGGGGCGCTCGTCGCCGCAGGTGAACATCAGGGTCGGCC
>CAINOV010000184.1 GCA_903851655.1 uncultured Caulobacterales bacterium
ACCCCAGGGCGTCCTGGCGAAGCTGAAGGCGCAGGGGTATCGGGTGGACTCCCCGGACTGACGACGCGCTCGATCCACCGGACGGAATAGGGCGACGCGTCGCCGGAGAGGGCCGATCTCGACCCGAGCCCCGCGCCGCCTGCCGGCCCGGCCGGCGCCTAGGAGGCCAACCGCGATTCCGGCTGGCGGAACGACGGCGGCGCCATCGCCAGTCCGGCGGCGCGACCCGGCAACGCCCGGAACAGCCGGCCCTCGCTGTCGAACTCCGTGACGGCGCCGGTCCCGAACAGCCTGCGGGCGACGCCGATCATCAGAACGCGCTCGTCCCCGTCTGACGCCCGGACGACCACGTTGTAGGTCCTGAAGACGCCGCCGGCGGGACGATGGGTCATCTGGCCGCGGCGCCGGACGGTGAGCACGGTCCGGCCGTCGCCGCCGACGGCGGATCGGATGGCGGACAGGTCCTCCTCCGGCGTCCTGAGGGCCCCGAGCAGGATGCCCAGACCGAGGAGCAGCAGCGTTCCCGCCCGCGCCAGAAACTGCGTCAGTTGCGTCCAGGCCGCCGCCGCGGCGGCCTGGCGCGCAGCCGGGGTCGCCGTCGCGTCGTACTGGAAGATCACCGGGATCCGGACCTGGCCGCAGCCGTCGGCGCGACACGGGGCCGTCGTCATCCGGAACTGCGGCGCCAGGCGCCGGGCGGCGGAGCCGAAGCCGAAACCGGCCGGCTGTTCGGACTCTGTCACACAGTCGGTGACGCGACCGTCCGGTGCGAGGGCGCATTGCAGCATGGCGCGCCCGGAGACGCCCTGTTTCTGGGCGTCGGCGGGATATTCGTCCTGCATCTGCGCCTGTGAGGGGATCCGGGCCCAGCTCGCCGGCGGACGGTGCGAAGCCGCGGCTGCAGCGGTCGGCGCCGCGCCTGCGAGGGGCCGGTCCCCTGCATCCGACTGGGCCCATGCCGACCCCGCGGCCAAACCGGCCAAGCACGCTACCAGCACCCAACGCATCGCCGCAGACCCCACCCTTGCCGCTGCACGGGGCAAAATCGCATTCCTTAACGAAACGTGCAACTGCCGAAGGGTGCGGCGGTACGCCTCAGCGGGACCCCTGGCCGTCGTCCACCTTGATCACCGTGCCGGTCACGGCGTCGGAGGCGGGGCCAACCAGATAGAGCAGGGTCGAGTCCAGCTGCGCCGGGTTGCCGATCCGTTTCCGGGGATAGTGGGCGGCGATGTCGCCCATGCGGGCCAGCATGCCGTCCATCATCTCGCTCTCGAAGGCGCCGGGCGCGATGCCGTTCACATTGATGTCGAACTTGGCCCACTCCACCGCCAGGGCCTCGGTCAGGCGCACCACGCCCGCCTTGGTGACGGAATAGAGGGCCGCGCCCTGCCCGCGGTAGTCATAGGCGGCGACGGAGGCGATGTTGACGATCCGGCCGGGGGACTTGAGCTCCATCAGCCGCCGGGCGACTTCGCAGGACAGGATGAAGGGCGCGCGCAGATTGATGTCCATCACCCGGTCGATCAGCTCGATGGACATTTTTGTCGCGCGCTGGGCGTCGGGGATGCCGGCATTGTTGACCAGGATGGTGACCGGGCCCAGCGCCGCCTCCACCGTGGGGACGATGGCGGTGAGCTGGTCGGTGTCGGTCACGTCGAGGGCGAAGGCCGCGGCCTCGCCGCCGTGGCTGCGGATCTCCTCGGCCAGGGATTCCAGCCGGTCGGTGCGGCGGGCGGCCAGGGCCACCTTGGCCCCGGCGGCGGCCAGCACCCGGGCGAAGCGCAGGCCAAGCCCGGACGAGGCCCCGGTGACCAGGGCGGTCTGGCCGGTGAGGTCGGTGGAGATGTTGGGCAGGGGATAGGTCATGGGATCAGGCCTCCGGGCCGGTCGGAATGAGGGTCAGGAACCGCGGTATTGGGGCGGGCGTTTCTCGAGGAAGGCGGCCATGCCCTCGCGGAAGTCGGCGGATTGGCTGCACAGGATCTGGTTGCGGTCCTCCATGGCCACGGCGGCCTCGAGGCCCGGCGCGTCCACGCTCATGTTCAGGCACTCCTTGGTGAGCCGCAGGCCTATCGGCGTGGTGGTGAGCATCTCGTCGAGATAGGGCTTCGCCGCCGCGGCCAGCTGGTCGTCGGGGACCACCTCGCTGACCAGGCCGGTGCGCAGCGACCGTTCGGCGTTGATGAAGCGGCCGGTCAGCATCAGCTCCGACGCCACCGACACCCCCACCAGCCGGGGCAGGAAGTAGGACGTGCCGATGTCGCAGGCGCTGAGGCCGATGCGGATGAAGGCGGCGTTCATCCGCGCGCTCTCCCCCGCGATGCGGATATCGCTGGCGAGCGCCAGGGCGAAGCCGCCGCCGCAGGCCGGGCCGTGCACCAGGCTGAGGATCGGCTGCTGGCAGCGGCGCATGCGCAGCACGATCTCGGAGATCCGTCGCTGGGACAGGAGCCCCGCCGAGGGGCCGGCCGGGGCGTTGTCCGTCTGCTGGCGCTGGCTGGCGCTCTCCTTGATGTCGAGACCCGCGCAGAAGGCCCGGCCGGCGCCGCGGAGCACCACGATGCGGGTGGTCCGGTCGAAATAGAGGGCGCCGAAATAGTCCAGCAGGTCGTCCACCATCTGGTGGTTCAGGGTGTTCAGCTGCTCCGGCCGGTTCAGGGTGACCCAGTCGACGGGGCCGTCCTTCTCGATGATCAGGGTGGGGTAAGGGGGCATGATCGGGTCCGTTCTGAAGGAGGTTCCCGGGTCAAGCCCGGGAATGACAGCCAATGATAATTTCAATTCGTCATTCCCGGCCTTGAGCCGGGAACCTGTGTCCGGACAAGCCCCTAGAGGCTCAACCCCCCGTCGACCACCAGGGTGTGGCCGTTGACATAGGCGGCCAGCGGGGAGGCGAGGAACAAGGCGGCGCCGGCCATGTCCGCGGGCGTGCCCATGCGGCCGGCGGGGATGGCGGCCAGCGCCCCCGCCCGCCGCTTCGGGTTCTCGGTGGTGACCTTGGTGAGCTTGGTGTCCACGAGGCCCGGGGCGAGGCCGTTGACCCGGATGCCTTCCGCCGCCCAGGCCTGGCCCAGGGTGCGCGTCAGGCTGATGGCGCCGGCCTTGGACGCCGCATAGGCCGGGTTGCCGCGATTGGCCTTGAGGCCGGAGATGGAGCTGACGATCACCACCGAACCCTGGCTTTCGGCCAGGTCCGGCCGGAACCGGCGGCAGATGTGCATCAGGCTGTCGAGGTTCACGGCCATGACGTGGTCCCAGCCCGCGCGCTCGAACTCGCCGCGATTGTAGACCACCGTCCCCTGGCACAGGATCAGCACGTCCAGGCCGTCGAAGGGGGCCGGAGCGGCGTCGATCGCGTCGGGGTCGCCCACATCGACGCCGGCATAGGCGAGGCCGGTCAGGTCCGACCCTTCCAGCCCCGCATAGTTCTCCCGCGCGGCCCTCGTGCCCCAGACACAGACCGTCGCGCCCCGCGCCCGGAAGGCGTGGGCTATCCCGTTGCCGATGCCGCTGGAGCCCCCGACCACCAGCACCCGCCGGTCCGTGAAGTCCGTGTCGCCCATGGTCGTCTCCCGCAGCGTCTTGTGATTTTTCCCAAACTGTCACCCTGACGATGGGGAAGGCAACTGTTTGAGCCACAAGGCGGCTGGACGGAGCGCGCCCGGAGAGGCCACACTGTCCCCAACAACAGAAAATCGAGGGAGAGACGACATGAAGGCCGCAGTGCTTCGCCAGGTGGGACAGCCCCTGCAGATCGAGGACGTGCAGATTTCCAAGCCCGGCCCGCGGGAGGTGCTGATCCGCACCGTCGCGGCCGGGGTCTGCCACTCCGACCTGCACTTCATCGAGGGCA
>CAINOV010000185.1 GCA_903851655.1 uncultured Caulobacterales bacterium
CCTCCCCGAAGGTAAGGTCGACGGGCGGCAATTTCCCTTCCTCGAGACGGCCTGAACAAGCGCCCGCCGTCCGGTTAGTCTTCCCGCTCCCTGTCCAGTGCGGAGCCGGATCATGACCCTCACCCTGACGGCGTTCGAGCGCTCCCCCGACGGCGGGCGGGGCCTGGCGCGGGACATGCGGGTCCGCTGGGCGCTGGAGGAGGCGGGCCAGCCCCATGCGGTGCGCCTTGTGTCCTTCGACGCCCTGAAGCAGCCGGCGCACCTCGCCCTCAATCCCTTCGGCCAGATCCCCACCCTCGAGGACGAGGGGCTGGTCCTGTTCGAGTCCGGCGCCATCGTGCTGCACCTGGCCGAGCGCCATGCGGGCCTGCTGCCCGAGGCGCCGGACGCCCGGGCGCGGGCGATCAGCTGGCTGTTCGCCGCCCTGAACACGGTGGAGCCGCCGATCCTGGAGCTGTTCGCCGCCCGGGTCCTCGAGCGCGACCAGCCCTGGGCGGAGGACCGGCTGCCGCTGGTGCGGGACCGGATCCGCACGCGGCTGGCGCCCCTGTCCGCGCGCCTGGCGACCGGTGAATGGCTGGACGGCGGTTTCACCGTCGGCGATCTGATGATGGTTTCGGTGCTGCTGCGGCTGAGGCCGTCAGGTCTGCTGGACGCGGATCCCAGCCTCGCCGCCTATGTGGCGCGGGGCGAGGCGCGGCCGGCCTATCAGCGGGCGTTCGCGGCGCAGAAGGCGGTGTTCGACGCCCAGGCGTCGCCGGGCGCTTGACTTTCACCGCCTCTCCTTCGAATTGTCCGCCACGGCCCACCGGACCGTCGCTGACTGGGGACGTTGCGACCTTGACCCGTTTTGCATCGCGGTTTCTGGCCGGCCCTGTCCTGTGGGCGGGCCTCTGCGGCATCTGTCTGTGGGCGCCCCGTCCCGCCGCCGCCGCGCCGGAGGAGATCCAGGTCTATGAGGACGACTTGGTCAAGCCGGGCGGGATCGGCCTCGACCTGCACAACAACTATGTCCTGTCCGGGGCCAGCCTCCCCGACCATCCCGGCGGCGCCGCGCCGGAGCACGCCTATCGCTTCACCCCGGAATTCTACTACGGCCTCGCCCCCAATCTCGAGGTGGGCGTCTATGTCCTGTCCGAGGTGGAGCGGGACGGAACCACCACCGTGGGCGGCGAGAAGCTGCGCCTGAAATACATCGCGCCCCGGGCCAGCGAGGCGCAGCCCTTCTACTGGGGCGTCAATTTCGAGATCGGGCGGGTGTCGAACCGCTATGACGTCAATCCCTGGAACGCCGAACTGAAGGGCATCGCCGGCTATGTCCGCGGCCCGTGGAAGCTGGTCGCCAACGCCAATCTCGACTGGACCGTCAGTGGGCCCCAACCGCAGAAGCCGACCCTGAACCTGGACTTCAAGGTGGGCTACGCCCTCGCCAAGGACCTGAGCATCGGGGTCGAGACCTATAACGACATCGGCGACGCGCACAATTTCGGCCGCTTCAGCCAGCAGCAGGAGGCGCTCTACGCCGTGGTGGACACCTCGATCCATGGCTGGGACCTCAATCTCGGCGTCGGTCGCGGCCTGTCCGGCCCGACGGACCACTGGGTGGCCAAGGCGGTGATCGGCGTGCCCTTCGGCCCGCGCTAGCCGTCGGCGGTTTACTTCACACAGGCCTGAACCTTCGTCCGCGCATCGCGGCTCCATCGGCGCCGGGGACTCTGGTACCACGGGGATCGTCCAGGAGGCCCGACTTGTCCATGCGCGCAGCCATCATCGACGGCCCGGGGAGGCTCCGGCTGGCTCAGGCCCCGGTTCCCGCGCCGCGGGACGGCGAAGCCCTGATCCGCGTCGAGGCCTGCGGGATCTGCCATTCCGATCTTCACGCCATCGACGGCGACTGGACGCCGCCGCCGGCCTATCCGCTGATCCCCGGGCACGAGGTGGTCGGCCGGGTGGTCGCGGTGGGCGGGGATGCGTCCCCGTCGCTGATCGGCCGCCGGGTGGGGGTCGCCTGGCACGGCGGCGCCTGCGGTCGCTGCGCCTGGTGTCGCACGGGCTTCGAGACGCTCTGCCCGGAGGTCGAGATGACCGGCTACACGCGGAACGGCGGATTTGCCGACTATCTCACCGCCCGGGCGGACTTCGTCGCCCTGCTGCCCGACGAGGGGGATCCGGTCGCCCTGGCCCCCGTGCTGTGCGCGGGCGTCACCACCTATCGCGGCCTGAACCGGGCCGGGGTCGGCGCCGGCGACTGGGTGGCGGTGTCCGGGGTCGGCGGACTGGGTCACATGGCCGTCCAGTACGCCCGGGCCCGGGGGGCGCGGGTGATCGCCATCGACCCCTCGCCCGAGCGCCGCGCCCTGGCCACGCAGCTGGGGGCGGAGGAGGCTGTGTCGCCCGACGATCCGGCCGGACGCGACAGGATCACGGCTCTGACCGACGGCGGGCCCCGGGCCGTTCTGGTCACCGCCCCGGTGGCCAGCGCCTTCGAGCGGGCGATCGAACTGGTCCGACCCGGAGGCGTGGTGGTGTTCATCGGGCTTCCCGGCGGGGACGCCGACGGCATCCGCCTGTCCGTCAGCGCCCTGTCCAACTGGGAGAAGTCCGTGGTCGGCTCGAACGTGGGGTCGCGGCCGGACCTGCGCGCCGCTGTCGACCTGGCCCTGGCCGGCGCGGTGACCGCCCATGTGACGCCGGTGAGCTTCGATGATCTGCCGCAGGCGCTCGAGGCCCTCAGGCGGGGGCGGGTCAGCGGCCGGTGGGTGCTGGACATGAGGGGGCGAGGCGCATGAGCGAGACGGTCCTGATCGATGGGGTCTGGCGCGCCGGCGGCGGCGCCCCGCTGACCATCACCGACCCGGCGCGGGCGGAGGTCCTGCATCAGCTCCCGGGCGCGTCGCCGGCGGACGTGGACGACGCCTGCCGGTCGGCGGCGGCGAGCTTCGAGAGCTGGCGCGACGTGTCGGCGGCGGAGCGGGCGCAGGTGCTGTCCCGCGTCGCGGAGCGGCTGCGGTCGGAACGGGACGCGGCCAGCCGGAGCTCCAGCCTGATCAACGGCAAGCCGCTTTCGGAAGCGGTGCTGGACATCGACGACGCCGCCGCCTGTTTCGACTATTACGCCGGTCTCGCCCGGGAGATGGACGGGCGACGGGAGGTGACGCCCCTGTCCGCGCCCGGATACGTGGCCGAGCTGCAGCGCACCGCGGCGGGGCCAGCGGCGCTCATCACCCCGTGGAACTTCCCCCTGGTGACCGCGGCCTGGAAGATCGCGCCGGCTCTGGCCGCCGGCTGCACGATCGTCTGGAAGCCGTCGGAGATCACCGCGCCGGTGGAGCTTCCCCTGGGCCAGTGGCTGCTGGACGCCGGCGCGCCGCCGGGCGTGGTCAACATCGTCGCCGGGGCCGGTGAGGCGGGGGCGCGCCTGGTGCGGGATCCGCGGATCGCCAAGGTGTCCTTCACCGGCAGCAACCCCGTGGGGGCGGAGGTCATGGCCGCCGCCGCGCCGGACATCAAGTCGGTGTCCCTGGAGCTGGGGGGAAAGTCCGCCATCCTCGTGCTCGCCGACGCGGATCTGGACGAGGCCGCGGCCCTGGTGGCCGGGGGGATCTTCTTCAACGCCGGCCAGATGTGTTCGGCCACCAGCCGGATCCTGGTCGAGGCGCCGGTGCGCGAGGCCCTGACCGGGCGGCTGGCGGCGCTGGCCGACGCGCTGGTGGTCGGTCCCGGCCTCGACCCCGGCAGCCAGATGGGCCCCATGACCTCTCACCGCCAGCACCAGCGGGTCCTGGCGGCCGTCGCCGCGGGCCGGGCGTCGGGCGCGCGGCTGCTCTGCGGCGGACAGGATCTGAGGTCCCGGCTGGGGGGCTATTTCGTCGCGCCGACCCTGTTCGCCGACCCGGACCTCGCCAGTCCCCTCTGGCGGGAGGAGATCTTCGGCCCCGTGGCCGCCGTCGCGCCGTTCTCCGACGACGCGCAGGCCGTGGCCCTGGCGAATGACAGCCCCTTCGGTCTGGTGGCGAGCATCGTCTCCGGCGATCCGGAGCGGGCGCAGCGGCTGGCGGCTCAGCTGCGGGTGGGGCAGGTGTGGATCAACATGCCGCAACTGGTCCTGCCGGAGACGTCCTGGGGCGGCTTTGGCCAGAGCGGGATCGGCCGGGAGCTGGGGCCCTTCGGTCTGGCGGCCTTCCAGGAGACGCGGCACGTGCTGCGGCCGGTCTGAACCGGCTTCAGGCCGGGTCTCGTCAGGTCAGATCCGCGCGGCCGAGGGCGGCGTCGCTGGCGGCGATGGCGGCGTCCTCCCGCCGGGGATCGAAGCCGAGGCTGGCCAGCAGATAGACCGCAGCGGCCACGCCGAGCCCCACCAGCCACGCGATGTCGACCCCGCCCAGGGCGGCGGCGGCCGGTCCGGTCCAGACGCCGGGAATGACGAAGAAGGGCGCCGACGCCGCCAGTCCGACGAAATAGCCGAGGAGCCCCCTCAGGCCGTAGGCGCCGTAGACGCCGTCCGGTCGCGCCAGGTCGGCAATGGCGTAGCGACCCTTCCGCAGGAAGAAGTAGTCCACCAGATTGACCGCCGTCCAGGGGCACAGAAGGTAGAGCATGGCCACCAGGGTCGCGCTCAGGGTCTCGATGGCGTCGCCCCGGGCCGAGGCGGACACCCAGGTCCAGCCGCCGGCCAGCAGCAGGATGGTCACCACCCGGATGCGCCGTGTCGGCCGGATCTGGCGCAGGCTGTCGAGGCCGGTGACCACGCTCAGCATGCCCGAATAGGCGTTCATGCCCATGGTCGCCAGCAGCGCCGCCACCGAGCAGACCACCAGCCCGTCCCCCAGATGCGGCAGGAGCGCGTTCCCCGCCTGGGCCAGGGACGTCAGGCCGTCCGTCGCCCCCATCCGGCTGGCCAGCCAGGCCCCGACGCAGATCAGCCAGATCGCCGACAGGGACGCGCCGGCGAAGACGTTGGCGATGATCGCGCCCCGGGAGACGTTGCGCGGCAGATAGCGGGAATAATCGGAGACATAGGGCGCATAGGTGATGTTGTAGCTGGCCGCCGCGGCGAACTGGGCGGCGAAGGCGGCCCAGCCGAACCCGGTCGCCGCGGGCGCCGGCGTCGTGACGCCGTGGATCATCCCGAGCCCGATGCCGGCCGTCAGAAGGGTGAACAGGGGCAGCGACAGCCAGAACAGGGTGCGGAAGGCGAGGTGCAGCCAGTCATGGCCCCACACGGCCAGGGCCGCGGCCAGCACGGCCAGGCCGACGATCACCCCGTGCAGGTCCCAGCCCCACAGGTGGTTCAGTCCCTGGGCCACCAGGATGGTGTCCACCACATTGAAGCCGACAAAGGTGAACAGGGCCCCGATCAGCGGGACCACCACGCCGCGATAGCCGAACTGGGCCCGGGACTGGATCATCTGCGGCAGGCCCAGCTCCGCCCCCTGGCTGGCGTGGAAGGCCTGGAACAGGGTGCCGAACAGGATGCCCGCCGTCCCCGCCACGGCGGTCCAGCCCAGGGACAGGTGCAGGCTCGGCCCCACGAAGCCGATGGCGATGGTGAAGAAGTGGAAGTTGCCCAGGAACCAGAACGGCCCCTGGTCCGAGACCTTTCCCCGCCGCTCGCTGTCGGGCACGAAATCGATGGAGCGGGCTTCGATCCCGGTCAGCCGCCGCGTCGCGCCGGGGGGAGCGGGCGCCATGCTCAGACCGTTCCGTCGAACTGCAGGATGGCCTGCAGCAGCACGTTGGCGCCGCGCTCCGCCTGGGCGGGGGACATGTTCTCGGCCTCGTTGTGGCTGATGCCGTCGTCGCAGGGCGTGAAGATCATCCCCGTGGGCGCCACCCGGGCGATGTAGACGGAGTCGTGGCCGGCGCCGGACACGATGGACCGGCGGCTGTAGCCCAGACGCTGCGTCGCCGCGTCGATGGCCCCGACCACCCGGGGGTCGAACACGACGGGGGGCGAGCTCCAGACCGGCTGGACGGCGATCTCCACCTGCAGGCGGCCGGCGATGTCGGCGGCGGCGGCGCGGAAGGCCTGTTCCAGCCCGTCCAGTCCGTCGGCGCGGGGGTGGCGCAGGTCCACGCTCATCCGGATCGTCTCCGGCACGGTGTTGCGGGAGCCGGGATAGGCGTCGAAGATGCCGATGGTGGACAGGGATGTGTCCGGCTCCGACCGGCCGATCTCGTCCACCGCCACCGCCAGCCGCGCCGCCGCCTGCAGGGCGTCCCGGCGCAGGCGCATGGGCATGGTGCCCGCATGGCAGGCGAGACCGGATATCTCCACGTCGAACCAGCGGATGCCCTGCACCCCGGACACCACGCCGATCTCCAGCCCCTCGGCCTCCAGCACCGGGCCCTGCTCGATGTGCAGCTCGAAATGCGCCGCCAGCGGGCGGCCGCCCACGGGGGCGGGGCCGCGGAAGCCCGATTGCTCCAGCGCATCCTCCAGCCGGACCCCGGCCTTGTCCTGCCGGGACAGGGCGTAGTCCATCTCGAAGGCGCCGGCGAACACGCCCGCGCACAGCATGGCCGGGGCGAAGCGCGCGCCTTCCTCGTTGGTCCAGTTCACCACCTCGATCGGGTGGCGGGTGACGAAGCCGGCGTCGTCGAGGGTGCGCAGCACCTCGAGCCCGGCCAGCACCCCCAGAATGCCGTCGAACCGCCCGCCGGTGGGCTGGGTGTCCAGATGGCTGCCGATGGCGATGGGGGGCAGGTCCGGCGATGATCCCGCCCGTCGGGCGAAGATGTTGCCCAGCTGGTCGATGGTCACCGCGCAGCCCAGCGCCTCGCAGGCGGCCACGAACCAGCGCCGGACCTGCGCATCCTCCGGCGACAGGGCCAGTCGGCACAGGCCGCCCTTGGCGGTGCGCCCGAAGGCGGCGGTCTCCATCAGGGTCGACCAGAGACGGTCCCCGTCGACGCGCAGGTCGGTCAGGGCCCCGGTCACGGCAGAGGCTCCCGCCGCAGGGGCATGGTCATGCAGTGGATGCTGCCGCCGCCCAGGCTGAACATCTCCAGCGGCGGATCGAACACCTCGACCTGCCGGCGGGCGAGCTCCCCGTTGATCCGGACGCTGTGCTGCGGCGACAGGACCCGGTTGGCGCCCAGGGACAACAGGTTGCAGCTCATGGCCATCACCTCCGCATAGGTGGCTTCGATCCAGTCGATGCCGTGGGCCGTCAGCCAGTCGCCGAAATCCTCGCCCAGCGCCTCGGCGCAGGCCACGGCCAGGGAGTCGGTGGCCATGCAGAACAGCACGTCCAGATGCAGGAAGTGTTCGGGGAAGGGTTGCAGCCGGACCTCCCAGCCCGCAGCCTCGAACCAGCCGGCCATCTGCCGGGCGCCGACCAGGTCCGTGCGCACGCCCGAATGGCCGATCACCGCCAGACCCGGGCGGATCACATGGATGTCCCCGCCCTCGCAGGTCCCGGCGGTGGCGTAGCGCCAGAAGCCCTCCTCCCGGAGGTGGAAGTCCAGCACCGCAGCGTATTCCCCCCGGCGGGCGGGCATGCGCAGCTGGGTCAGGATCGGGCCCCAGGGCGTGGTCTGGCTCGAGTCCCGGGTGTAGACCTGATACGGCTGGTCGGGATCGGGGGCGAGATAGTGGCAGCGGACGCCCGCGCCCTGCAGCACCGCGACCATGCCGGCGTATTGCGATCGGGCGATGTCGGCGTCGAAGCGCACCCGCCGGGACAGGGTCGAATGGGCGATCGCATTGGTGTCGATCCAGCGGTAATGGTCCGGCGCGCACAGGAGCACATCCG
>CAINOV010000186.1 GCA_903851655.1 uncultured Caulobacterales bacterium
AGCACCTGCATCTTGGTGCCGGTGGAGTCCAGGGCCACGCTCATCGAATAGGTGTTGTCGAGGACGAGGGCCAGCTCCACCGTGCCCTTGGCGGCCCGTTGTCCCGACGCGGTGGCGGTGTAGGGAATCGTCGACAGCCCGACCGCCGTCCCGAAGAAGGTGGTGTAGCTTCCCGAGGCCTTGGCCACGATCTGCTTGGACGTCGCGTCGTAGCTGAAGCTGCTGAGGCTCGCGCTGGTTTTGACCGCGGCGGGAAGATCTGCAGAAAAGACGCTGGAGGTGATGGTCTGGAGCGTGGCCGAATCCGTGGCGGTCGAGGACGCCGCCGCAAGCACTGCAGCATCCAGCGCGCTCTGCACCTCAGATCTCTGATTGTACAGATTTGAGACGTCCAAGGCGAGGGCGATCAGGCCCGCAAGGACGGTAATTGACAGGGCGGTCGTGACGAGAATATTTCCCGAATTATTCGACCTGAAGGCGTCCTTGTCGGCCAATTCCATTGATCCCAGGGTTTAAGGCGCCCTTAGGATGTCGGATAAAAATCTAAATTTAATTAATATGTTATTTTGACTCGACACAACATGCTCAGTCGGGGTCCGTTGCTGGCCCGCGGCGCCGCGCTTCGAGGGTGGCCGGCGCATCGTCCGGCGCGGTTTCGCCGATCTGGCGCAGGTCGCTCTGGTCCTTCAGCCGGACGCCGCTCAGCCGCCGCCGCCGGGCCTCGGTCAGCAGCCAGTGCAGGGTGTCCGCCGCCGCCGGCGGGGGCAGACCCTCGGGGCGGATGTTGGAGACGCAGTTGCGCTGGGCGTTGCTGCGGCCCACCTCCGGCGCCCAGGTCAGGTAGGCGCCCAGGCTGTCGGCTGCGGTCAGGCCGGGCCGCTCGCCGATCAGGACCAGGACCAGGGTCGCGCCCAGCGCCTCGCCGATCTCGTCTCCCAGGGCCACCCGGGCATGGCGGGCGATCACCGGCGCGGCCAGCCGCCAGCCGTCCGCCTGCAACCGCGGGACGAGGATCGCCAGCAGCGCCGGGGCGTGCCGCAGGGCCTGGCTGGACAGGCCGTCCGCCAGCACCAGTGCCAGGTCCGCGCCGCGGTCGGCGCGGGCCGACAGGGCGGCGACGCCGTCCGCGGCCAGACGCCCGCCCAGGTCGGGCCGGGTCAGGTAGAGGCTCCGGTCGCCGGCTTGGCTGGCGACGACGGTGGCGGACTGGCCGAAATCTCCCAGCGCCTCGATCAGGGCCTCCGGATCCAGGCCGTGATGCACCGCATCCCGGGCCCGGGCGTGGTCGAGGGCGAAGGCGAGGGCGGCGGCGGTGGTCTGGCTGACCCCGGTGCGACCGAGGCCGACCCGCGCGGGCGTGACGGCCCGGTCCTCCGGGCGCAAGACCGGCGTCCGGCCGGGGGCCGCGTCCGGAGGCTCGCTCACCGGGACGGCTCCAGCCGCGGCAGGGCGTCGGTCCCGGAGACCAGACGTCCGGCGGCGTCGGTCAGGCCCCTGTCCTCCAGCCAGGCCTCGAACTCCGGCGCCGGTCGCAGGTTCAGCAGCCGGCGGGCGTACTGGATGTCGTGGAAGGAGGTGGACTGATAGTTCAGCATCACATCGTCCGCCCCCGGAACGCCCATGACGAAGTTGACCCCCGCCGCGCCCAGCAGGGTCAGCAGCACGTCCATGTCGTCCTGGTCCGCCTCGCAGTGGTTGGTGTAGCAGACATCGCATCCCATCGGCAGGCCGAGCAGCTTGCCGCAGAAATGGTCCTCGAGACCCGCGCGGATGATCTGGCGTCCGTCAAACAGGTATTCCGGCCCGATGAAGCCGACCACGGTGTTCACCAGGAAGGGGGCGAAGGCCCGGGCGACGCCATAGGCCCGCGCCTCCAGGGTCTGCTGGTCCGCGCCGTGATGCGCGCCGGACGACAGGGCCGTCCCCTGGCCGGTCTCGAAATACATCACCTGTCCGCTCGCCGGGTTGCGGCCGAGGCTCAGGGCCGCGTCCCGGGCCTCGCGCAGCAGGGCCAGGTCGACGCCGAAGGCGGCGTTGGCCCCCTCGGTCCCGGCGATGGACTGGAACACCAGGTCCACCGGCCGGCCCTGGGCGATCAGCTCGATTGTGCTGGTGACATGGGTCAGGACGCAGGCCTGGGTGGGGATGGCGTAGCGGTCGATCACCTCGGCCAGCAGGTCCGTCAGGTCTCCCAGAGCCGCCAGATTGTCCGTGGCCGGATTGACGCCGATCACCGCGTCGCCGGCGCCCAGCCTCAGCCCGTCGACGATGGAGGCCATGATCCCCGCGGCGTCGTCGGTGGGGTGATTGGGCTGCAGCCGGCTGGACAGGCGGCCGGACAGCCCCACCGTGCTGCGGAACCGGGTGACGCAGCGCACCTTGGACGCGGCCAGCATCAGGTCCTGGTTGCGCATGATCTTGCTGACCGCCGCCGCCATCTCCGGCGTGATCCCCGGCGCGGCGGCGGCCAGCGCCGCGCCGTCCGCATCGTCGGACAGGATCCAGTCGCGGAAATCCCCCACGGTCATGTGCGACAGGGGCGCGAAGGCTGTGGCGTCGTGGCTGTCGCAGATCAGCCGGGTCACCTCGTCGCGCTCGTAGGGGATCACGGGTTCGGCCAGGAAGCGCTTCAGGGGCTGGTCGGCCAGGGCCATGCGGGCGCGAACGGACTCCTCCGCGCTCTCCGCCGCCAGCCCGGCCAGCTGGTCGCCGGACCGCAGGGGTGATGCTTTGGCCAGCAGGGTCTTCAGGTCGCAGGTCGTCCAGCGCGTCATCTGCGCATCTTTCACCGGTCCCGGGCGGCGGTCCATTGCAACCTGCGGCGCGGGCGCGCTTTCCTGCGCCCCTGACATGGGGGAGACGGGCTTGGCGCGACAGGACCACGACGACACGGCGGACACCGCGCGCCTCAAGGCCATGGGCTATGCCCCGCAGTTGTCGCGGAACATGGGCCGGTTCTCCAACTTCGCCATCTCCTTCTCGATCATCGGCATTCTGTCCGGCGGGGTGAACTCCCTCGCCCAGGCCACCAGCGGCGCAGGCGGGGCGGCCATCGGCCTGGGCTGGCCTGTCGGCGCCGCCTGCGCCCTGGTGTTCGCCGCCTGCATGGCGCAGATCGCCTCGTCCTTTCCCGCGGCGGGGGGGCTCTATCACTGGAGCTCGATCCTCGGCGGCCGGTTCTGGGGCTGGCTGACCGCCTGGCTCAACCTGATCGGCCTGGTGACGGTGCTGGCGGCGATCAATGTGGGGACGTTCGGCTTCTTCGTCGGCGCCTTCGGGCCGCTGCTGCATGTGGAGGCGGGGTACGGGACGCAGCTGGCCTTCGTCGCCGGGATCACCGCGGTCCAGGCCCTGGTCAACCACCTGGGCATCCGCGCCACCTCGCGGCTGACCGACGCGTCCGGCTATCTGATCCTGGGGACATCCATCGCCCTGACCGCGGCGCTGCTGTGGTTCGGGCCCGGCCATCACCTGGCCGGTCTTCCCTGGGCGCGTCTTTGGACCTTCGCCAACTATTCCGGCCCAGCCGGGGGCGGGGTCTGGCCGGCCACGGGGTCGGTTGCGCAGCTGATGCTGCTGGGCCTGTTGCTGCCCATCTATGTGCTGACCGGCTATGACGCCTCGGCCCACACGGCGGAAGAGACCCGCAACGCCGCCCTGAACGCCCCGCGGGGGATCATCAGCTCGGTCATCTGGGCGTCCCTGTTCGCCTGGCTGTTCTCCTGCGCCTTCGTGCTGGCCGTCCCCGACATGGACCAGGCGGCGCATCAGGGGTGGAACGTGTTCTTCTGGGTGATGCAGTCGGTCCTGCCGGACGGCGTGCGCTATGCGCTCTACGGCCTGATCCTGATGGCGCAGCTGCTCTGCGGCCTGGCCACCGTGACCTCGGTCTCGCGGATGATCTTCGCCTTCGCCCGGGATGACGGTCTGCCGGCCTCGGGCCTGCTGAAGCGGGTCAGCCCGCGCTTCCTGTCCCCCGTGGCGGCGATCTGGACCGGGGCCGTGCTGTCGGTGGCCTTCACCGTCTATGCGGACGGCTACGCCGTGGTGGTGTCGGTGACCTCGATCCTGCTCTACCTGTCCTACGCCATGCCCATCGCCGCGGGCCTGTTCGCCTATCGCCGGCGCTGGACCGAGATGGGGCCTTGGGACATGGGGCCGGCGTTCCGCCTGCTGGCGGTCCTGTCGATCCTGCTCACCGTGGGGATCTTCCTGATCGGGATCCAGCCCCCCAACGGCCAGGCCCTGACCGTTCTGCTGGCGGTGTTCGCCCTGACCGCGGTCCTGTGGCTGGCGGTGGAGCGGCGGCGCTTCGTGGGCCCGCCGCGCATCCTCGACTGAGGGGCTTCAGGCGCCCGCTTCGCCCGGCCGGGCCTCGGCGATCAGCGCCTCGCCGTCCAGGAAGCGGCGTAGATTCTC
>CAINOV010000187.1 GCA_903851655.1 uncultured Caulobacterales bacterium
AGGCGAGGCCGGACCGGGCGCAGGGCAACCTGCGCCCGTTTTCCGTGCATGAGCGACGCTGCAACCTGCCGGACATGACCGGACGGACAGTGGAGGCCTCCAATGCTTCGGCGTCTCTGCTTCCAGCTCCATCTAGGTTAGCAAAGTATTCACGGTTTCCGCTCATTTTGAGCGAGAATATTTCAGGTCGGAGACATTCATCCGGACTCGACAGGCCGATGCGCCGGGCGTGGCGACCCAGACCCGGATCCCTTGCGCCCGTCACGAGTCCTCTGAAACCCGATCGAACGACACAAACACCAGGCGAGACGCGGAATGAAGAACGTACCTGTCTTTGGCAAGATCCTGCTCATCATCGGCATGCTCGGCGTCTTCATCCTGGGCGTCTGCGTCTATTCCACCTCCCAGATGCGGAAGATCGACGACGGCTACAGCGCCGTCCTGGCGCACGAGTCGGTGGCGGGGCTGCAGCTGGCCCGGGCCAACCGCGGGGTCCAGCACGCCCGCGCCGCCATCGCCAATCTGCTGATCGCCTCGACCCCGGCGGACAACGAGGCGGCGATGAAGGACCTCGGCGACGCCCGCAAGAAGGTGGTCGACTACATGGACAAGGCGATCGCCGCCATGCCCGCCGACACCGCCCTGCCGGAGCTGAAGGCCGCGGCCCTCGACGTCATCGACACTGGCTGCAGCGCCTCGATCAAGGCCGGCGCCGCGGCCACCGGGGACGCGGCTGTTCTGGCCTCGCAGAAGGTCTATCTGCACGAGTGCTCCCCCCTGTTCGCGCCCCTGGCCGACAAGTTCAAGGCCAAGACCGACCAGATCGGCGCCGCCGTGGACAAGCTGAACACCGACAACACCGCCATCACCAACCAGACCGTCGCCCTGACCTACGGACTGGTGCTGGGCGGGCTGGCCCTGGTGGCGGCGGTCGCCTTCTTCGCCGTGCGCGGCTGGATCACCGCGCCCCTGTCGGCGATGATCGTGACCATGGGTCGCCTCGCCCGCGGCGATTTCGCCGCCGAGGTGGGCGGCCAGGATCGCCAGGACGAGGTCGGCCGGATCGCCGCGGCGGTTCAGGTCTTCAAGGAGAGCGGCCTGGAGCGGATTCGCCTGGAGCGGGAGGCCGAGGCCGCGCGCAAGGACGCGGAGGCGGAGCGCCAGCGCAACATGCTGCAGAGCCAGGACGCCGCCGAGCGCCAGACAGCGGTGGTCACCGCCCTGGCCGGCGGTCTGGATCATCTGTCGAACGGCGACCTGACCTATCGCCTCTCGGACGCCTTCCCGGCGGAGTACGAAAAGCTCCGGTCGGACTTCAACAGCGCCATCGAGAAGCTGGACGCGACCATGAACGTGATCGCCGCCAACGCCCAGGGCATCCGCTCCGGCGTCGGTCAGATCAGCGAGGCGGCGGACGACCTGTCCCGTCGCACCGAGCAGCAGGCCGCCAATCTCGAGGAGACCGCCGCCGCCCTTGACCAGATCACCGCCACCGTGCGCAAGACCGCTGATGGCGCCAAGTCCGCCAGCAGCGCTGTCGCCGCCGCCAAGTCCGACGCGGAACACTCCGGCGAGATCGTTCGCCAGGCGGTGACGGCCATGGGGGCGATCGAATCCTCGTCCAACCAGGTGTCGCAGATCATCGGGGTGATCGACGAGATCGCCTTCCAGACCAATCTTCTGGCCCTGAACGCAGGGGTGGAAGCGGCCCGGGCGGGGGATGCGGGCCGCGGCTTCGCCGTGGTGGCGCAGGAGGTCCGGGCGCTGGCCCAGCGCTCCCCCGACGCCGCCAAGGAGATCAAGGGCCTGATCTCGGAGTCCACCCAGCAGGTGGCCGTGGGGGTCGATCTGGTGGACAAGACTGGCCGCGCGCTCGAGAAGATCGTCGGACAGGTCAACAACATCAACGGCGTCGTGATCGAGATCGCGTCCTCGGCCCAGGAACAGGCGACCGGGCTGCATCAGGTCAATTCCGCCGTGAATCAGATGGATCAGATGACCCAGCAGAACGCCGCCATGGTCGAGGAGTCGACGGCGGCCAGCCATGCGCTGCTGGGCGAATCCGACGAGCTCGCCCGGCTGATCGGTCAGTTCCGGACCAGCGCCCTGGGGAGCAGCTCCGCCCATGCCGCCGCCCCGGCGCGTCCGGCCCGGCCGGCGACCCGGCCGCAGCCCGTCGTCCGTCGGGCGGCGCAGGGCGGCGCGGCGCCGCGTCCGGTGGAAGCGGCCGAGGCCGGCTGGGACGAGTTCTGAGCCGGCCCGCCGCAGGGGCGAGTCAGGCCGCCGCCGCCTCGTAGTCGGCGACCACCCGGGCCAGCACGTCCAGGGGCATGGCGCCCGGCGTCAGGATGGCGTCGTGGAACTTGCGGATATCGAACTTCGCGCCCAGACGCTTTTTCGCGGCCTCGCGCAGGCGCAGGATCTCCAGCTTGCCCAGCATGTAGCCGCAGGCCTGGCCCGGCCAGACGCAATAGCGTTCGATCTCGGTGACCGCGGCGGTGTCCTTGTCGCCGATCTGCTCCACATAATACTGCACGGCCTGTTCGCGGCTCCAGCGCTTGGCGTGCATGCCGGAGTCCACCACCAGCCGGACCGCCCGGAACAGGGCGTCGTGGACATAGCCGATGCGGCCGAAGGGGTCGTGGTCGTACATGCCCATCTCGTCCGCCAGCTGCTCCGCATAGAGGGCCCAGCCCTCCAGCTCGGCGGAGTAGAAGGTCAGCTTGCGGATCAGGGGCGACGGCGCCTCCAGGGCGATGGCGCCCTGCAGGTGGTGGCCGGGAATGGCCTCGTGATAGGTGAGGGTGGGCAGGGCCCAGCTGGGCTGCTCGGCCGTGTCGCGCAGGTTGATGTAGTAGGCGCCCGGCCGCTTTCCGTCGACCGAGGGCTGCTGGTAGTAGCCGCCCGGCGATCCGGCCTCGGTATAGGCCGGCACGCGGCGAACCTCGACCCCGGCCTTGGGTAGTACGCCGAAATACTTGGGCAGGCGCGCCTGGACGGCCCGCACCTTGTCGTTCAGGTCGGCGATCAGCTTGGCCTTGCCCTCGTCCGTATTGGGGTAGTGGAACTTCGGATCGTCATACATGGCGCGATAGCGCTGGCCGACGGTTCCGCGGGTCAGGCCCTGGGCCTTCATCAGGGCGTCGGCCCGGGCGCTGAGGCTGGCCACCAGATCAAGGCCGATCCTGTGGATCTCGTCGCCGGTCTTGTCCGTGGTGGTCCACTGGCGGACCGAGGCGCGGTAATAGGCGTCCCCGTCCGGCAGCCGCCAGACGCCGGCGTCGTGCACGGCCTTGCTCCGCAGTTCGGTGGCCAGGGCGATCTCCCGGTCCAGGGCCGGGAGCACGCGGGTCTCGTACAGATGCGTCGCCCAGCGGCCCCAGTCGCCCTCGATCTTCTTGTCCGCGGCGCGGCGCTGGATCGACTGCACCAGGACCGAGGCGTTCGCCGGTTTGGCCCGTAGGGCCTTCAGCTGCTCGAGGGTCTTGTCGAGGACGAAGTCCGGCGGAATGACGCCCAGGCTGGCGTCCAGCCGGGCCTGTTCGCACTCCTGGTCGATGGCGGTTCCCATGGCCGCCAGACGGGACAGATAGGCGTCCGCGTCCTCCTTGGTCTCGATCTGGTGCTGGCTGTCGAGGAAATCCGGCAGGTCATGATAGGCGCCGGTCAGCTGGTTGATCACATAGGGGCCCCCGGCCGTTCCGCCGGCGTACTTGAACCGCCGCGCAGCGGTCACCTGGTTGTTCAGGCCATAGGCGATCACCTCCACATTCAGCTGGTCGGCCGGGGACAGGGCCTTGACGTCGATGGCGTTGAGGCGGGCCAGCTGGCTCTCGTTCAGGGCGTTGCCCTTGTCCGCCGCCGCCGGAGAGCGGTCGCTCAGCAGGAACTTCTGGTAGGCGCGGGCGCCGCTGTCGAACCCGATCGACGTCACGCCTTCCGGCGAGAGGTCGAAGCCTTCGCTCACGAAGTCGCCGAACAGGGCGTTGAGCCGGGCGCTCTCGCCGCCGGCGGCGGCGAAGGCCCGCGGGGCGGCGCAGAAGGCGGCGCCGGCCACAGCCGACAGCAGAAGGCGACGTCGATGGATCATGAGAAGGGGTCCAGGGCTGAAACAGTCATCCGGTCCGGCGGGGCGCCCGCCCCGGTCCGTCCGCGCGAAGGCGACACCATGCCCGAACGGCGGCGCCGGCGCACCTCCCGGCCCCGAACTTTTTCCACCTGTGGCGGCGAGCCTACAGGACGACGCGGCGGGACAGCTCCAGGGTGCGCTCGGGCGGCAGGACGAACCGGTCGCTGGCCCGGGCGGAGTTGCG
>CAINOV010000188.1 GCA_903851655.1 uncultured Caulobacterales bacterium
GAGGCGGAGACCATCGAGGTCTGCGTCCGCAAGGCCATGACCTGGCTCACCGCCTCCGGTCTCAGCGGCGAGGTGCTGGTGGCCGACAACGGCAGCCGGGACGGATCCCAGGGCATGGCCGAGGCCCTGGGCGCCCGGGTCGTGGCGGTGCCGGAAAAGGGCTATGGCGCGGCCCTGATCGGCGGCATCCGCGCCGCCCGCGGCAAGTACGTGATCATGGGCGACGCCGACGACAGCTACGACTTCTCCAAGCTGGACGCCTTCGTGGAACGCCTGCAGGACGGGGCGGACCTGGTCATGGGCAACCGCTTCAAGGGCGGGATCGAAAAGGGCGCCATGCCCCCCCTGCACTACTGGCTGGGCAATCCGGTGCTGTCGTTCATCGGCCGGCTGCTGTTCAACATCCCCGTCGGCGATTTCCATTGCGGCCTGCGGGGCTTCAACCGGGACTCGATCCTGGCGCTGGGCCTGAAGAGCCCGGGGATGGAGTTCGCCAGCGAGATGGTGGTCAAGGCCTCCCTGGCCAAGCTCGCCATGGAGGAGGTGCCCACCACCCTGCGTCCAGACGGCCGCAGCCGTCCGCCGCACCTGAAGACCTGGCGGGACGGCTGGCGCCATCTGAAGTTCCTGATGCTGCACAGCCCCAAGTGGGTGTTCATCTATCCGGGCCTGCTGCTGCTGGCGCTGGGCGTGTTCGGCTCGATCCTGCTGGCGCCCGGCGCCGTGGCCCTGACGCCGACCATCGAGATCGACATCCACTCCCTGGTCGTGGCCTGTTTCGCGGTGATGATCGGCACGCAGCTGGTGATGTTCGGGGCCCTGGCCCGGCGCTATGCGATGATCGAGGGCGTTCTGCCCACGCCGACCAATTTCCGCGCCATTCTTCTGGGAATGGAGCTGGAGCCGATCCTGCGTCTGGCGGCGGTCATCCTGGTTGCGGGCCTCATCGGCGTGACGACCGCGGTGGTCCGCTGGGTGGGCAACGGTTTCGGCCCGATCGTGTACAACGACGTGATGCGGATGCTGGTGATCTCGTTGACGGCCGTGGCCGTTGCAGTGCAGATCGCAGCAGCCGGATTCCTTGCGTCCATGCTCAACATCCGCCGTTGATGAGGTTCTCTGTCGATGCACAGGCTACTGCGGCGATCTTGGGTCCAGGTCGTGCTCGGGGCTCTGATGCTGATGATGGTGGTGGCCGCCAGCGGGCGCCCCACCGTCTTCACCGACACGGATGACTACTACGCCCAGGGTCGCGGAGTCGCCCGCGCCCTGAAGCCCGTCGTCAGCCAGATCCTGCATATTCCGCGGAATCTTGACGAGGAAGACGCCGACCTGCAGGCCGAAGCCGACGAGGACCACACCTCCATGGCGGCCCGGTCGCCCTATTACGGCGTCCTGCTGTACAGCGCGTTCGAGATCGGCACCCTGTGGCTGCTGGCGGCGATCCAGTCCCTGGTCGCCGCCTGGACGGTGTTCACCCTCATCCGCGGCGCGATCCAGGGCCCGGATGGGGCGCCGCCCAAGGTCTATCTGTCGGTTATGGCGGGCCTCAGCCTGCTGTCGACCCTGCCCTTCTTCGCCGGTTTCGGCATGCCGGACGTGTTCGCGCCGCTGGGGGCGCTGGCGACGGCGGCGCTGGCCATCTACTGGGAGCGATATGGCCGTCTGGAGATCGCCGGCCTGATCGCCGTGATCGCAGCGTCCCTGTGGTTTCACACCAGCCACATCCTGCTCGAAATCGCCCTGATCTTCGTCACGGCGGCGGTCCTGTGGTGGTTCCGGACCGGCGCGCGGACGGTGGCGCTGAGGACCGGGGTCCTCGGCCTGATCGTGGTCTCGGCCTTCGCCTCGGACATCGCCTATCATGTCGTCGTCAAGCTGCGCACCGGGGAGGACCTGCACCGCCCGCCCTTCCTCAGCGCCCGGGTGCTGGCGGACGGTCCGGGACGGGTCTATCTGCGCGAGGCGTGCGCCAAGGCCAGCCCCTATGTGCTGTGCCGCTTCAAGAACAATCCGCTGGACGATTCCGACGAGATCCTGTGGGCCGATGATCCGGCGCGGGGCATCTTCAATGCGTCCAAGATCGACGTCCGCATCGCCCTTGCGCGGGAGGAGAAGGCCTTCGTCCTGCAGACGATCCTGCACCATCCCCTGTCCCAGATCGGGGCGTCCCTGTCCAACTGGTTCGAGCAGATGAGCCTGGTCGACCTCTCGGAACCCCTCCGCGATCCGGGCTACTATTTCACCAATGTCTACTGGAAGGACACCAGCCTGCCGACCCTGATCCCGGGCGGCCACGAGTGTCTCAAGCGCCCGCGGCTGTGCCGTCCCTGGATCTCGATCGAGTGGATCTCCTATCTGCACGGCACCGTCATCCTGCTGGGGACCGCCTTCCTGATCTGGCGCGGGACCCGCCGGGACATCCGCGCCGCGGTGCTGGCCCGCCGACCGTTGCGGCCCGGCGGCCGCGAGGCGCTGATCGCCGCGACGGTGATCCTGATCCTGGCCGTGATCGCCAATTCCGCGATCACCGGGATCCTGTCGGGCCCCTTCGCCCGGTATCATGCGCGCATGGTGTGGATCATTCCCGCCGTCGCCGCGGTCACCGCCTGGCGGCTGGGCCCGGGCTTTGACGTCAAGGCGACGTGGGCCTATTGGAGTCAGCGGGTTCGGCGTCGATCTGCGAGTCAGGCCCGGGGATGAGCACGGACAAGATGTCGCCCAACACAAACAGACCGGGCGCGATGCAATCCTACGTCTTTCACGATCCCAGCGGCCGTCGCGCGCGGAACGTTCGCCTGCTGGGCGGTCTGGCGGTCGCCCTGTGCCTGGCCATGTTCGCCGCCTTCGCCGCCACCCTGGCCTTTGCGCCGCACGTGCCCGAGGTGCGCTTCCGCGACCCGCGGACCCTGACGGCGCTGAACGTGAAGGTGCCCCGCCGGGCCACGCCCTGGACGGCGACGCCCAAGCGGCCGCGGGTGCACGGCAGCGCGACCCGACCCCTGACCATCGCCTTCTATGTGAGCTGGGACGAACAGTCCGCCCAGGCCCTGCGCGAGCACCTGCAGGATCTCGACGTCCTGTCGCCCCAGTGGGTGATGGTCTCGACGCCGGACGGACAGCTCTCCGCCACCTCCGACCCCCGCGCCGAGGAACTGATCCGCAACGCCAAGAAGCGGCCGGCCATCATGCCGGTGGTGCACAACGCCGTGGACGGCGTGTGGGTGACAAAGCCGATCGAGCAGCTGCTGCGCTCGCCCAAGGGCCGCGCGGCCCTCATCAAGAACCTGCAGACCCTGGCTGATCAGCGGGGCTTCTCGGGCTACATCTTCGACTTCGAGAACCTGACGCCGGCGGCCCTGGCGGCCTATCCCCAGTTCATCGCCGAGGTCAACCTGGCCTTCCAGGCCTCCAACCGCGAGATCTGGGTCACGGTGCCGGTGGACGACACGGACTGGCCCCTGCGCGCCCTGCAGAAGGCCGCCGACGCCATTGTGCCAATGATGTACGACGAGCACTGGCAGACGGGCTCGCCCGGCCCCTCGGCCTCTCAGGCCTGGTTCCAGGCCAAGCTCTCGGAATATCTGCGCGGGCTCGACCCCAACAAGATCGTCCTGGCCCTGGGGTCCTACGGCTATGACTGGGCCAAGGGCGAGACCCAGGCCCAGGCGATCACCTTTCACGAGGCCATGCAGTCGGCGCATGACGCCGGCGTGCCGGTGGTCTTCGACCACACGGCGCTGAACCCCATGTTCCGCTATGCGGACGACAAGCAGGTCTCGCACGAGGTCTGGTTCCTGGACGCCGCCACCCTCTACAACCAGATCAAGATCGCCGATGCGTGGCGCCCCCGGGGCTACGCCATCTGGCGCCTGGGGGCGGAGGATCCCGGGATCTGGTCCCTGCTGGGACGACGCTATGACACGGCCTCGATCTCCGCCCTGCCGGACATGCCCGCCAGCCACGACATCGACTTCAACGGCTATGGCGAAGTGCTGAACGTGTCTGCGCAGCCGACGCCGGGCAAGCGCAGCCTGACCTTGGACAAACCCACCGGCCTCGTCAGCGACGAGACCTATCAGGTGTTTCCCACCGCCTGGATCGTGCAGCGCCTGGGCCAGAGCCCGGGCAAGGTGGCGCTGACCTTCGATGACGGACCGGACCCCCGGTGGACGCCCAAGATCCTGGACATCCTCAAGGCCAAGCAGGCGCCCGCGACCTTCTTCGTCATCGGCCGGAACATGGAGGACTATCCCGAGATCGTCAGCCGGGAGGTGCGTGAAGGCCACATTGTCGGCAGCCACACCTACACGCACCCCAATATCGCCGACGAGCCCCCCAGCGCCGTTCCGCTGGAGTTCAACCTGACCCAGCGCCTGTTCCAGACCATCACCGGGCGGACCCTGCGCTTCTTCCGCCCGCCCTATCTGGGAGACGCCTCGCCGTCCACGGCGGCGGAACTGGCGCCGCTGCTGACGGCGCAGAAGCTGGGCTATGTCACCGTCGGCCTGCGGGTCGACCCGGACGACTGGAACCGCCCGGACAGCAACCTGATCGTCACCCGCACCCTGGCGGGACTCGCCGAAACCAATCCGGAAGTGGCCGGCCAGGTGGTGCTGCTGCATGACAGCGGCGGCAACCGCAGCCACACGATCGAGGCCCTGCCCCGCCTGATCGACGCCCTTCGGGCCCACGGCTACCAGCTGGTCAGCGTCGCCGACCTGGTGAACATGCCCGCCAGCCAGGCCATGCCGCCCGCCAACCGGGACGCCTACCAGCTGCTGCTGGACCGGGCGGTGTTCACCTCCGTGCGCGACTTCGACAAGTTCGTGGCGGCGATCTTCATGATCGCCATCCTGGTGGGCATGGCCCGGCTGCTGTTCCTGGCGGTGCTGGCCATCTATCACCGGATCCGCATCGACCGGCGCACGCCCGAGGAGATCGACCCCCAGACCGGTCCGTTCGTGACCGTGCTGATCCCCTGCTACAACGAGGAGGCGGTGATCGCCTCCTCCATCCGGCAGGTTCTGCAGTCCGCCTGGACGAACATGGAGATCCTCGTCATCGACGACGGCTCCAAGGACAACACCGCCGCCGAGGTCGAGGCCCACTTCAAGGACCACCCCATGGTGCGCCTGCTGAGGTTCGAGAACGGCGGCAAGGCCATGGCGCTCAACCGCGGTCTCGCCGCCGCCCGGGGGGACATCATCGTGGCCCTGGACGCCGACACCCTGTTCGGACGGAGCACCATCGGCCGGCTGGCCCGCTGGTTCCGGGACCCCAGGGTCGGCGCCGTGGCCGGCAACGCCCTGGTCGGCAATCAGGTGAACACCGTCACCCGCTGGCAGGCCCTGGAATACGTCTCCGCCCAGAACCTGGAGCGCCGGGCCCTGGCGGCCCTGGGAACGGTCACCGTGGTGCCCGGCGCGGTGGGCGCCTGGCGTCGTCAGGCCCTGGACGCCCTGGGCGGCTTCCCGCACGACACCCTGGCGGAGGATCAGGACCTGACCCTGGCGGCCCAGTCCGCCGGCTGGGTGGTCGAGTTCGATCCGGAGGCGGTGGCCTTCACCGAGGCGCCGCAGACGGTGCAGGGCCTGCTGAAGCAGCGGTTCCGCTGGTCCTTCGGCACCCTGCAGTGCGTCTGGAAGCATCGCCGCGACCTGTTCAACCGCAAGCGCCCGGCGCTGGGCTTCATCGCCCTGCCGCAGATCTGGCTGTTCCAGATCTTCCTGACCACGGCCGCGCCGCTGGTGGACCTGGCCGTGGTGTTCAGCCTGATCGGGGCCGGCTTCGACCGGCTGTCGCACCCGGTGGAGTACAATGACGAGGGCCTGATCCGCGCCGTGCTCTACTGGACGGCGTTCGTGCTTGTCGATCTGGCGGCGGCCACCATCGGCATGGCCATGGAGCGCCGGGCCCCCTGGGGCAGCCTGTGGTGGATCCCGGCCCAGCGGTTCGGCTACCGCCAGCTCATGTACTACGTCGTCGTCAAGGCGGTGCTCAGCGCCCTGCATGGCCGAAAGGTGGAGTGGGGCTCCCTCACCCGCACGGCGACCGCGGTGGTGGACGACCGGGGCGACAGCTCCGAGGGGCCGCCGGACGGGGCCTCGACCAGCGCCTCCGACGCGGCGTCCCCCAAGGCTGTTGCTTGACCCGGCGAGCTTGCCGTCCCAGCATGGAGTCCGACGTTCACGGGCCCTGCAGCGCGGGGATCGCCGGACAAGTCTGAACAGACGGCGCGCGAAACGACGCGCCGCGGGGGAGTGACGCATGCGCCTGGACACCTTTCATCTGACCACCGCCCGCCGGCTGGCCGCGGCGACCGCGATCGGCCTTGTGACGGCCAGCCTCGCCCTGTCCGGCTGCGACAAGCTGCGCGGACCCGCCGCCGTGGATGACGCGCGGCTGGCGGCGGCCGACAAGGAGCCCGGCGCCTGGATGAGCCACGGCCGGACCTGGTCGGAGCAGCGCTATTCCCCCCTCGAGAAGGTCAATGGCGGCAACGTCAAGGACCTGGGGCTGGCCTGGCAGTTCCAGCTGTCCACCAATCGCGGGGTCGAGGTGACGCCGGTGGTGGTGGACGGGGTGATGTATGTCACCTCCGCCTGGAGCCCGGTCTACGCCCTGAACGCCAAGACCGGCGAACTGCTCTGGAAATATGACCCCGAGGTGCCGAAGGAGACCGGCAAGTTCGCCTGCTGCGACGTGGTCAACCGCGGCGTGGCCGTCTGGAAGGGGCGGGTCTATTCCGCCACCCTCGACGGCCGGCTGGTGGCGCTGGACGCCAAGACCGGCAAGCCGGACTGGGTGGTGCAGACCACGCCCAAGTCCCTGCCCTACACCATCACCGGCGCGCCGCGCATCGCCCACGGCAAGGTGTTCATCGGCAATGGCGGATCCGAATACGGGGTGCGCGGTTATGTCTCGGCCTATGACGCCGACACCGGCAAGCTGGCCTGGCGCTTCTACACCACGCCGGGCGACCCCTCGAAGCCACAGGAAAACAAGGCCCTCGACATGGCCGTGAAGACCTGGAGCGGCGACTGGTTCAAGCAGGGCGGCGGCGGCGGCTCGCCCTGGGACTCCATGTCCTATGACCCCGAGACCAACACCCTGATCTTCGGCACCGGCAACGGCACGCCCTGGGACCAGAAGAAGCGCTCCGACGGCAAGGGGGACAACCTGTTCCTGTCCTCCATCGTCGCGGTGGACGCCGACACCGGCGAATACAAGTGGCACTACCAGACTACGCCGGGGGACGACTGGGACTTCGATTCGACCCAGACCCTCGTCCAGGCCGACCTGACCATCGACGGCAAGCCGCGCAAGGTGGTGATGCAGGCGGCCAAGAACGGCTTCTTCTACGTGATCGACCGGACCACCGGAAAGCTGATCAACGCCCACAACTATGTCACCACCACCTGGGCGACGGCCGTAGATCCGACGACGGGCCGGCCGGTGGAGACCGCGGACCCGCGCTACAAGACCGGCGTGTCCCTGGTCATGCCGTCCGGCTTCGGCGGACACAACTGGCACCCCATGTCGTTCAGCCCCAAGACCGGGCTCGCCTATATCCCGGCCCAGGACGTGCCCAGCGCCTACGGCTCGGACGATCACTACGGCTACCGGAACGGCGAGTGGAACGTGGCCCAGAACCCCGCCCTGAACGCCATGCCCACGGACAAGAAGGCCCTGGCGGCGGTCAAGAACTCCCTCAAGGGCAAGCTGGTGGCCTGGGACCCGGTGACCGGCAAGGAGGCCTGGCACACGGATCACAAGGGGCCTTGGAACGGCGGAACCCTCGCCACCGCCGGGGGCCTTGTGTTCCAGGGCACCATCGATGGCCATTTCAACGCCTATGACGCCGCCAACGGCAAGGAGCTGTGGAGCCGGGACATCTACACCGCCGCCCTGGCCGGGCCGATGACCTACGAGGTGGACGGGGAGCAGTATGTGGCCGTGGGGGCCGGCTTCGGCACCCTGTTCTACATCATCGGCGGCTTCGCCCTGGACCAGCATATGGGCGTGCCGGAGAACGGCCGGATCCTGGTCTACAAGCTGGGCGGGCAGGCGGTGCTGCCCAAGCCGAACCTGACCCGCATCCCGGTTCCGCAGCCCCCCGCCCAGACGGCGTCGCCCGCCGTGGTCGCAACAGGGCAGATGAAGTACCAGACCTATTGCGTCTATTGCCACGGCTACAACGCCATCGGCGCCGGCGTGATCCCGGACCTGCGCTATTCCGCCCTGATCGGCGACTCCAAGGCGTTCAAGAGCGTGGTCCTGGGCGGGGAGCGGAAGTCCCTGGGCATGGTCAGCTTCTCGAGCGTGCTCAGCGACGCCGACGCCGACGCGGTGCGCGCCTATCTCGTCCAGGAGGCCGGCCGCGCCTATGCGGACGAGCATCCGGCCCCGGCCAAGGGCAAGTAGCCCCGGCCGCGACCCAGGTCAGGGGGCCGGCGGCGGATCGTCGCCGGCCTCGACACCCACATAGCCGGGCAACGACCAGCCCAGCGCCAGCGCGCCGGCCCGGAGCGCGAAGGCGCCTCCGACCCCCACCAGGGCCGCATAGTCCGGCCCGGCGCCCATCAGACGGAACAGGGCGAACAGGCCGGCGCCCAGCACCGCCGCGGATACATAGATCTCCCGGCTCAGGAGCACCGACGGCCGACCCGCCAGCACATCGCGGACAATGCCGCCGAAGGACGCGGTCAGCACGCCCATGGCCACGCTGATCAGCGGCGGCGCGCCATATTCGGACGCCTTGGCCGCGCCCGCCACGGCGTAGGCCGCAAGCCCCACGGCGTCGAGCCACAGCAGCACCGACTGCCCCCAGCGCCGCGCGCCCAGGGACCAGATCAGGCCCGCCACGGCGATGCAGATGGCGATGTAACGGGGCTCTCGCACCCAGAACACCGGGGCCCCCAGCAACAGGTCGCGCAAGGTGCCGCCGCCCACGCCGGTGACCGCGGCGAAGAAGGCGAAGGTGACGAGGGTCTGCCCGCGCCGCGCCGCCGCCAGGGCGCCGGTGGCGGCGAACACGGCGATGCCCGCATAGTCGAGCACCGCCAGGGTCGAACTGTCAGGAAGGAGCGCCATGGCCTGCCCCGGACCTACCAGGCGCCGACATTGGCCATGCTGCTCCAGGGTTCGGCGGGCGCCAGGGCGCCGCCCTTCTGCAGCAGTTCGATGGAAATGCCGTCCGGAGAGCGGACAAAGGCCATCCGGCCGTCCCGCGGGGGCCGGTTGATGGTCACGCCGCCGGCCTGCAGGCGGGCGCAGCTGGCGTAGATGTCATCGACCTCATAGGCCAGGTGACCGAAATTGCGTCCGCCGGCATAGTCCTCCGGGTCCCAGTTGTAGGTCAGCTCCACCATCGGCGCCTGGTCCGCCCGGGCCCGGTCCACATCCTGCGGCGCGGCGAGGAAGACCAGGGTGAACCGGCCGCCCTGGTTATCGATCCGCCGCACCTCCTCGAGGCCCAGCAGGTCGCAGTAGAAATGCTTGGCGGCTTCGAGGTCAGCCACCCGGACCATGGTGTGGAGATACTTCATGGACGTCCCTTCGGGGTTGAGGAGGAGGTGATGCGCGCGGGCCTCATGCGTCCCGCGTCTGCTTGCGCCAGAGGGCGGCGTAGTCGCCGTCCTTCCGGAGCAGGGTCGCATGGTCGCCGCGCTCGACGATCTCGCCGCCGCGAACGACCAGGATCAGGTCGGCGTCAGCGATGGTGGACAGGCGGTGCGCCACGACCAGCATGGTGCGTCCGTCCCGGGCGCGGCGCAATGTGTCCTGGATGGCGGCCTCGGTGCGGCTGTCCAGGGCGCTGGTGGCCTCGTCCAGGATCAGCAGTCGCGGATTGGCCAGCAGGGCGCGGGCCAGGCCGACCCGCTGCCGCTCGCCGCCGGACAGCTTCAGCCCCCGTTCACCCACCTTGGTGTCGAAGCCCTCGGGCAACTGGCGGATGAACGGGCCGAGCTCCGCCGCCTCCGCGGCCGCCTCGATCTCGGCTGCAGTGCTGTCCGGGCGGGCGAAGGCGATGTTCGACCCCAGGGTGTCATTGAACAGGGCCACGTCCTGCGGCACGAGGGACACCGCGGTGCGCAGATCGGCCACCCGCAGGTCGCGCAGGTCCACGCCGTCCAGCAGCACCCGCCCGTCCTGCGGGTCGATCAGGCGCAGGGCCAGCCGGACCAGGGTAGTCTTGCCGGCCCCGGACGGGCCCACCAGGGCCACCGTCTGCCCGGGCGCAGCCTCGAAGCTGATGCCGGTCAGGCCCTCCGCCCGGGCGCCATGGCGATAGCTGACGGCCTCGAACGTCAGGCGTCCCCCCTGCCCGCGGGACACGGGCGGCAAGGGGCGGGCGTCGGGCTTGTCGGCGATGTCCGGCTCCAGCGCCTTCAGCACCAGCATGGACTCCATGTCGATCAGGGACTGGCGGATCTCGCGATAGGCGAAGCCCAGGATGTTCAGCGGCTGATACAGGGAGATCAGGATCAGGATCGAGGCGGTGACATCGCCTGGCCCCATGCGGCCGCTCGCGGCCTGAAACCCGGCCAGCAGCGCCATGACGCCGAGCCCCAGGCTCATCACGCCGGACTGGACGATGTTCAGCATGGCCAGCGAGGCGTTGGCCTGTTCGGAGGCCTCCCCATAGGCGGCGAGCGCGCGGTCATAGTCCGCCGCCGCCCGGCTCTCCGCGCCGAAGGCCTTCACCGTCTCGTAATTCAGGAGGGCGTCGATGGATCGGCCGGAGGCTTCGGAATCCGCCTCGTTCAGCTTGCGCCGGTGGCCGATCCGCCAGTCCGATATGGCGAAGGTGGTGACGCCATAGATCGCCACCGTCACCACCGCGGTGGCGGCGAAACGCCAGTCATAGGCCCGGGCCAGGACTCCGGCGGCGAAGACCAGCTCCAGCGCCGTGGGCGCCAGGTTGAACACCAGCACCCGCAACAGGAAATCCACCGACCGCGCGCCGCGGTCGACGGTGCGGGCCAGGGAGCCCGTGCGCTTGGTCTGGTGATAGTCCAGGGACAGGCGCAAGGCGTGGGCGAAGGACTCGGCCGCCGATCGCCGCTGGGCCGCCATGGCCACGGGACCGAAC
Organism: uncultured Caulobacterales bacterium; assembly: GCA_903851655.1. GTDB lineage: Bacteria > Pseudomonadota > Alphaproteobacteria > Caulobacterales > Caulobacteraceae > CAIMFV01. The sequence goes on from CAINOV010000188.1 coordinate 11,099, forward strand.
ACGATGTCCCGCATCTGGGGCGCGGCCGCCGACAGGAAGCGGATCAGCGCCCAGCCGATCACCAGGGCGGCGAAGCTGAGGCCGATCTGGACGGTGGGGCCCGCCCGGTGGCTGAGACGATTCACCGCCTGCCCCAGCAACAGCGGTGCGATCACGCCGGTCAGCTTGCCGGCGACGGTCAGCACCAGGGCGACCGTCAGGCGCGTCTTCAGGTGCGGGGCGCCGGACCGGGCGACAATGGCCGACAGGCTGCGCATGGACGCCCAGAAGGCGATCTGGTCCCCATCGGGGCTCAGCTTGCCCCGGGGCATGGTGCGTCTCAAGGCGCCGCTCATTTCGCGCCGCCGTCCCGGGCCTGCTGGGCGCTGTCAAACACGACCGTGGACTGCACCGCCTGGGCGCCCGCCCGCCAGTCCAGCCGCCAGCCGTCCGCCTGTCGCCGGGCGGCGTACATGCCGTCCAGTCGACCGGTGGGCTCCACCTCGGTCTGGATCTGCGCGGCGCCGTCCACATTCTCCACCCGGATCAGTCGCTGTCCGGGCTTCAAAGGTTGCTTGATCGCCGGCGCGACGAAGCGTCCCTGATTGTCGGCCCGCACGCCGCCAGCGTCGAGCCCGTCAATGGACAGACGCACGATGGAGCCGGCGCGCGCCACCCCCGAAACGATCCCGCCCCCGCCGCCGTCATAGTCCAGCGACACGATCACCGGTCTGGCGGACTGCAGCCCGACGGGGCGCGCGCCATAGCCGGGTCGGGCGATGATCACCGGCGTGTCAGGGGCCGGCAGCAGCACCACGGCGCCATCCACATGAACCGATCGACCCGCCTTTTCCGCGGTCAGCGACAGCATCCGCGGCGCGGCGCCGACCGGAATGGCGAAGCTCCACTGTCCATCCCCGCCGGCGGTCATGCCCCAGCTCTGCCCTTCGGGCGCGGACAGGCGGACAATGGCGTCGGGCGTCGCGCGGCCGGACACGGTCACAAGGCCGTCCGGCGTGCGGCCGCCCGCCAGCACCAGGGGCGCCTCCACATAGTCGGCCGCCGTGGGCTCGGACCCTGCGCCGGCCTGCCCCCCCGCCGGACCGCCGGAGACGGCCCCGGCCGGGCTGCTTCCAGCGCCGCCGGACCGGTCCGCCCCGCAGGCGGCGAGGAACAGCGTCAAGCCAGCGGCTGCGGCCCTGACGATCCGTTCACACCCCCGTCGTCCTGACTGCAACTTTCCGCCCCGATCCGTCCCATGGTCCCGTCCTGAGGCCAGCAGGCTTCAGGAGTCGGTAAATCATCGTCAATGCAAGCGGATACAAGGTCCTGACGGACATTCCAGAAAAACTTTGTCCAGAAAGCGCTTGCCCCGATCGGCTCCGGCCGCGACCCTTGATCAGACACCCCTTCAACGGATTCCCCCGATGCATGACCCGTCCCCGCCGCACGCCGCCCCCACGGGACAGGCCGTCCTGTCGGTCTGCCTGTTCTGCGGCTCGTCCAACGCGGCCGATCCCGACTTTCTGGCCGGCGCCGCCGCCTTCGGTCGGCAACTGGCCGCAGAGGGCGTGCGACTGGTCTACGGGGGCGGCGGGATCGGGTTGATGGGTGCGGCGGCCAAGGGGGCGCACGGGGCGGGCGGCGACGTGTTCGGGGTCATCCCCGACTTTCTGCGCCGGCAGGAAGTCGTCTATGACGATGTGGAGACCGTGGTGGTCAGCAACATGCACGACCGCAAACGGATGATGTTCGAGGCCTCCGACGCCTTCGCGGTCTTTCCCGGCGGTGTCGGAACCCTGGAGGAGGTCATCGAGCTGATCTCGTGGCGGCGGCTGAACCTGCACGCCAAACCCATCGTGTTTGCGGATCTCAAGGGCTTCTGGCAGCCGTTCTTCCAGCTGATCGAGCACACCGTGGCCGCGCGCGTCACCCCCGACTGGGTGCCATCCACCTGGTCGGCCGTGTCGCAGGCCGACGAGGTGCTGCCGCGGATCCGCGCCATGCTGGCCGAACATTCCGCCGCGCCGGACACGGTCAAGGAACGAAGCTGACCCGCCGGGGTCCGGCCGCGCGGCCAGACCTCAGTCGTCGCGATGGACGCGCTCGCGGCGCTCATGCCGCTCCTGCGCCTCGACGCTCAGCGTGGCGATGGGACGGGCCTCGAGCCGGGCGATGCCGATGGGCTCCCCCGTCTCCTCGCAGTAGCCGTAGCTGCCGTCCTCGACCCGGCGAAGGGCGGCGTCGATCTTGGAGATCAGCTTGCGCTGGCGATCCCGGGTCCGGAGCTCAAGCGCCCGGTCGGTCTCGGACGAGGCCCGGTCCGCCAGATCGGGGTGGTTTTCGGTCTCGGTCTGCAAGTGGCTCAGCGTTTCGCGGGACTCCCGGAGGATGTCCTCCTTCCAGCTGATCAACTTGATCTTGAAATATTCGAGCTGACGATCGTTCATGAACGGCTCGTCTTCCCGAGGCCGATAGTCATCACTCATCGTCATGGCCCCGGCTTTATTACCGATTGAAGCGGTCGTCACCATCAGACGGTCCCACGCTCTGAAAACACGCCCCCATATGCGCGGAAGCGCTTATACCACCGAATTGCGCGGGATCAACGGAGTGCGACGCTCACAGGGCGAACCCGTCCTTCAGCGCGAATTCCGCGCCACTTCCTGCTTGGCTAGCTCCACTGCGGCCCGGGTCTCGATGTCGTTCAGAACGCCCTCGAGGCCGGCGTCCGACGTATCCTCCCGCGCTTCGCGCACGGCGGCGGCCAGCTGATCCAGCGCGCCCTCCGTGGGGCCGGATTCGAGGAGAGACAGTTTCACCTGTTCCAGATGGTCGAGAATCCGCCCCGCACGCTTCACCGCCCGTCGGCGACGGTCCAGCAGGTTCGGCTGCTCCTGCAGGGCCAGCAGGGCGTCCACGCTGGTCAGGGTGGACGGTCCGACGGCCCGGGCCGCCGGCGCACCGGACTGGGCCGCATCCGCGCCGCCGAGGCTGAAGCCGGACGCAGCCGGCTTGGCCCGGCCAGACGCCGGGGCGACACCAGGGGCTGGGCCGGAACCGTTGACCTTCATCGAAACGCCATCCTGTTCATGCGGCAAGATTTGCGCCGCCGATCTTGCCCATTCCTTAACGCCACGGAAATTCTTGCCGGGCGCCGCGCCGCGTTAACCCTACGAGCCATTGTTTTATTTGAATTTTTGAAAAATCCAACTGGCACGATTGTCGCAGGATGCCGGGCGGCGGATCTCCCCGCCCATCGAATCTGCTCACAGGCCCCTGCATCATGTCATTCACCCGGTTCCGTCTCTCCGTGATGCTGACCGCTCTCGCCTTCATCCTCGTCGAAGGGGGCGGCGTCGCGCAGGCCCGGTCGCGGATCAAGGACATTGTCAGCTTCGAGGGCGTCCGTTCCAACGAACTGGTGGGCTATGGTCTGGTGGTGGGGCTCAACGGCACCGGCGACAGCCTGCGCAACGTGCCCATGACCAAGCAGAGCCTGATGTCCATGATGGAGCGGATGGGGGTCAACACCCGGGACGCCACCATCGACACCAAGAACATCGCCGCGGTGATGGTCACCGCCAAGCTGCCCCCGTTCGCCGCCACCGGCGCCAAGATCGACGTGACGGTCTCGTCCATGGGCGACGCCAAGAGCCTGCTGGGCGGCACCCTGGTCGTCACCTCGCTGATGGGCGCGGACAACGAGATCTACGCCGTGGCCCAGGGCACGGTGGAGACCGGCGCCGTATCCGCGTCCGGCGGGTCCGGCAGCTCCGTCACCCGCGGCGTGCCCACGGCCGGCCGCATCGCCTCCGGCGCCGAGATCGAGCGGGAGATCGACTTCAAGATGGGCAGCATGTCGAAGATGCGCCTGTCCCTGCACAACCCCGACTTCACCACGGCGCGGCGGATCGCCGACGAGATCAACCGCAACTATCCCGGCGCGGCCACGGCGGACAACCCGACCATCGTCACGGTCAGCCCCCCGGACGGCGCCAACATCATGAACTTCGTCACCGGACTGGAGCAGCTGGAGGTCGAGCCGGACAATCCGGCCAAGGTCGTCATCAACGAGGTCGACGGGGTCGTGGTGGTCACCGGGGACGTCCGGGTGTCCAAGGTCGCCATCGACCAGGGCAATCTTTCGATCACGGTGAACGAGAAGCCGCAGGTGAGCCAACCCGCGCCGTTCAGCCAGGGCACGACCCAGGTGACACCCAGCAGCTCGATCAAGATCGACGAGGAGAAGGGCAAGCGGCTAATCGTGCTCCAGTCCGGCGTCTCGCTGGAGTCCCTGGTCAAGGGCCTGAACGCCCTGGGCGTCACGCCCCGGGACATGATCTCCATCCTGCAGAGCATCAAGGCCGCCGGCGCCCTGCAAGCCGACATCGAGGTGCTCTGATGAGCGACATCGCCGCCCCGGGCCTGCCCCCGACCCAGTCCCTGACAGCGGGCATCCCCACCCTGCCGGAGACCGCCACCCGGCAGAAGATCACGCAGACGGCGAAGACCTTCGAGCAGACCTTCCTGTCGCAGATGCTCGGCAGCATGTTCGAGGGGGTGAACGACAACTCCGCGTTCACCGGCGGGGCCGGGGAAAAGGCCTTCCGGTCCTTCCTGAACGACGCCATGGCCAAGGAGATGGTGGCCAAGGGCGGGATCGGTCTGGCGCGTCCGGTGGAGCTGGAAATGCTGCGACTGCAGGGGCTGTCCCCGCTGCCCACGCCGACCCCCTCCCCGACACCGACCCCGTCTGCGGCGGGAGTCGCGCCGGCCGCCGCGCGCCTGGGAACCGCAGCCTATGACAAGAGGAAAGCCTGATGGCCCATCCGGACGCCGCCGCCGATGACCGCGTCGGTCAGATCATCATCCTCACCGACCGCCTGACCGAGATGATCACCCGGGAAACCCGGGCGTTCGAGGACCGCAGGCCGCAGGACGTGGCGGCGACCATCGGTGAGACCGCGCGCCTTGCTAACATCTATCGCCTGGAATCGGCCCGGTTGAAGCAGGACCCCTCCGTGCTCCAGGCCGCGTCGCCGCCCCTGCGCAAGGCCCTGACGGCGTCCACCCGCGCCTTTGACGCCGCCCTGTCCCGCCACGGCGAGGTGCTGGAAGCGGCGCGCACGATCACCGAAGGTCTGGTCCAGGCCATCGCCCGGGAGGTCGTCGCCAACCGGGCCAAGCCCGTCGGCTACACCAGCCGCGCCCGGACGACGCCGGGCGACAGCGTGGCGGTGACCCTGAACCGCCGGGCGTGAGCGTCTGACGCCCGTGCGCGGGGCTCAGGACACCATCGCCAGCGGGCCCGCGCCGGCGGCGGGCGCCGCCCGCTCCGGCCAGATGGCGGCGGAGACGTGGCCCCACAGGGCGTTCACCTCCAGCGCTGCAAGGCTTGTGGGATCGATCTCCTGGGCCACCCGACCCTCGCGCACGGAATTCTGGTAGGCGGCCCGATAGCGCAAGCCCACCGGGGCCACGGGCAGACCCATCTCCAGCAGGGCCTCGAAGGTGTCGGAGATGATCCGCGGCTCCTCCCCGTTGCGGCGGGAGGGCGCCTGATTGATCAGGAACATGCCCCGCTTGTTCATGTTGCCCACCAGCTCCACGGTCCGCGTGATGGCCTTCAGGTCGAAATAGCAGGGACGCACGACGATCAGGCACAGGTCCGCCCAGCGCACCGCTTCGGCGCATTCCAGGTCCGTGGAGGGCCGCGTGTCGATGACCATCAGGTCATAGCCTTCGCGGGCGGCGCCGAGGCGCTGGGTGAAAAGGGTGCCGACCTTGGCCTCGGCCACCAGCGGGGTCGCAAGGTCGCGGACCCGCTCCCGGTACCATTCGGAGGTGGAGCGCTGCGGATCCAGGTCCGCGACCAGGGTCTTGCGACCCGCCCGCTCGGCCTCGACCGCCAGATGCAAAGCCACCGTGGTCTTCCCGGTTCCACCTTTTCTCGACAGCACGGCCAGGGTGCGCATGGTCTCTCCGCTCAGAAGTCCGTTCGGTCTATAGCGCCGGAAACCGGACCGGCCGCCAGGGCGTGCTGTCAGGGACACCGGGAATAGACAGCCTGCGCACCGAACGCGCCTATCTAACCGAGGTGTGCCACAGACATACGCAGCGGCCAATTAACCATCTCACCCGCGTGTGATTCTAACAACGCGCCACGGGCCTCCAATGGCGATTTTTTCGCCTATGCCGCGTTATTTTATTTTCTAAATAATTTGATAGATTGTATTTTGAACTTCAAGTTGACTTACAAACATTTTTTGTTCTGCTATTGTTCCCGTGCGCTCCGGCGGGTCCGATCTTACATCCCGTCCGTCACTGTCTCACCCTCCAGAATGGGCTCCGCCGCGAATGATCGACCCATCCGCCTTCATCCGCGTGCGCGGCGCGCGAGAACACAATCTCAAGGGCGTGGACGTGGACATCCCCCGCGGCCAGCTGGTGGTGCTGACGGGGCTGTCCGGGTCGGGCAAGAGCTCGCTGGCCTTCGACACCATCTATGCGGAAGGTCAGCGCCGGTACGTGGAAAGCCTGTCGGCCTACGCCCGCCAGTTCCTCGAGCTGATGGGCAAGCCGGACGTGGACCTGATCGAGGGCCTGTCCCCGGCCATCTCCATCGAGCAGAAGACGACCTCCAAGAACCCCCGCTCCACCGTGGGCACGGTGACCGAGATCCACGACTACATGCGTCTTCTCTGGGCCCGGGTGGGGGTTCCCTACTCTCCCGCCACGGGCCTGCCGATCGAGAGCCAGACCATCAGCCAGATGGTGGACAAGATCGTCACCCTGCCCGAGGGCTCGCGCCTGAACCTGCTGGCGCCAGTGATCCGCGGCCGCAAGGGCGAATACCGCAAGGAGATCGCCGAGTGGCAGCGCGCCGGTTTCCAGCGGCTGAAGATCGACGGGACCCTCTACCTGATCGAGGAGGCGCCGACCCTCGACAAGAAGTTCAAGCACGACATCGACATCGTCGTGGACCGGATCGTGGTGAAGTCCGGGATCCAGCAGCGCCTGGCCGACAGCCTGGAGACAGCCCTGCGCCTCGCCGACGGTCTGGCCACCGCCGAATTCGCCGATCTGGCGGCCGGAGAAACAGAGCCCCGCAAGATCCTGTTTTCCGAGCGCTTTGCCTGCCCGGTCTCAGGCTTCACCATCACCGAGATCGAGCCGCGTCTGTTCTCGTTCAACAATCCGTTCGGGGCCTGTCCGACCTGTGACGGCCTGGGTCAGAAGCTGACCTTCGACGCGGACCTGGTGGTGCCGGATCCGGACAAGTCCCTGCACCACGGCGCCGTGGCGCCCTGGGCCCGGGGGCCCTCCCCCCTCTACACCCAGACCCTGCAGGCCCTGGCCCGGCACTACGGCTTCTCCATGGACGCCGCCTGGCGCGATCTGCCCGCCAAGGCGCACGAGGTCATCCTGCGCGGCACGGGCGCGGAAAAGATCAAGTTCGTCTATGACGACCAGGCCCGGCGCTATGAGGTGGTCAAGCCCTTCGAGGGCGTCATGCCCAATCTGGAGCGTCGCTGGCGGGAGACGGACTCCGCCTGGGTGCGCGAGGAACTCGGCCGCTACCAGTCCGACACCCCCTGCGAGGCCTGCGGCGGTCAGAGGCTGAAGCCCGAGGCCCTGGCCGTGAAGGTCGACGCCCGCTCCATCGCCGAGGTGTCCCGCCTCTCGATCAAGGACGCCCGGGCCTGGTTCGAGGACGTCGCCAACCGCCTCTCGGCCAAGGACATGGAGATTGCCCGGCGCATCCTGAAGGAGATCAACGACCGGCTGCGGTTCCTGAACGATGTGGGGCTGGACTATCTCAGCCTGTCCCGGGCGTCGGGCACCCTGTCCGGGGGGGAGAGCCAGCGGATCCGGCTGGCCTCGCAGATCGGCTCCGGCCTGACCGGCGTGCTCTATGTGCTGGACGAGCCGTCCATCGGCCTGCACCAGCGGGACAACACCCGCCTGCTCACCTCGCTCAAGGGCCTGCGGGACCTGGGCAACTCCGTGCTGGTGGTGGAGCATGACGAGGAAGCCATCCTGACCGCCGATCATGTGATCGACATGGGCCCGGCCGCCGGCGTCCATGGGGGCGAGATCGTGGCCCAGGGCTCCCCCCAGGACATCATGGACCAGCCGCGCAGCCTCACCGGCCAGTACCTCACCGGCGCCCGGGACATTCCGGTGCCGGAAAAGCGCCGCCCGGTGAACCGCAAGAAGCTGCTTCGTGTGATCGGCGCCCGGGGCAACAACCTGAAGTCCGTGACCGGCGAGATTCCCGTGGGCGTCTTCACCTGCATCACCGGCGTGTCCGGCGGCGGCAAGTCCACCTTCACCCTGGAGACCCTGTACAAGGCCGCTGCCCGACGGCTGAACAACGCCTCCGACGCCCCCGCGCCGCACGACCGGATCGAGGGGCTGGAGCATTTCGACAAGGTCATCGACATCGACCAGAGCCCGATCGGACGCACCCCGCGATCCAATCCGGCGACCTACACCGGCGCCTTTGGACCGATCCGGGACTGGTTCGCCGGTCTGCCGGAATCGAAGGTGCGCGGCTATGGCCCCGGGCGCTTCTCGTTCAACGTCAAGGGCGGACGCTGCGAGGCCTGCCAGGGCGACGGGGTCATCAAGATCGAGATGCACTTCCTGCCGGACGTCTACGTCACCTGCGACATCTGCAAGGGCAAGCGCTACAACCGCGAGACCCTGGAGATCCTGTTCCGGGGCAAGTCCATCGCCGAGGTGCTGGACATGACCGTCGACGAGGCGGCGGACTTCTTCAAGGCCGTGCCGCCGATCCGCGACAAGATGGCGACGCTCAAGCGGGTCGGGCTCGGCTATGTGAAGGTCGGCCAGCAGGCCACCACCCTGTCCGGCGGCGAGGCCCAGCGGGTGAAGCTGTCCAAGGAGCTGTCCCGCCGCGCCACCGGACGCACCCTCTACATCCTCGACGAGCCGACCACCGGCCTCCACTTCGAGGATACGAGGAAACTTCTGGAGGTGCTGCACGAGCTTGTGGACCACGGCAACACCGTGGTGGTCATCGAGCACAATCTGGATGTGGTGAAGACCGCCGACTGGCTTCTGGACTTCGGTCCCGAGGGCGGCGAAGGCGGTGGCCGGATCGTCAGCCAGGGGACGCCGGAGACCGTGGCCGCCGACAGCGACAGCTGGACGGGGCGCTACCTCTCCGAGGTCCTCGCCCGGCACGAAATCCGGCGCAAGGCCCGGGTCAGCGCCATTGACCGCCGGGTCGGCTAGTCGGTCCCCGACGTCTCAGGCCGTCCGGCGCACGGTCATCAGCGCCTGGACCGCCGCCGCGCCGGGCGCCTGCAGCACCACCGTGATCAGCACGCCGATCATGGCCATCCACGCCGTCGAGAGGATCGACGCCACGGACAGGAAGCTGACGGCGTGGCTCGGGTCCAGCAGCTGGAACACCGAACCGATCACCGCGCCCAGAATGTAGATCAGGGCGCCCAGGATTCCAGCCATCACATAGGCCCCCAGCAGGATCCAGTGCCGGCCGGCCGTCAACCGCCAGGATTGCGTCACGGCCAGCCGGCCTTCGAGCTGGGTCAGGGCGGGGGTGAGCGACAGACGAACGGCGCAGTAGCCGAACAGGGCCACGACGACGGCGAAATAGGCGGCGGCGATCAGCGGCCCCGCCGCTCCCGCCGCGCCGGCCACGGCCGCGACGCCGCTGCCCAGGGCCGACGCGGACAGGGCGGCGATCATCACCGCCGCAAGACCCAGCAGGTTCACCCCGAACATGCGCAGCTCCTCGACCCCCAGGCGCAGGTAGAACCGGCCGCCGGTCAGGGGCTGGAACACCGCCCGGAAGCACGCGGTCATCAGAATCGCCTGAAGCGCCAGGTCGAACGGCGCCAGTCCCAGCAGGGTCGGCAGCAGGGGCTCGGCCGCCTGGCTGAGCTCGTCCATGGAGCGCCCGGCCGCCACCGCGCCCATGAAGTTCGTCAGCTGCGGCCCGGACACCGCATTCATGGCGAGCACCGCCAGAAGGTTGAAGCCCAGACGCAGCAAGGCCCAGGCCGCCACAGCCCGAGGCTGTTCACGGGTCAGTCGAAAGCCCTCAAGGGCGACGTCCGTCGCCGGAAACTCGGTCATGGTCCAGATCTTTCAAGCGCTTGCCACCGGCGACGCCGCCGTTGCGACGCGTTAGCCCTGCTTCATTCAACGACGCAATGGCCCGGCGCAAGGGGCTTGCGACAATTCCGGCCGGAAACAGGGCTCAGCCCCGCTCGCGGGACAGCCCCAGATAGACGTGGGCCGCCGGGGCCCGGAGCAGCACGGCGTTGAGGACGCTGGCGAGACTGAACGGGACGATGCCCGCGACGACCGCCGGCCATGCGGCGGCGGCCAGCTCCGGCCCGAACCCGTGGGCCGAGAAGACGGCGGGACCGCCGACACCCAGATAGACGACGCCGCCCAGCAGGATCGCCGCCACCACCAGGGCCAGGGACACGATCAGGGCCAGAAGGGCGGACAGGACATAGGTCCCCAGCAACCGCCAGAAGACCCCGCGGGTCTTCGACCACGACTCGAAGAAGCGGAACTCTCCCTCTGCAAAGGTCATGGCCGGCGCGAGGGACAGACGGATCCCCACATAAAGGGCCCCGGCCGCGCCGATCACGCCGCCCGCGACGATCGCCCCCAGCACGGCCTTGCCCATCTGCGCGGACGAAACGCCGGATGCGGCGATGCCTATGGCCGTGAAGACGATGACAAACAGCACCCACGCCAGGGTCACGCCAACCATCACGGCGCCATAGACCAGTTGGACCAGGAATTGGCGGAACTCGTCGCCGCCAAAGGCCAGATAGGCGAAATTGCGGCTGTCCGGCCGGATCACCGATCGCAGGACCGCTGCGCCGAACACCGCCTGGACCACCACGCTGAAGGGGGTCATCAGCATCTCCGCAAACCGGACCTTCTGTGCGAACACCTGCACCACCGACGGCGCCAGATGCGCCTGGAAGGCGGTCAGCAGCATGTGAAGGTCAGGACCCAGCACCTGCCAGCCTGCGGCGAGCGCAGCGGCGGTCAGGACCAGATACAACCCGACCCAGACCGCGATCACGTCCGGTCTGCGACGCAGGACCCGGAAGCCCTCCATCGCGGCGTCCGAAGGGGAGAAGCCCCCGCTCATGCCTCATGCCCCTCGGCGGCGCCCACCGGGCCCCGCGCCGGCGGCTGCTCGGGCGTCGCAGGCGCGGGCTCCGCCGGCTCCGATGTCACGGCGTCATTGGCCGGCGTCTGCGGCGCGGGCGCGTCCCGGACGGCCTGGAAGGGCCGCGGCGGCGCATAGGCGATCACTTCCAGCGGTGGCGGCGCCTCGATCTCCGAGGGAGGAACGGCCAAGACCGGCGACGCGCCGGAAGTGTCTGGAGACCCTTCGGCATTGGCTGCGGCCGGAGCGGCTGGCCGCACGGGCCGGGTTTCCACCCGCGGAGGGGGCGCAGGCGCATCCTCCGACGAGATTGCGGCGGCCGGCGCCTCGGCCAGGCCCCCTGCCGGGGCGTCGGGCGGCACGACGCCGCTGAGCCAGAACAGGTCCTTCAAACCTTCCGCGGGGTCGGCCTGCCGCCAGACATAGAGCTCCTCCGGGCGGGCTTCCGGAGCGGCGGCCGGGGGCTCGGCGTCGTGCAGAGCCGGCGCATGGGACCCGGACAGCCAAGGCGCGTCAGGCGCGAGCAGCATCGGATGCTCCAGCGCGGTCACCGCCGGATCGATGGGTGAGCGCGGCCCCTCATGGGCCTCGCCGTCAAACACCGGCGGATGGGCGGCGGGTCCGGCCATGGGGGGCGCAGGCTCGGCCGCCCGCGGGAACCGCATCGCCAGCACTTCCAGCTCCGGCCAGACGCCGACGGGGGCCGGCGTCGGCGGCGCCGGATCGCCAAACGCCTGGCCCGACGTGTCGAAGGCGACGGAGCGATGATCCGGCCATGCGATGCGATCGGCGCCGATCTGGAAGGCCGCGGCGCTGCGCCGGACCGGGGACGCGACCTCGGGCGCCGCGCCGGCGTCGTCGCCGGACCCCTCGGCTCCGTCCGTCCCGGTTTCCACCAGGTCGGCCACCACCCGCAGAACCGGCTTGCGCGTCGCCGCCCGGGGCGCCTCGGGACGCCATTCGAGATAAAGATGCGTCAGGGCGCCGACAACCAGCGTCGGCATCAGCGCGCCGTGGAACAGCCCGGACAGGACCGCGCCCGCCAGGGCGTCCGCCAGGGGCCAGCGGCCGGGGCCCAGGGTGAACTCTCCCAGCTCGGCCTGGTTGGCGAAGGCGGCCGCCGTCAGGGCCAGAGGATAGAGCGCCAGGATCGCCGTTGCGGGGAGCGCCACCGCCAGAAGCCGCTTCTGGGTCAGGGGCCAGGTCTGGAACAGCCGCAGCTGATCCTCGGCCACGGTCGCAGCCCCGCCCAGCGCCACGCGCATCGCCACCAGCGGGTAGAGAGCCAGCACGCCCAGCCCGCAATAGGCGCCATAGCGCAGGGCGGCCAGCACGCTCAGCTCCCCTTGGCTGCGGAACACAAAGGCCACCGCCGCGGCGACCAGGGCCGCCGGGGCGAGGAACAGCACGGCCAGAAGGAACATGAGCATCGCGAGACCCAGCATCCGCGCCTCGGCCAGACCCACGCGAAGACCTGCGAGGCCCCGCGGATAGCGCCGGCTCTCCGGCCCGGCGTAGAGATTGAGCGCCACGCGGTACAGACCCGCCGTCAACGGGGCGAACATCAGCGCCGACCAGAGCCCTCCGCCGGCGATCAGCGCCATGCCCAGGTCCCGGTTGACCGGCCCGTGTTCGCCAAAGAACATCACCGCGGGCCCGGCGACGGACAACGCCAGGACCAACCACGCATCCCGCCAGGCCGCCGCACTGAACTGCAGCGCCCGTCCGAGACTGGTCACCCGGGTCGACCGGGCTGAAGACATGCCGTTACCCCACGCTAGGCCGCCTTTCAGGCGCTGCTCCGCACTTTATCGAATTTTTTTGTCGGCAGGGCATGAAACTTTTCTGCAACGCGCGCGCCGGCGTGACCTGTTGCCGCAATGCGCCGGTTGATCCTGCGGGTCATTTGCCTATGGTTTGGCCATGACCTTGAAACCTATCCACATTGTCGGCGCGGGCCTCGCCGGATCCGAAGCGGCCTGGCAGATCGCGGAGACGGGCGTTCCCGTGGTGCTGCATGAAATGCGGCCGGATCGCGCAACGCCTGCGCACCAGACTGGCGCCTGTGCGGAGCTGGTGTGCTCCAACTCCTTCCGCAGCGACGACTGGGAGTACAACGCCGTCGGCCTGCTGCACGAAGAGATGCGCCGTCTGGGCTCCCTCATCCTGCGCGCGGCGGACGTGCACAAGGTCCCCGCCGGCGGCGCCCTGGCTGTCGACCGGGAGGGCTTCGCCGACGCCGTCACCGCCGCCCTCGCCACGCATCCGCGGATCACCCTCGTCCGCGGCGAGGTGGCCGGCTGGCCGGACGCGGACTGGGGCCAGACCATCATCGCCACCGGCCCCCTCACCACCGAAACCCTGTCGCAGGCGATCCTCGCCCGCACCGGCGAAGACACCCTGGCCTTCTTCGACGCCATCGCGCCCATCCTGCACGCTGACAGCATCGACATGTCCATCGCCTGGCGCCAGTCGCGATACGACAAGGAAGGTCCCGGGGGCGACGCGGCGGCCTATATCAACTGTCCGCTGAACCGCGAGCAGTACGAGGCCTTCGTCCAGGACCTGCTGGACGGCCCCAAGGCGGATTTCCGGGAGTGGGAAAAGGACACGCCCTATTTCGACGGCTGTCTGCCCATCGAGGTGATGGCCGAGCGGGGGAGAGAGACCCTGCGCCACGGGCCGATGAAGCCCGTCGGCCTCACCAATCCCCATGCGCCCCTGGAAAAGCCCTACGCCGTGGTCCAGCTGCGCCAGGACAATGCGCTGGGCACGCTCTACAACATGGTCGGGTTCCAGACGAAGCTGAAGCATGGCGCCCAGACGGAGATCTTCCGCCGGATCCCTGGTCTCGGCGACGCCCAGTTCGCCCGGCTGGGCGGGCTGCACCGGAACACCTTCATCCAGTCCCCCCGCCTGCTGGACGACCAGCTGCGCCTGCGCAGCGAGCCCCGGATCCGCTTCGCCGGCCAGATCACCGGGGTCGAAGGCTATGTGGAGAGCGCCGCGATCGGCCTGCTGTGCGGCCGCTTCGCCGCCGCGGCCGCCCGGGGCGAGCCCCTGTCGCCGCCGCCGGCGACCACGGCGCTGGGCGCCCTGCTCGCTCATGTGACGGGCGGTCATCTGGGCGATGGCAGGGGCTCGTTCCAGCCGATGAACGTCAATTACGGCCTGCTGCCCCAGGTCGAGGCGCCGCGGAAAACCGACGACGGACGCAAGCTCGCCCCGCCGGAGCGGGGCCGGGCGAAAAAGCGGCTGATGAGCCTGCGCGCCCTTGCGGATCTGGACGCCTGGCGTAAGGCGGCGGAGACTGAACCGGCGTCGGCCTAGATCCGTCCGGCGACGATGGCGGCCAGCATGCGGCCGCGCCGGACCAGGGGACCGCTGCGGTGATCCAGCGCCAGGCTGGCATGGGCGATGGCCGGGAAGCCGGCCGGGGACAGCCGGGCCGCGGCTCGCGCGGTGCGGCTCAGGCCGGACAGCTTGTGATCCAGATGGCGGAGCGCCTCGGCCTCCCCGCCGGCGCTGGCGGCGGCGTCACGCCAGCTCTGAGGCCACCAGACCGCCGCCCCCCCGGACGGAGGCGCCCGCCGCAACAGTCGCCCAAGACCGGCCAGACGCGCCGCCGCCGCGACCGACGCCGGATCGGCCGCGGGATCCAGCCGCGTCACGGCCATCACCGCCACCGCCCCATCGACCGCGTCCAGATACCGGTCCAGATCGGCCTCGCCTTCGAACCATGGATCGGACAGCTCGGCGTGCCGGGCGAGGACGACGTCCTCCAGGGCGGCAAGAGCGAAGCGACCGCCGGCCAGGGCGGGCGCGAGGGCGATCAGGACCGGATGGTCGGCGCCGGGTCGGCCGGCCGTCAGAGCCTCCAGCCTTTCCCGCCACCAGGCAAAGCGGATCTCCCCCGTCAGCGGGTTGGTGGCCCGCTGCGCCACGGCCGCAAGCTCGAGGTCGAGATTGTACAGCGCCACCACATCCGACCGCGCCTGCGCATCCGCCATGAAGCGGGTTGCAAGCCAGCGGTCCAGGTCCGCGCCCTTCAGGTGGACGTCAAGCTCTTCACTCACGCACGGCGTCTCCGGTCGGGCGGGCCTGAGCAGACCGGCCCGACCGCGCTATGGGCCTCGGACTAGTAGAAGATGGTCTGGTTCATGGTCATGGCCGTCAGCATCGGGATCGACAGCAACAGGTTGGTCCGGGAAAACAGCATCGCCGTCCGGCCGGCCTTGGCCTTGGCGTCCGCGTCGCCCTCCACCATGCCAAGCGCGATCTTCTGGTTCGGCCAGATGAACACCCACACATTGATGAACATGATCGTGGCCAGCCACATGCCCACGCCGATGAACACCACCCGGGGATCATGGAAACCCGACGTGGCGCCCAGCGTGTAGGCGTCGAACAGATAGCCCCGGCTCCAGGCCAGGATCACGCCGATCACCCAGGTCGCCAGCGCCGCCCAGCGGAACCAGAACAGGGCCTCCGGCGCGATGTACTTCGAGACGGCGGGCTTCAGCTCCGCCGGGATGTCCGGCATTTTCCGGATCTGGACGAAGTTGAAATAGTACAGAAGGCCGATCCACAGGATGCCGGCAAAGGTGTGCGCCCAGCGCAGGACCGCCTGCACATAGTTGCCGTGGAGGTCGAGGACGCCGTGCTGCTCTTTTTCAAAATGAATGCCGTAGCCGACAAGGAAGACCAGCGCGATCAGGCAGCTCAGGATGATCGTGTTGCGGAAATTCGAGAGAACACCAGCCATGTTGACCCCATCATGTTTGGTTCGCACCGCCGGGGCGGTTCGAGATTGCCCAAAGCTATAGGCCGGTTCGCCGGAGGTTGCAGCCGGATTTTGCGACCGCTTCGGAATTCCCGGGTCAGACCGGGCGCAGCGCCGCAGCGACCCGTCGCCCGTCGCTCGCCAGGAGATTGTAGAGCCGCGCCCCCTCGAGGCTGGTCAGGACTTCGAGCCCGAGGCCCGCCGCCCGGAAGGCGTCGCGCAAGGCGCGAGGGGCGGGCTGCAACATGGGGCCTGCGCCGAGGATAACCACCTCGACGTCGGCCGGCGACGCGCTCAGCACTGGGGCCAGCGCCGCCGTGGTCCAGTCCCCGCTCCAGGGCAGGACCGCGTCCGCCAGGATCAGGACCGGACCCTCATGCCGCACGCCCTCGATCCGGAAACCGCCCCCGCCATAGGCCTCGATGGCCGGAGGGCGGCGCAGGTCGGCCATGCCGGTCTAGCCGTCCGTCCGGCGCTGGGCCTTCAGAGCCGCCGCCTTCTGCGCCATCGCCGCCTGGGCGGCGGAGCCGACCAGCAGGGACTCGTCCTCGTCCCCCGACTTGACGCCCCACAACAGGATGATCGGGGACGCGACATAGATGGAGGAATAGGTGCCGATGGAAATGCCGAAGATCAGCGCGATGGCGAAGGTCCGCAGGGCGTCGCCGCCGAACAGGGCGAGGCCGAACAGGGCCAGCAGGGCCGTCAGGCCGGTGATGATCGTGCGCGACAGGGTCTCGTTGATCGACAGTTCGATCACCTCCCGCAAGGGCATCTTGCGGAACTTGCGGAGGTTCTCGCGCAGGCGGTCGAACACCACCACCGTGTCGTTCATCGAATAGCCGATGATGGTCAGGATGGCGGCGATGGAGGTCAGGGTGAACTCCAGCTTGAACACCGCAAAGACGCCGAAGGTCAGGATCACGTCATGGAACAGGGCCGCCACGGCGCCCAGGCCGAACTGCAGCTGGTAGCGGAACCAGATGAACAGCAGCATCAGGAAGATCGCCACGCCGAGGGCCAGGATCCCGCTGCGGAACAGCTCGCCAGACACCTTGGGCCCGACCACGGAGGTGTTGGAGAACTTCACCGGCGCCGGCGCCAGCACCGTGGAGAGACGTTGGGTCACCGCGGTCACCGTCTGCGCCGGATCTGCGCCGGCGGGCGTCTGGAACTTGATCTCGACGGCGCCGGCGGTTCCGAAGGTCTGCACCTCCACGTCCCCCAGGCGCATGGCGTTCAGCGCCGCCCGCACGGCCGCGGCGTCCACCGGCTTGCCCGGCGTCGACACGTCGACCACCGTCCCGCCCTTGAAGTCGATGCCCAGGGTCAGTCCCTGGGTGAAGCACAGGGTCAGGGACGCGATCACCGCCACCACCGACAGGAAACCCATCAGACGGGCGACGCCGACGAAATGCAGGTTCGTCTTGGCGGGCAGCATTCGGATCAGGGGCCAACGCAGCATGAAGCGGGCTCTCTCTTGCGAACTCATAGGATCGGCAGGGTCTTGGGCTTGAAGGTGCGGAACCACCAGCCCAGCAGCACCTGGGTGACGACCACGGCGGTGAACACCGAGGTCAGCACGCCGAAGCCCAGGGTCCAGGCGAAGCCTTTCACCGTGCCGGTGCCGGCCAGGAACATGATCACCGCGGCGATCAGGGTGGTGACATTGGCGTCGAAGATGGTCACCCACGCGCGGCGGAAGCCGGCGTCGGCAGCCAGCAGGGGCGTGCGACCGGCCCGCGCCTCTTCCCGCATCCGCTCATAGGTCAGCACATTGGCGTCCACCGCCACGGCCAGGGTCAGGATCAGGCCGGCGATGCCCGGCAGGGTCAGGGTCGCCTGGGTCAGGGACATCAGACCCACGATCAGGAAGCCGTTCACCACCAGGGCGATGGCGGCGAACACCCCGAACAGTCCATAGGACAGGATGATGAAGGCGAAGATGGCGACGGCGCCGATGGCCAGCGAAGTCTCGCCCGCGCGGATCGAGTCGGCGCCCAGCTCGGCGCCCACGGTGCGCTGCTCCTGCACGTTCAGCTTGGCCGGGAGCGCGCCGGACCGCAGCATGTTGGCCAGCTGGTTGGCGCTTTCCTCGGTAAAGTTGCCGACGATCTCGCCGGAGCCTGCCAGGATCGGCGTGTTGATCGTGGGGGCCGACAGGACCCGGTCGTCCAGGATGATGGCGAAGCGCTTGTTCAGATTGTCCTGCGTGATCTGGGCGAAGCGGCGGGTGCCCAGACCGTTGAAGCGGAAGTTCAGGGAGGGCCGTCCATTCTGGTCGAAGGATGGGCGCGCGTCGGTCAGCATGTCTCCGGACACGTCCACCCGGCGCTTCACCACCACGCCGTTGCGGTCATAGGCCTCGTCGGACGGCAGCAGCACGCTGCCCGGCGGAACCCGGCCGGACGCCGCTTCCTCGGGCGTGACGCTCTCGTCCACCATCTGGAAGGTCAGCTTGGCGGTCTTGCCGATGACGGCCTTCAGCTTTTCCGGGTCGCTCTCGCCCGGGGCCTCGATGACGATGCGGGTGGCGCCGCTGCGGGTGATGGACGGCTCCCGGGTGCCGAGCTGGTCGATCCGCTTGCGGATGATCTCGATGGACTGCTCCACCGCCGTGTTCACGGCTGCGGCGTCGGCCTGCGGCGGCGGGGCGAGGCTCAGGGTCTGGTCGGCCAGCTGGGTGACCAGCAGATCCCGCCCGCCGCCGGCGGTGGGGGCGGACAGCTTCACCAGCTCCTTGAACGCCGCGTCCAGCTGCGCCGGGTTGGTGATGCGCACGGTCACCGCCGTGGGCGAGGCGCCGAGACCGGTGAACAGGATCTGCTGCTGGGTCAGCACCCGGCGCACATCCTCGGTCAGGTTGTTCAGCTTCTCCTGCTTCAGCTGGACGGTGTCGACCTCCAGCAGCAGGTAGGAGCCGCCCTGCAGGTCAAGGCCCAGATTGAGGCGCGCCGCCGGAACCCAGCCCGGCAGGCTGTTGGTCACCGAACGGGGCAGGAGATTGGGAAGGGTGAAGACGACGCCGAACAAGAGGGCGAAGACGACAAGCGCGACCTTCCAGGGCCTGAGCTGCAACATGGGACGGTTCTTCTCAGCCCTTGGCGTCGTTGGCGACGGTCTCGGTGCGGGCGCGCACTTCGGAGACCATGGACTTGACGACCTTGATGTTCACGCCGGCGGCGATCTCGACCTGCGCCTCGGTGTCGTCGACGCGGGTGACCTTGCCGATCACGCCGGAGCTGAGCACCACCGTATCCCCGCGCTTGAGGCCCGAGACCATCGCCTGATGCTCCTTCATGCGCTTCTGCTGCGGGCGGATGATCATGAAATAGAACAATCCGAACAGCGGGACCATGATCACCAGCGGACTGCCGGCGAGGAAATCCATCGGTCCGCCCGCCGGCGCGCCGGGGGCCGGGGTCTGAGCCTGGGCGATAGATGCGATCATGGGGACTCCAGCAGTCAATCTCGGTCGGTGCGTCGCAACGACGGTTCGGAAGGCGCGGAAGCTATGCGTTGCGCTTGCGTTTTGCAATGCACAGCCGTTCAGGCTAGGAAATCGCGGTGACCGAACCCGCCCTGCTCCCCGTTCTGACCCGCATCGCAGACGCTCTGGAACGGCTGGCCCCGCCGCCGGCGCCGGTCTGGGACCTGGCCGCCGCCCGCCTGTTCCGCTGCGACAGCGCCGACCTGTCCCTGACGCCGGCGCCGGACTATCCGTTGCCGGTGGACCTGCTTCTGGGGGTGGAGCGGCAGAAAAGGGTGTTCCAGGCCAATCTGGACCGTTTCGCCCGTCGCCTCCCCGCCAACGCCGCCCTGCTGTGGGGGGTTCGCGGGACCGGCAAGAGCTCCCTGGTCAAGGCCGCCTTCATGGAGGCCGCCGGCCGTCATCCCGACCTGCGCCTGATCGAGGTGGAGGCCGAGCACCTGACCGTGCTGCCCCGGCTGTTCGAGCAGCTGCGCGGCCGGGCCGAGGCGGTGGTGGTCTTTTGCGACGACCTGTCCTTCGAGGAAGGCGCCGGGTCCGCCAAGGCGCTGAAGTCCGCCCTGGAAGGCGGGGTCGCCGGACCGCCGGGCAATGTCCTGTTCGTGGCGACTTCCAACCGGCGCCACCTCATGCCCCGGGAACACGCCTCCGACGATGCGATCGCGGCGGCGGAAGACGCGGAGGAGACGGTCTCGGTTTCGGACCGCTTCGGCCTGTGGATCGGGTTTCCGCCGATGGACCAGCCGACCTATCTCGCCGCCATCGAGGCCTATGCGGCGCGGGCGGGCCTCGCAGCGCCGGATCTGGAGCGCCGCGCCCTGCAGTGGTCCATCCAGCGGGGGGCGCGGTCGGGTCGCGTGGCCATGCAGTTCATCCGCGACCTGGCCGGAGAGCTGGGACGGCCCCTGCCCTTCTGACCCCTGCCCTTCTGACGCTGGGTCGTCCGGCTATCGGTTCCCGTCCGGGGCCAGGATGAGCAGAGGATTGACCGGGCGGTGCTTCTCGGTGGGCGCGGCGCGGTAGCGCAGCTCGAAGTGCAGCTGAGGCTGGGCAAAGTTCTGCCCCTGGCCGATACAGGCGATCACCTGGCCCTTCTTCACCTTTTCCTCGTTCTTCACCAGCGACCGGGACAGCTGGCCGTACACCGAGGCCCAGTTGTCGTCATAGTGCTTCAGCAGCACCGTCTTGCCCTGGCCGGCCACCGCGCCGTTGAACACCACATGGCCGTCGGCCGTGGCCACCACCGGCGTGCCGAAGGCCGCGCCGATGTCCACGCCGTCATTCTGCGCCAGGGTGGGCTTGGGCCCGAAGGTCGACAGGACCGGGCCCTTCACGGGCCAGACGAAACGCCCGCCCCCCGCCTCCACGGCGGCGGTCTCGAACGGGGTCTGGGGCGTCGGCAGGGGTTCATTGACCGCGGGCGCCGGGCTGTCGGGCGCCTGCGCCGTCGGACTGCGCTCCACTGCGGCATAGGCGTCGGCGATCGTGTGAGACGACCGCCGCGCCCGCCCGGCCGCCGGCGCCGGTCCGCAGCCGACGGCGGCGGCCTCTGCGGCCGACGCCTCGGACATGGCCGGCGGCACATAGGTCGGCCGAGGCTGCGGCGGGGGCGTCGATGCCGTCTGGGCCGTCTGGGCCGTCGTCGGGCCCGAGGCGCCGGAGCCGATCGGCCGAGGCGGACGCACGGCCGGCGGCTCCGCGGGTTCCGCCCCCGAGGCCATGGCCGTCGGCGCGACGGGACCGGAATCCCGCGCGCCGGACGGCAGCGCCAGGGGCTGGCCCACCCGCAGACGCGACTGCAGGGTCAGGTCGTTGAGGCTCGCCAGGCTGTGGACGTCCACCAGGAACCGGCGCGACACGCCGAACAGGGTGTCGCCCTCCTGCACCAGATAGGTCGCGGGCCGCGGCACGGTCAGCACCCCACCGGGGCGAAGCTCGTAGGGCGGCGTGAGGCCGTTGGCCTCGATGATGCCGCGCACCGGCGCATGGTTCCGGGCGGCGACGTCGTAGATGGTCTCGCCGGCGCGGATGGTCACGCGCAGGGGCGGCGGCGTCGGCACGGGCTGCGGTTCCGGCTTCACCGGCGCCAGCGGGGTGGATTCGCCCACGACGGCCGCCGGCGGCGCCGACGCGGCGGACGGGACCGGCGCCACCGCCGGCGGGCTCGGCGCAGTGTTGGCGGCGATCTGATAGCGGGGCGATACGAGGCTGACGCCGCCGGACCCCGGCGCCTCTCCCTCCCGGACCGGATAGCGTGGCGAGGCCGCGCACGCCCCCGTGGCAAGGGCCGTTACGCAGACCAGGCCTTTGGCGAGGGATCTAACCGACTTCATTTCAGCTCCGGTAATGCCCTTTCGGGACCCTTCTTCGAAGAGCCCGATATTTGGTTACTGAATAGTGACCAGCCTATGGCCAATCCACAGCGAACCCCGATCCGGCGTCGCAGACGGCGCGACATCGGGCTCACAACTCCCGCGCCACGCCCGGCAGGAGCGGAACAAACCGCACGTCTCCCATGTCCTCCACGCGAAACTCTCCGGACCCGTCGCCGACATACCGCTTGAGGGTCTGGACCGGACCACGCCCCACGGGCGCCACCAGGATCCCGTTGGGCTTGAGTTGGGCCAGCAGCGCCCGCGGCGTTTCCGGGGCCGCGGCGGTAACCAGGATGCGATCGAAGGGCGCCTGTTCGGGCCAGCCATCGAACCCGTCGGAAAACCGGGTGATGACATTCAGGATGCCAAGCGTCTTGATCCGCTGCTCGGCCTCCTGCAGCAAGGTGCGGTAGCGCTCCAGGGAATAGACCAGACGGGCGATCCGCGCCAGCACCGCGGTCTGATAGCCGGACCCCGTGCCGATCTCCAGAACCCGGGAGCGGCTGTCGACGCTGAGCGCCTGGGTCATCAAGCCGACGATCAGCGGCTGGCTGATGGTCTGGCCGCAGGCGATGGGCAGGGCCGAGTCCTCCCAGGACCGCTCCTGGAACAGTTCGGGGACGAACAGGTCCCGGGGCGTCTTCTCCACGGCCGACAGCACGGCCGGATCCGACACGCCCCCCGAGCGCAATCCCAGGATCAGGCGGGCGCGACGGGTCTCCGCCTCATCCGAGCCGCCGGGGCTCACGGGTCACCCACGGTTTGGAACGCAGGCGGGGCGCCGCCCAGCAATCCCTTCAGCCGGGCGACCGTCTCCCGATGCGTCAGGTCGATGTGCAGCGGGGTCACCGAGATCCGCCCGCCATAGACGGCGGCCAGGTCGACCCCCTCCGGCGGGACCGACAGCTGCCCCTGGAAACCCAGCCAGTAATAGTCGCGCCCGCGAAGATCCGTCCGGCGCTGGAAATGCAGATGGTGCTGGTCGCGGGCGCCCTGGTGGGTCACCTCCACGCCGACCACCTCGGCCACCGGCACCGGTGGAAAGTTCACGTTCAGGATCACATTGGCCGGCCAGCCCAGCGCGATCAGACGCTGGATCAGGCCCGGTCCGAAATGCTCCGCCACCTCGAAGGACGCGACAACATGCTCCTCGAAGCGCATCAGCGACTGGGACAGGGCGATGGAGGGCACGCCCATGGCCATGCCCTGCAGGGCGCCGGCCACCGTCCCCGACAAGGTCACGTCCTCGGCCAGGTTCTGCCCCCGGTTGACGCCGGACAGGACAAGGTCCGGCTTGCCCCCGGTGACCAGCTCCTGGATGGCGATCATCGCGCAGTCGGTGGGCGTGCCGGACACCGCAAAGACCCGCGGCTCGATCCGGCGGACGCGGACCGGGTCCGACAGGGTCAGGGCGCGGCCGGCGCCGGACTGCTCCACCTCCGGCGCGCAGACCCAGACATCGTCCGACAGCCGGGCGGCGATGCGACGCAGCGCCGCCAGACCGTCCGCGTGAATCCCGTCGTCATTGGTGAGAAGGATGCGCACGCGGGCTCAGGCCTCCAGATGGGTCACGCCGCCCATATAGGGCTGCAGCGCGTCGGGCACGGCGATCCGGCCGCCCTCGTCCTGGTAGTTTTCCAGCACCGCCACCAGGGTCCGGCCGACCGCGAGGCCCGATCCGTTGAGCGTATGCACGAACCGGGACCCCTTCTCCCCTGGAGTCTTGCACCGTGCGTCCATCCGCCGCGCCTGGAAATCTCCGCAGTTGGAGCAGGAGCTGATCTCCCGATAGACACCCTGGCTGGGCAGCCAGACCTCGATGTCATAGGTCTTGCGCGCCGAGAACCCCATGTCGCCCGTGCACAGCAGCATGGTCCGGTAGGCCAGACCCAGCCGCTGCAGCACCGTCTCGGCGCAGGTCACCATCCGCTCGTGCTCCGCCGCCGACTGTTCCGGCGCGGTGATGGAGACCAGCTCCACCTTCTGGAACTGATGCTGCCGGATCATCCCCCGGGTGTCCCGCCCGCTCGCCCCGGCTTCGGAGCGGAAGCAGTGGGTCAGGGCGGTCAGCCGCAGGGGCAGCTGGCCCTCGGCGACGATCTGCTCCCGCACCAGATTGGTCAGCGACACCTCGGCGGTCGGGATCAGCCACCGGCGTTCGGTGAACTCCCCCGAATCGATCAGCGCCTGCAGCCGTCCGGTGTCGAACGCCGCATACCGGTCCACCAGCACCTCGATGGCCGCCTGCACCGCGGCGTGGAACTGGTCGTCCTCGGGAATGGTCCGGCGGAGGTCCTCCACCAGCGGGGTGATCTGGGCCTGATTGGCCTCGACCCAGGCGACCCCCATCTCCGCCACCCGCTGCTTCACACCCTCCCAGTCGATGGACTGGGCGACGAACAGGTCCTCCTTGAACTTGGGCAGCTGGCCGGTGCCGAACACCGCCTCGTCCTTCACCAGCAGCGGCGGAGACACCTCCGTATAGCCGTGCTCCGTCGTCTGCAGGTCCAGCATGAACTGGCCCAGGGCCCGTTCCAGCCGGGCCAGACTCTTCTTCAGCACCACGAACCGGGCGCCGGAGATGCGCGACGCGGCCTCGAAATCCATCCCGCCCAGGCGCTCGCCCAGCTCCACGTGATCCAGGGGGCGGTTGACCCGCCCCGCCGGGGCGTCGGCGGGATCGCCATGACGCCGAAGCTCCACATTGCCGGCCTCGTCCTCCCCGTCCGGCGCGTCGTCCGCCGGCAGGTTCGGCAGGGAGGCGAGCAAGGCGCGCAGGGCCGTGGACTGAGCCGCCTCCTCCGCCGCCAGACCGGCCATCTCGGCCTTCAGGGCCTCCACCTCCGCCATCAGGCCGGCGGCCTCGGCGTCATCCTTGCGAGCTTTCGCCGCGCCGATCAGCCGGGACGCCTCGTTGCGGCGGGACTGGGCGGTCTGCAGAGCGGTCTGGGCGGCGCGCAGGGCGAGGTCGATCCGCAGGATCTCCGGCGACGCCGCCGGCTGCCCGCGACGCGCCAGCGCGCGGTCAAAGGCCTCCGGGTCGTCTCGAACGGATTTCACGTCATGCATGGGGGACTCAGTCGGTCACGGGGCGTCGATGGGGTCTTCTAAGCGGCTAATGGCTGCAGGCCAACCCGCCTCGGCGCGGACGGTCCTCAATCTCCCGGCCGGATCGCGCCGATCGCCGGTGACGGAGGCGCCAGGCCGTTACGCCGAGATCAGGGACCGCCCGTCGCCGTCCGATGAGTCGTCATCCCGCTTCCGTCGCAGCTCGATCAGCTTCACGCACCAGATCGACACCTCGTAGAGCAGGTAGATCGGCACGGCGAGCATCAGCTGGCTGATCGGATCCGGCGGCGTCACCAGCGCCGCCACGAACACGATGCCGAGAAGGGCGTAGCGCCGGACCTCCATCAACTGCCTGGCGGTCAGGAGACCGGCCAGGCCCGCCAGGCTCAACACCACCGGCAGCTGGAAGCACAGGCCGAACGCCAGCAGGAGCTTGGTGACGAGGTCGAGATAGTCGCTGACCCGGGGCAGCAGCTCCACCTGGATATTGCCGGACGAGATCTGCTGCGACAGGGAGAACCACAGAACGAAGGGCAGCATGATGTAGTAGACCAGCGCCGCGCCCATGCCGAACAGCACCGGCGAGGCGATCAGGAACGGCAGGAAGGCGTGCCGCTCCCGCCGATAGAGCCCTGGGGCCACGAAGCGGTACAGCTGCCAGGCCAGGACCGGAAAGGTCACGACAATGGCGCCGAAGCCCGCCAGCTTCATCTTGGTGAAGAAGAATTCCAGCGGGGCGGTGAACACCAGCTTCAGGGCCTGGACCGCCGCCGGCATCGGCTTGAAGCCGGTGACGATCAGCAAGAGGTCGAAGGGCCCGTGAGGGTGGTGGGCCGACTGCTCCGCCAGCAGCCCCGCCGCCACCTCGAAGGGGTGCAGCAGCGCCAGATAGATGTCCTTGGCGAAGATGAAACAGACGATGAAGCCCACGCCGAGGGCGGCGACGCAGATGATCAGCCGCTTGCGCAGCTCCACCAGGTGCTCCATCAGCGGCGCGCGAGACGCCTCGAGCTCGGCCTCTTCGTCGTAACTGCTCACGCCCGGGGCTCCGCTGCGCGGCTCGCACCGGGCGCGTCATCCACCGCGGCTGTGTCCGCCGCGGGCGCCGGCGCCGGGACATCGACGGCCTCGGCCGGCGGCGGCGGCGGTTCGGGATGGGTCGCGGAGATGACGGCCTCGTGCACCGAACTGAGATGCGCATTGAGGTCCGCCGCGATCGGCTCGCCGAAGCGGGCGTTGCGCAGGGCCTCGACCTCCTTGCGCAGCTCGTCCAGCTCGCTCTGCCGCGCCATCTCGTCGAAGCTGGCGCGGAACTCCGCCGCCATGCCCCGCATCCGGGCGATGAACTGACCCAGCTTGCGCAGCAGCACGGGCAGGTCCTTGGGACCCACCACGATCAGCGCGACGGCGGCGAGGAAGACCAGTTCGAATGCGCCCGCTTCTGGCAACATGAAGGATCAGGACCTGATTGAGGAACGAGGGAGCAAGGACCGGTTCGGGACCGACGGACAGCCGGCGTCTCAGCTCTTGGCGGTGTCCTTCGACGGGTCGCGGGCGGCGTCCGTCGGCGGCAGCACCGTCGGCGCGGCGGCGGGCTTGTCGCCCTCCCCGTCCGACTTCAGGCCGTCCTGAAAGGCGCGGATGCCCTTGGCGGCGTCGCCCATGATCGACGAGAGCCGTCCCCGTCCGCCAAAGACGACCACGGCGACGAGGCCAAAGATCAGCCAGTGCCAGATGCTCAGAGAGCCCATCATGTCCAGATTCCTCCAAAAAGGCGGCAGCGGGCTCAATGACCGACCGGGAACCGCCCGTCAATTGCCTGACCGAACTGGCTATATAGGCCGAAGCCCGCGGAAGCGCCATCGCCGCCGGCTGAAAGCCTCCGGACGCGATCTCGCCGGTTCAGTTTTCCGACCCGTCCGCAGGGTCGGCGGCGCTGGGCGCCGCACCGGGGGGGACGTCCGACCCCGGGGCCGGGTCAACCGCCTTGCGGCGCCGAAGATTGGCGCGCAGCGCCTCGGCCCGGCGGGCGTCCCGCGCGGCGGCTCGGTCCTGATCTGGGGAGCTGGGAGATTTCATGGGGCGACGGACGGTCCCGGATCGATGCGCAACCGCGACGGCATAGCAGACCCGCAGGGTCGGAGGCGATCCCTTCCGGCTCGGGTCTACTGGCCAGTTCAGCTCTACTGGATCGTGGCGAGCCCCGGATGCGTCACCCGCAGAAACCGGTCGAAGGCGAAGGCCGTGTCCGGGCAGGAAAACTCCACCTGCGCCCGGACGGTGTCCGGTCCGGCGTCGGCGGAGGTCCGCAGAACCATCTGCTCGTCCAGCCGGCCGCTGTGCAGCTCCACGAACCGGAACACCGCGGTCTTGAACAGTTCCACCTTCCGGGGATTGACGGACAGGGTCACGATCGTGGGGGTCATGAGAGGCTCCTCCGGCCAGGATTGGGACGGCGCCCGCCTGGCCCCGCAAGACCGGCGCCAGCCAGCGCCGGCTGCCTCAGTGAACCAGCAGCGCTGCAATCACCGCGCCGACCAGAAGCAGTCCGGCCCAGAGGATCATGGAACCCACAAGGCTGTTGGCCGCAACGACGACCTGATACCGAAGTCCTCCGCGCATGTCGTTAACCCCACCAGACGTGTTTTTATTGGCTGATTATCAGCTTACGTCTTGTGTCACACAAATGACGACAA
Organism: uncultured Caulobacterales bacterium; assembly: GCA_903851655.1. Lineage (GTDB taxonomy): Bacteria > Pseudomonadota > Alphaproteobacteria > Caulobacterales > Caulobacteraceae > CAIMFV01. The sequence continues at coordinate 38,688 of CAINOV010000188.1, forward strand.
ACGGCAATATGAACGTATCGTTAATTTGTAGTATCGGCTCCAAATTCGCCGAATTTTCATGGATTAACCCTAACAGCGCGCATGCGACTTGCTTCAATTGGCGAATAACACAGCGTCAGGGGCGTCTGAATACGCCGAGGAAGCGAACATTAACCATTTGCCGCCAAGTGGCGCATGCGCCGCTCCTCCGCCGCCTCGTTGTGCAGGAAGGTCAGGAGGACATAGCGAGACCCGGACAGCACGGGCCGGGCGGCGTGCAGCAGGGACGCCGAGAACACCGCCGCCGCCCCGGCCGGAGGCAGATAGAGCTCGGGTCCGAATTCGGGAAATTCGAGTTCGCCGCCGGTGTAGTCGTCCGTGTTCAGGTTGATCGACACGGCAAACTGTCGAAACGCCACGTGCGGCGCGGCATTGTCCCGGTGGCGATGGAAATAGCCGCCCGTATGGTCGTACCGGGCGATCAGAATGCGGTCCGCATGGGCGACTTCCAGGTGAAAGGCGCGGAACAGTTCCGGCGCCAGCCGCTGTCCCAGAACCTGGACCACCGCTCCGTGCAGGGGGTGGTCCGCGTCCAACAGCAGGTCCCGGCGCATCTTCTTGGCGTCCGACACGCGCACGATCGCCTCCCCGTTCGCATCGACCGAGGCCATGGCCCCGACCTCATGCTCGCCGGCCTCGAAGGCGTCGATCAGGGCGCGGCGCAGATCGACATCGATCAGGTTTGGCACCATCAGCACCGGCGCCGCCGATCGTCGGATGATCGGCGCGCCCAGTCGCAGACGCGAAGCCGCCGCCAGCGCGGCCGCGAAACCCGCCTCCGGATCGGCCGCGCTGAGCCGCTCGGCGATCCGCCCGGCCCGGTCGATGATCAGGACGTCCGCCGCCGGTCCCTGCCCGCCGAGGGGCGCCAGGTCCGCGCCCGGAAGGGCGATGACGATCCCCGGCGTCGGCGGATTGAGGTGCGCGGTCATGACCGACACGCCCATCGACACCAGCACCGCAGCCTCGGCCTCGCACGCCGCCAGGGCCTCGCCGCCGCCCGCGCAGAGCGCCGCCCAGGCGGACTGCTGCTCCGGGCCCGCGCCGTCCGCCAGCACGAGCACCAGCGTGCGCCCGAGCTGCGCCTCCAGGGAAAAAAGCCGGCCGTCGGCATAGCCGCCGACCACGGGC
>CAINOV010000189.1 GCA_903851655.1 uncultured Caulobacterales bacterium
ACCTACCACGTGAACGACACCTATGACCTGCGCTTCAACGCCGGGGCCAAGTACTCCTCGAAGTACAACACCGGCTCCGACGAAGACGCGGCCAAGGTGCAGAAGGCCTTCACCCTGGTGAACGCCCGCATCGGCTTTGGTCCGCACGACAAGAGCTGGAGCGTGGAAGCCTGGGCCGAGAACCTGTTCGACCAGAACTACTATCAGGTGGTGTTCAACGGGCCGTTCCAGCCCGGCACCTATGACGCCTTCCTGGGGGCTCCGGCCACCTATGGCGTGACCCTGCGCGCCCGCTACTAAGACCGGGACGCGACGAACGGATCAGGCCCGCCGGACACGCTCCGGCGGGCCTTTTTCGTGGCCGCTGGCGCCCTCGGGCTTGACGGGCCGGCGGCCGCGCCCTTCCCTTGTTCGGGCTCGAAGGGACGCGAACCGGTGACGACGCGGCGGGACGACGGCAGTGCGGGAGATGCGGACTACGGCCGCATGGCCCCGCCCTACGCCCGGTTCCGGCGTCCGGACCCGCGGATCGCCCGCCAGATCCTGGACGCCCTGGGCGAGGCCCGCACCGTGCTGAACGTGGGCGCCGGCGCCGGCTCCTATGAGCCCACCGACAGGGACGTCACCGCGGTCGAGCCGTCGGCCACCATGCGGGCCCAGCGGCCGCCGCACCTGTCCCCGGCCATCGACGCCTGCGCCGAGGCCCTGCCCTTCCCCGACGCCGCCTTCGACGCCAGCCTGACCACATTCTCCATCCACCAGTGGCGCGACCTGGGCGCCGGACTGGCGGAGATGCGCCGGGTGACCCGCGGTCCGGTGGTGATCCTGACCTGTGATCCGGACGCCATGGCCAGCTTCTGGCTGCCCCACTACTGCCCCGAGGTGACGGCGGTGGAGGCCAGCCGCTTTCCGCCGATCACGGATGTTGTGCGACGGCTGGGCGACGTCGCCGAGATCCGCCCGGTTCCCGTGCCCCTGGACTGCGTCGACGGCTTCAACGAGGCCTACTACGGACGCCCGGAAGGCCTGCTGGACCCCGAGGCGCGCCTGTCCTGCTCCAGCTGGAGCTTCCTGGCGCCGGACGTGGTCGACCGGTTCGCAGCCACCCTGTCCCGGGACCTGGCGGACGGCTCCTGGGACCGACGCTTCGGACATTACCGAACCCTGCCGCAGCTGGACGGTCCGCTCCGGCTGATCGTCAGTCGCCCGCCGTCGCAGGGATGAGGCCATCGAGAAAGGCGTCCGCTTCGACCACCAGGGCGGCCTTGCGCGCCTCCGGCCAGCCCGCCAGGGTCCGGTAGGGCATGCCCAGGCGCGGATTGCCGGACAGGCGTTCCTCGTTGCGGATCAGGAAGGCCCAGTAGAGATAGTTGAACGGACAGGCCTTCGGCCCCGTCTTGACCTTCACGTCATAGGCGCAGCCGCCGCAGAAGTCGGACATCTTGTCGATATAGGCGCCGGACGCGGCATAGGGCTTGGAGGCCATGCGCCCCCCGTCGGCGAACACCGCCATGCCCAGCGTATTGGGCATCTCCACCCATTCGAAGGCGTCGGCATAGACCGCTAGATACCACCGCTCGATCTCCTTCGGCGCCACCCCCGCCAGCAGGGCGAAATTGCCGGTGACCATCAGCCGCTGGATGTGGTGGGAGTAGGCGTGCTCCGCCGTGGCCGTCACCGCCTCGCGGATGCAGCGCAGGTTCGTCCGGGCCGTCCAGTAGAAGTCCGGCAGGGGGCGGTGCGCATCCAGGGCGTTCATCTCCGCATAGTCCGGCATCAGGGTCCAGTAGACGCCCCGGACATATTCCCGCCAGCCCAGGATCTGGCGGATGAACCCCTCCACCGCGTTCAGCGGGGCGGCGCCGGACCGGTAGCGGGCCTCGGCCGCGGCGCAGATCTCCCGCGGGGACAACAGGCCGATGTTCAGGGCCGGCGCCAGCAGGGAATGGAACAGGAAGGGCGCGCCGGCCTTCATGGCGTCCTGGTAATCGCCGAAGGTGGGCAGGCCCTGGGTCAGGAAGTCCTCCAGCGCCAGCAGCGCGTCCGCCCGGGTGACCGGCCAGCCGAACGCGTCCAGCCCGCCGAAATGGTTGGAAAACCGGCGCTGCACCAGGGCGATCACGTCCTGGGTCACCGCATCGGGGGCGAACCGCCGGCGCCGCGGGGGCGTCACCGAGGCCGGCAGCCGCTTGCGGTTCTCCTGGTCATAGTTCCACTCCCCGCCCGCGGGCTGGTCCCCGTCCATCAGCAGGCCGTGCTCCCGGCGCATCTCGCGATAGAAGTGCTCCATCCGCCAGCCGCGGCGGTCCCTCGCCCAGGCGGCGAAGCGGGCGTGGCTGGCGAAGAAGCGGTCGTCCTCGCGGATCTCCACCGGATGATCGGCCCCCGCGGCCCAGTCGGCCAGTTCGGTGCGGACCCGCCATTCCGACGGCTGGGTCAGGACCACCCGTTCCGGGCGGTGACGGGCGACGGCCCGGGCGATCTCCCCCGCCAGATCGCCGGTGTTGTCCGCGTCCTCGAGGTCCACATAGTCCACCCGGACCCCCTCCGCCCGCAGCGCGTCCGCGAAGTGCCGCATGGCCGACAGGACCAGCACGATCTTCTGCCGGTGGTGCGGGACATGGGTGTTCTCCCGCAGCACCTCGGCCATCAGGACGACGTCCTGCGCCGGATCGAGGCCGCGGAGCGAGGCCACATCGCGGGACAGCTGGTCGCCCAGCACAACTCTCAGAACACTCATCACCCCGACCCGTCCGGTTCCCGCGAGCCTGTCAGGTGAGGATCGCCGGCCGCCTTCGCAACCGGCTCGCCGATCATTGCGGGCGAAGCCGCCTCAGAGGCGGGCGGGAATGATCACCGGCAGGGTCTCGAAGCCGTGGACGAAGGCCGAATAGGTCCGGGTCGGCGCGCCCACCACCTGGATCACCGGGAAGCGCTTCAGGATCTCCTCCCAGATGATGGTCAGCTGCATCTCCGCCACCCGGTTGCCGACGCAGCGATGGATGCCGAAGCCGAAGGACAGGTGGTTGCGCGGCCGCTCCCGGGTGATGTCGTAGCAGTCCGGGTCCTCGATCCGGCTCTCGTCGCGATTGCCGGAGATGTACCACATGACCACCCGGTCCCCCTTGCGGATGGTCTTGCCGCCCATCTCCACGTCCCGGGTGGCGACGCGGCTCATGTGCGCCAGCGGGGTCTGGTAGCGGATGGTCTCGGACACCATGGCCGGGATCAGGGACGGATCGGCGCGCAGGCGGTCATACTGGTCAGGGTTTCGGTTCAGCTCGAACACGCTGCCGGAAATGGTGTTGCGGGTGGTGTCGTTGCCCCCCACGATCAGCAGCACGACATTGCCCTGGTAGACCTCCAGCGACATGTCCCGGGTCGCGGGATTGTGGATCAGCATGGAGATCAGGTCGATGCTGGGCGGAGCGTCGATCCGCTGGTTCCACAGCTGCTGGAAGGACTGGAAACACTCCTGGATCGCCTGGAACTTGTGCTGCCAGCTGGTCACCGGCCCATGCCCGGGCAGGTTGGTGATCATGTCCGACCAGTGGGTCAGCTTGCGCCGGTCCTCGAAGGGGAAGTCGAACAGGGTGGCGAGCGTCATGGCCGTCAGCTCCTTGGACACCAGGTCGACCCAGTCGAACGCCACTCCGATGGGCAGGCCATCGAGGATCTGACCCGCCCGCTCCCGCACCAGGGGCGCCATCTGGGCGATGTTGCCCGGCGCCACGGTGGGGCTGACGGCCTTGCGCTGCACGCTGTGGTCGGGCTCGTCCATGGTGATGAAGCCGGCGCGGTTGCGGCGCAGATTGGCCTCCCCCAGCACGGCCTGCTGCTCGGCCAGGGCCTCGAGGTTGGGCAGGCCGATTCCCTCCGCCGAGGAGAAGGCCTCATGATCGGTGTCCACCGCCAGGATGTCGTCCCAGCGGGTGATGGACCAGTAGGGGCCGAACTCGCTCTGCGGCGTGAAATGGATCGGATCCTCTCGCCGCAACCGGGCGAAATAGGGCCAGATCGTATCCTGCTGGAAGCGGCGGGGGTCGCCGGGATTGATCCGGTCCAGCGAGAGGGCATGGGCGGCGGCGGCTTCGGACCCGGCGTCGGGCTTCACGGCGATGGTCATGGGGCGGACTCCCGGGCTTCGAGGGCGCTGCGGATCTGGTCGTGCCGCCGGGCGTCGAGGGCGTAGCCGACGAAGCACAGGGTTCCCAGAAGGGCGAAGACGATGGGGACGATGACGAACACGAGCCTGAGTCCGTTCACGGCGTCGGGGGTGTTCACGGCGGTCTCCCCGGCGTGGTAGCCGACCCAGCCCAGCAGGGTGAAGGACACGCCGATGCTGAGGGCGACGCCGAACTTCTGGCTGGTGGTGACCATGGAATAAAGCAGGCCGTTGCGCGGCGATCCCAGGTCCAGCCGCACCGCATCGCCCACATCGGCCACCATCGCCCGGGTCAGCAGCGGGAAGCTGCCGGCGAAGAAGCCCACATAGGCCATCTGGGCGAACATGCCGGCGAACAGGCCCCTCGGCATGACCAGCAGCGACATGAGGCCCAGGGCGTAGAGCACGCTCACGACCATCAGGGTCCGGTGCTTGCCGAAGCGCCGGGCCACCGCGCTCATGGTCGCCGCGCCGGCGACGCCGGACACGAAATAGACCAGCAGCAGCAGGCTGGCGGGGGCCAGGGCGAAGCCCATGACGTCGCGCATGAAGAACAGGTAGAGGGCCGACATCCAGCCGGGTCCGAGGGTCAGGCAGAACTCCGCCGCCACCAGCCGTCCCATGTCCGGGCGGAACAGCATCTGCACATAGTCCCGCAGGCCGAAGGCCGGCGCAGCGACCCCGGTCAGCAGCTGCTCCGGCGCGGACAGCACCGCCAGCGCCACCCCGGCCGCGGCCACGGCGACGATGAACACCCCCATCAGCCCCACGGCGGAGATGGCGGTCTTCGCCAGGCCCACGCTGGCCAGCAGGCCGTCATGGAGGGTCGGGATCACCAGGACGAGGGCGCCCCCGATGATGGACAGCATCTGGATCGCCCCGAACACGCGGGAGCGCTCGTGATACGCCGCCGCGATCACCGAGGCCCAGGCCGCGTGGGACAGGACCACCATGGACAGGCCCAGATAATAGACCGCCAGCCAGCCCACCAGCCAGACCGCGTCCACCCGACCGGGCGGGTCGAACAGCATCAGGATGCCGGGAACCAGCACCACGAGGCTCGCCGCGAGCCAGACCCGGTAGCGGCCCAGGGATGTCCGCGTCCGGTCCATGGCCAGACCCAGCAGCGGGTCCACCAGCATGTCGGCGAATCTCAGGGCCATGAAGGCCAGCCCGACGGCGGACAGGCCCAGACCGAAATGGGCGGCGTAGTAATGGGTCAGATAGACCGAGACGGCCACCGAGATGGCGCCGATGCACAGGCCCGGACTCGCAAATCCCATGAGGGCCGCGCCGCTCAGCCTGTGGGCCACGGGCCGGTCGCCAGCGAAGGGGGTCGCCGTTGCATCCATGACGTTGTCTTCCCTGGGCAGGGTCTCCACGGTCGTGCGCCGCTGGTTGTCCGCCTGCCCGTCCCCATTGGGACTCCACCGCCCGCGATGTGCAAGCGCGATCTTGCGCCCTCAGTCCGCCGGAGCGGCCGGCGCGGCATGGATCCGCAGGATCAGGGACTGGCTGGCGGCGGCCATCAGCACCCCGTCGGGGGAGAACAGGTTGATGGCGCCATGGATCAGCCCGTCGACAATGGCGTCGATGCGGATGTCGCACATCACCCAGTCCGTGGGCTGGATGCGGCCATAGCGGATGGTGTTGTCCAGGCTGTTGCCGCCCGCGCCATAGCCCAGGGCGTTGGAGGTCGCCTGGGGCACGAAGTCGGCCAGCACCGCCAGCAGTTCGGGCGAGGCGACCAGCCCCTCCCGGGAGCGGACCCAGGTCACCAGTCGGGCGTCCTCGCTGCGGCCGCCCAGCAGCGCGCCGGTGGGATAACGCCCATGGGCCAGCCGCGTCTCGAAGCGGCCATGCAGGCTGTCGTCGCGGCCCCGCCAGTGCTTCACCGGCGGACAGGCGTCCGGCGGCGGAACGTCGGGCGCCTTCAGCCACTGGTCGGTGAGGCCGCCCCGGGCGCCGAGGGCGGCGTTGACGGTCAGGATCTCCTGGTCGCCGATATGGGCGGTCACCCGGACCTGGCTGATGCTGTTGCCCACCGTGGCCTCGCGCACGTCATAGTCGACGATGGCGCCGACCCGGGCGTAGGACAGGTACTGGGCCGTGGCCCAGATCACCGGCCGGCCGCAGGTCGCCTCCATCGCCCGCACGGCGGCGGCCATGCCCGCCCCGCCGAACAGGAAGGCCTTGCCCTCCGGCCCGACGGTGATCTCCGGCGTCACCGGCAGGAACCAGCGATGGGAGTTGTGGGTGGCGCGGAGGTCGAGGAACGGCGGCTGGCTCATGGCGGGGCAGCTAAGGAGAAACGGCGCCGGTTGGCAAGACGATGGGTCGCGGCGATCAGGCCTTGACGCCCGGCGCGGCGCCCCGGAAACAGCAGGTGAGCTCTTCGCCAGTCATCGGTCCGAATGTCCACCTCCGAACTGTTCCTGATCGCGATCCTGCTGGTGTTTTCGGCGCCCTATCTGGTGTGGCGCGTGTTCCGGACCGACTATTACGCCCCGCTGGTGGTGGTGCAGATCGTCGGCGGCATCGTGCTGGGGCCCGGCGTGCTGGGTCATCTGATCCCGGGCTATTACGCGACGGTCTTCACGCCGGCGGTGATCGGCCAGCTGAACGGCGTCGCCGGCTGGGCGGTGATGCTGTTCGTCTGGGTGGCGGGGGTGGAGCTCGACCTGGGCCAGGCCTGGGCGAAGCGAGGCGAGACGGGGATCACCGCGGGCCTCGCCCTGGGCGCGCCCCTGGTGCTGGGGTCCATCGCCGCCGCGGCCATGCTGGCGCTGAGCGGCGGCTGGAGCGGCCCGCGCGGCGCGCCGTGGCAGGTGGTGCTGGGCCTGGGCATGGCCTGCGCAGTGACCGCCCTGCCCATCCTGGTCCTGTTCATGGAGCAGCTGTCGATCCTGCGCCGCCCCCTGGGCCAGCGCATCCTGCGCTACGCCAGCCTGGACGACGTGGCCATCTGGGGCGTGCTGGCCCTGATCCTGCTGGACTGGAGCCGGATCGAGCGACAGGCGGGCTTTCTGCTGGGCTTCGCCCTGGCCGCCGTCGCCATGCGCCGGCTGATGCCCCGGCTTGAGCCGAAGGACCGCTGGCATGTGGCCCTGATCTGGCTGGCGGCGGCGGCCTTTGCGGCGGACTGGGCCGGGCTGCACTTCATGGTCGGCGCCTTCCTCTCCGGGGCGGTGCTGGACGCGGAGCTGTTCGATCGGGAGCAGATGGACGGGTTCCGCAACGCGGTCCTGCTGGCGGTGATGCCGGTCTTCTTCCTCAGCACCGGCCTGCGCACCAGCTGGAGCCTGGGCGGCGCCGCAGTGTTCGCCGCGGCGGGCGTCCTGTTGCTGGCGTCGGTCAGCGGCAAGCTGATCGGCGTTCACATCGCTGGCCGGCTGCTGCGCTGGGCGCCGGGCGAGGCGTCGATCATCGGCTGGCTGCTGCAGACCAAGGCGCTGATCATGATCATCTTCGTCAACATCCTGCTGGACCGGGGCGTGATCTCGCCCGCCGCCTTCACCGCCGCCCTGCTGATGGCGGTGGGCAGCACCATGCTGACCATCCCCAATGTCACGCCGCGGATCCGGCGCCATATCGGCCTGATCGAAAAGGCGCCGTGAGACGGCCCCGGGGCGCCGCTCCCTTGCCATCCCCCGGCGCCCTTGCCATCCCTAGGGTCAAGGGGCGCAGCATCGCCGACAACAGACTGAATAAACGGGAGACGACCTCATGAAGCTGGACTCCAACATCGCCGCGGTGGTCACCGGCGGCGCCTCGGGCCTCGGCGCGGCCACCGTCCGGCAACTGGCCGCGCACGGCGTCAGGGTCGCCATCTTCGACCTCAATGCGGAGCTGGGGGAGGCGCTGGCCAGGGAGATCGGCGGGGTCTACTGCCCCGTCAACGTCACCTCCACCCCCGAGGTGGACGCAGCCTTCGCCAGGGCCCGCGCCGCCCACGGGCAGGAGCGGATCCTGGTCAACTGCGCCGGCGTCGGCGGCTCGGTGAAGACCGTGTCCCGGGACAGGCAGACCGGGGAGATCAAGGAATACCCGCTGGAGAACTTCGAGCGGATCATCCAGGTGAACCTGATCGGCACCTTCCGCTGCATCACCAAGAGCGCGGCGGGGATGCTCACCCTGCCGGTGCTGGAGGACGGGGACCGGGGCGCCATCGTCAACACCGCCTCCGTCGCCGCCGAGGACGGCCAGATCGGCCAGGCGGCCTACACCGCCTCCAAGGCGGGCATCGTCGGCCTGACCCTGACCGTCGCCCGGGACCTGTCCAGCGAGGCGATCCGGGTGAACACCATCCTGCCCGGCATCTTCGACACCCCCCTGCTGCAGCGGGCGTCGGAACAGGTGAAGGCCGGGCTGGCGGCGCAGGTCCCGCATCCCCGCCGCCTCGGCCAGCCGGACGAATACGCCCAGCTGGCCCTAACCATGATCACCAATGGTTACTTCAACGGCGAGGATGTCCGTCTGGACGGCGCCATCCGCATGGCCCCCCGCTAGGACGAGGACGCATCCCATGACCGAAGCCTGGATCATCGACGCCTGCCGCACCCCTCGCGGGATCGGCAAGCACCCCAAGGGCGCCCTGTCGCAGCTGCACCCCCAGAACCTGGGCGCCGCGGTGCTGAAGGCGCTGGCGGAGCGCAACCACCTCGACACCGCCGACGTGGACGACGTGATCTGGGGCACCAGCGCCCAGATCGGCCGGCAGGGGGGCGACCTCGGCCGCATGGCGGCCTTGGCGGCGGGCTATGACGTCCGCTCCAGCGGCGTGACCATCGACCGGTTCTGCGGCTCGGGCATCTCCACGGTGAACTTCGCCGCCTCCACCATCATGTCGGGCATGTCGGACCTGGTGGTGGCCGGGGGGACGGAGATGATGTCCATGCCCAATCGCCGCGGCCCGGACGACGGCCCGCCGGTGATGGACCGGGGCAACCTGCGCCTGCGGGCCCTGCATCCCCAGACCAACCAGGGGATCTGCGCCGACGCCATCGCCACCCTGGAGGGCATCAGCCGCGCGGCGACGGAGGAGCTGGCCCTGATGAGCCAGCAGCGCGCCGCCCACGCCATCGCCCATGGCCACTTCGCCCGGAGCCTCGTGCCCGTGTTCCACGAGGACGGAACCCTGGCCCTGGACGCGGAGGAGTTTCCCCGTCCCCAGACGACCCGGGAGGGCCTGGCCGCCCTCAAGCCCTCCTTCGAGGCCCTGGCGGACGTGGCCATCGACGACCAGGGCGCGACCTTCCGCAGCCTGATCCTGCAGAAGTATCCCGACCTCGACATCAAGTTCATCCATCATGCGGGCAATTCGTCGGGCGTGGTGGACGGAGCTGCGGCGGTGCTGCTGGCCTCCCCTGACTACGCCAGGGCCCACGGCATGACGCCCCGGGCCCGGGTCGTGGCCATGGCCAACATGGGCGACGACCCGACCCTGATGCTGAACGCCCCCGTCCCGGCCGCGCGCAAGGTGCTGGCCAAGGCGGGCCTGACCCTGGCCGACATCGACCTGTTCGAGATCAACGAGGCCTTCGCCGTCGTGGCGGAGAAGTTCATCCGCGACCTGAAGCTCGACCGGGACCGGGTGAACGTGAACGGCGGGGCCATGGCGCTGGGCCATCCCATCGGGGCCACGGGCGCGATCCTGATCGGCACGGTGCTGGACGAGCTGGAGCGCCGGGACCTGAAGCGCGGCCTGGTCACCATGTGCGCCGGCGGCGGCATGGCCCCGGCCATCATCATCGAACGGATCTGACATGGATTTCGACCTGGCCGAAGAGCACCGGATGCTGCGCGATCTGGTGCAGAAGTTTGTCCGCAACGAGCTGATGCCCCTGGAGACCGCGGTCATGGCCCGGGAAGCCGCCGGGCAAGGCGCCTATCTGTCCGCCGAGGAACGCGCGCGCCTGGACGCCGTGTCCAAGGATCTCGGCCTCTGGAGCCTCGACGCACCCGAGGCCCAGGGCGGTATGGGCCTGCCGCACATCGCCCTGGTGGCGGTGAACGAGGCCCTGGGCTCCACCGTCGCAACCTACACCCTGCCCCCGGACAGTCCGAACCTGCAGATGCTGGCCGCCACGGCCAAGGGCCGGCAGATCGACGACTATCTCGCCCCCTACGCCCGGGGGGAGACGGTCTCCGCCATCGGCATCAGCGAGCCGGGCGCCGGCGCCGACCCGGCGGGGATGCAGACCCGGGCGGTGCGCGACGGGGACGACTGGGTGATCAACGGCCGCAAGATCTGGATCACCCGGGCGGCGGAGGCGGACTTCACCATCCTGATGGCCCTCACCGACCCGGCGAAGAAGGCCCGGGGCGGCATGTCGGCCTTCCTGGTGGACCGGGACACGCCGGGCTTCAACGTCCTGCGGCGTATCCCGATGCTGGGGGGCGAGTTCACCTATGAGGTGGTGCTGGAGGACTGCCGCGTCCCCGGCTGGAAGCTGCTCGGCGAGGAGGGCCAGGGCTTCGGCCCCATGCAGATCCGGCTGGGCACCCGGCGGATGGAGATGGCGGCCTGGTGCATCGGGGCGGCCCAGCGGGCCCTGGACATGATGACCGACTACGCTCCGCAGCGCACCACCTTCGGCCAGCGCCTGTCCGAGCGCCAGTCCATCCAGTGGTGGGTGGCGGACGGGGCGACCAAGATCCACGCCGCCCGGCTGATGGCCTGGCACTGCGCCTGGAAGCTGGACCAGGGCCAGGACGTGCGCACCGAGATCTCCATGCTCAAGGTCTACGCAACGGAAATGGCGCAGGAGATCATCGACCACGCCATGCAGGCCTTCGGGGCCATGGGCATGACCAAGGAGACGCCGCTGAACATCCTTGCCGGGCGCGTGCGCAACATGCGCATCTATGACGGGCCGTCGGAGGTGCACCGCATGGTGGTCGCCCGCAATCTGATGGACACCCGCGGCGCCCCGGCCTGACGCGGCCTCGAAACCCGGAGCAGAAACGCGGTTGACCGACGGATTGCGGCGCCCTAATAACCGCTCCTCTCGCGAAACGGCGGGGCTTTTCGAAGCTCCGTCCGCAGACCGGGCCCAGGTGGCGGAATTGGTAGACGCGCTGGCTTCAGGTGCCAGTGATCGAAAGGTCGTGGAGGTTCGAGTCCTCTCCTGGGCACCATCACCCTGTACGAAGACGTCCAGGGGCATCTACAAAAATCAATAAAATCTGGTAGGTTAGGTGGCGATAGGGCCACCAACGTCCACGCACGTCCGGAGAAATCCGGACCCCGTGGGGGCACTTTTGGGGGCCTCGCTGCCAGTCTCGATCTGAAGGCCCCCATGCCGCTCTCCGACCTTTCGATCCGTAACGCGAAGCCACGCGCAAAGCCCTACAAACTCTCGGATTCCGCTGGGCTGTACCTCCAGGTGATGCCTACGGGCGCAAAGCTGTGGCGCATGAAGTACCGAATTCTTGGGCGCGAAAAAAAGCTCTCCCTCGGCAAATACCCCGACGTCTCGCTGAAGAAGGCCCGGGACGACAGAGACGCCGCGCGAAGCCTACTCGCCGACGGTGGCGATCCCAGTGTCGAGAAGAAGCGAGAGGCCCATGCCCGTCAACTCAGCGCGGACACCACGTTTCTCGCCCTCGCAGACGAGTATATCGACAAGTGCGCCGAAGACGGGCTGAGCACCGTCACGACGACCAAGGCCAAATGGTTGGTATCTTGTCTCGGACGCGACATCTGGGAACGCCCAATTGCCGATATCCAACCGTTTGAGCTCCTCGGCGCCGTGAGGAAGATCGAAAAGGCGGGGAAGCGTGAAACCGCAAAGCGCGCCCTTTCTCTTTGCAGCCGCATCTTCCGATATGCCGTAGCGACGGGTCGAGCGGACCGGGACATCACGCCCGACTTGCGCGGCGCCCTGAAAGCGCCGCGGGTCAAGCACTATGCGGCTTTGCTGCAGCCAGCGCAGGTCGGCGGCCTCCTGCGGGCGATCGATGAGTTTGACGGACAGCCGGCAACCAAATGGGCGCTCAAGTTGGCTCCCCACGTCTTTGTTCGCCCAGGCGAACTTCGACAAGCGGAGTGGAGCGAAATCGACCTCGATAAGTCTGTTTGGCGCATTCCCGGCGAACGCATGAAGATGAAGCGCGAGCATGTGGTTCCGCTATCCCGCCAGAGCGTCGAGATTCTGACCGAAGCAAAATCGGTCACCGGTCGCGGGAAGTTCGTTTTTCCAGCGATGACGACGAAGCTCCGACCCATGTCGGAAAACACGCTCAATGCCGCGTTGCGACGAATGGGGTATTCCGCCGACGAAATGACATCTCACGGCTTCCGATCAACAGCGAGCACTCTGCTGAATGAGTCAGGTCTGTGGAGCCCAGATGCGATTGAACGCGCTCTTGCCCACGGAGAGGCCAACGGGTTGAGAGCGGCCTACCACCGTGGCGCCTATTGGGACGAGCGCGTGCGGATGGCCCAATGGTGGAGCGACTACCTGGACGGCTTACGACGCAGCGCTGCGCACTAGCCACCCTTCCGATCTGATCCTGCGCCGAATTTCCGGCAAGCCGCCACGCTCCCCGGGCGGCAAGCAGATGCCGACCAACGAAGGCGAAGTTGGGCTCATAGTCGCCGCGAGGAAGGTCCGCTTCCAGGAACTGACCGGAGCGGTTGATACGGAAAATTTTCGGCATGACGTGGGGGCGAACAACGGATGCCTAAAGAGAGTGCCCGGGAGGCGATCTGAATTCGCGGTCCAATTTGACTACGACAGAGTTGCGACCGTCCACGTCGCGCTGGTCACCTCCGCGCGGCGCTCGATGTGGCTGACGATGGCGTCCAGCTCCTTGTGGTCCGCGGTCGTGGGCACGATGGAGGCGGCGAGCTCCACATAGTCGTCGCTCTCGGACAGGGTCTCGATCTCGCGGATCGGGTAGTTGTGCATCTCGAGCTCGTCATAGAGCATGTCCCGCACGGCGGTGACGTTCTCCGGCCGGCAGACCACATGCACCTGGTAATGGGCCTCGGTCTCGCCCGGGCGGATGGGCCGGCGGTTGACGAAGTCCACCAGGGGCCGCAGCAGGGTGTTGCCGGCCAGCACGAACACGGCCACCAGCACCGCCTCCCCCGCCTGGCCCGCCCCGGCGAAGGCCCCCACCGC
>CAINOV010000190.1 GCA_903851655.1 uncultured Caulobacterales bacterium
TCGGGGCCGAAGAAGAAGGTGTCGTGCATCTCCCGGGCCGGATGCTTCGGCGGGAAGTTCAGGGCCGTGAAGTTGTGGAAGTCGTCCTCGATGTCCGGCCCCTCCGCCACGGCGAAGCCCAGACCGGCGAAGATGGCGATCATCTCGTCCATCACCTGCATGGTCGGGTGCACCGACCCCCGGCGCTGGTGCGGGGCCGGCAGGGTCAGGTCCAGCCGCTCCGCGGCCAGGCGGGCGTCGAGCTCTGCCGCCTCGAGCACGGCCCGCCGGGCCGTCAGCGCCGCCTGCACCCGGTCCCGCAGTCCGTTGATCCGCCCCCCCTGCTCGCGGCGCTCATCCGGCGTCATGGCGCCCAGGGACTTCAGCAGGCCGGACACCACGCCCGACTTGCCCAGCGCCGCCACGCGCACGGCGTCCAGCGCGGCGAGGTCGCCGGCAGCGGCCGCCTGCGCCAGCAGGTCGGCTTCGAGTGTCACCAGATCCGTCATGGTTCGCAGCTCCAACCCCTCTCCTCTCGCGGAGAGGGAGCGCGCCGCCGGACGAGGCGTCCGCGGCCGTTTCACAGGGGTCAAAGATGCGCGCCGGGGTCAGGCCCGGGGCCGGGCCCGTCCGTCGCCGACGGCCGTCAGGCCAGGGCGGCGCGCACCTTGTCGGCGATGGCCTTGAACGCCGCGGGATCCGCGCCGGCCACGTCGGCCAGCACCTTGCGGTCCATGTCGATCCCGGCGACGTCAAGGCCGTGGATAAACTGCGAATAGGTAAAGCCCTCGAGCCGCGCGGCCGCGTTGATCCGCTGGATCCACAGGGCGCGGAAGGCGCGCTTGCGGACCTTGCGGTCGCGGTAGGCGTACTGGCCGGCCTTGTCGACGGCGGCCTTGGCGGTCCGGATGGTGTTCTTGCGGCGGCCGTAGAAACCCTTGGCCTGCTCGAGAACCTTTTTGTGCTTGGCGTGGGACGTAACGCCCCTTTTGACACGCGCCATATCAAGTCACCTCAGTCTGGAATCGGAAAAGAAAAGCGTTGCAGGATGATCGGTCGATCAGCCGTAAGGCATGTGCGACTTGATGATCTTGGCGTCTGCATCGCACATCACCTTGGTTCCGCGGTTGGAGCGGATGTACTTGGCGTTGTGGCTGATCAGACGGTGACGCTTGCCGGCGACGCCGGCCTTCACCTTGCCCGATGCGGTGAGCTTGAAGCGCTTCTTCACGCCCGACTTGGTCTTCAACTTCGGCATTTTGCTATGTGGACCGCGGCTAGGCGCCCCACCCTTCTTCAAAGAGACAGCATGTGAGCCGCCATGGCATGCCAATGGCCAGGCGGTTCCGTGAAGCGCGGGGAGATACGCGAATTCCGGCGCGGGGGCAAGGGGTGGTAGCGGAAAGCCCACAACTGGTCACAACGCCGAACGCGAGGCGACCCCCTCGGCTTTCGCGGTTGCAATTTTCTGTCGAGTATCGGCACAATCGCGTTAACCATATCTGAGCGAGTCACTCATGCACCTTTATCACCTGGCCTCGGTGCGTTCGCTTCTATGGTTCTCGGACAGCCTGTTTGAAGCACGAGACACGTGTTGCGAAGGTGTTCGGATGTCGGGCATCGCAATCATCGCGGTCGTGCTCCTGTTTCTGACGGCGATCGCGGTAACCTTCTACCTGACGCGAGAGTCCACACGCGCTCGGTTGACCGCGGAGTATCGCAAGCAGGTCTGCCGATCCATCGAATGCATCTTCGATAACATCAATGCGCAACTTCAGAAGGCGCTGCTTGCGACTGGAACGGCAAAGACTTCGGAGGCGCACGCCCTGCTTGCGGCGATCCGCGCGAATCTCGGGCCCATGCTCATATTCGTGGGATCTCTGGGCCCCGTCGTTCGACAACTTGAAACCGCTGTTTCAGGCAAGCAGCCCCAGGACAGGGTTTGCGACTGCTGTGTCTGCGACCCTTGCACAGAAGAGCGAGCAGGCGACTGCCGAGGCGCCGGCGGAACAATCATCCACACGACGGGCGGGCCGTCTGCAAGCGCGGCCGCCGCAGCAGCCGGTGGCGCCGCCGCGGCAGCGGCGGCCGCTGCGCAGGGGCAAACTATCATCGTCAATACCCACCGCGGACCACATGGCGGACGTAACGGCGCACCTGCGGGCCACAGAATCCATTGCCATTGCGGACGGGGGACGTTGTCGGATGCAGCACCCTGCCCCCCACCTGTCGCTCACCGCCCGATGACCACGGACGAACAAGCCGATGCTTCGCGGAAGGCCATCGAGGCTTTCGCTCAGATCTGGCACAAGAAGTCTGTCACTGAGCAGCTATGCGCGATCTATCGCATGCTCGCCGAAACGAAGTGTCTAAAGGCGCCAAAGCCTCACTCACATTGAGACGTCTCATCTTGAGGCGCCATCGCAGAGATCCAGAGCCACGGCGGCGTCCGCGATGCGTCGGATGAGGCCGTCGCCCCGCCCCTATCGCGGGGCGAGGATCATGATCATCTGCTTGCCTTCCATGCGGGGCTCGTACTCGACCTTGGCGATCGGATCGAAGTCCGCGCGGACCTGCTGCAGCAGCTTCATGCCCAGTTCCGGGTGCGCCAGCTCCCGTCCGCGGAAGCGCAGGGTCACCTTGACCTTGTCGCCCTCCTCGAAGAAGCGGTTCATCGCCTTGGCCTTCACCTCGTAGTCATGGGTGTCGATATTCGGGCGAAGCTTGATTTCCTTGATCTCGACGACCTTCTGGCGCTTGCGCGCCTCGTTCTTCTTTTTCTGCTCCTGGAACTTGTACTTGCCGTAGTCCAGGATCTTGCAGACGGGAGGATCGGAATTGGGAGAGACCTCGACCAGATCGAGCCCGGCCTCCTCGGCGGCCTCGAGGGCCGACTGGGTCGGCATGACACCCTGTTTTTCGCCGTTCTGATCAATCAGAAGCACCCGGGGAACGCGTATTTCATCATTGATGCGCGGACCGTCCTTGGTCGGCGGGGTTTGCATTGGGCGGCGAATAGGGTCGTCTCCTACGTCTGTTGAAGGGCGTCGTCCGGTCTGAGTTTAACCGAATCCGATGGAATAAACATGGGAAATATTTACACGGAGTTCAAGCGGTCCTGAGGTCTCGCGCCGCGTCGAAAACCGTATTCACGTCAAGATCATCGAGACGTGACACGCGCAGCACCGACACCCGACGCCCCCGCGGCGCGCACAGGGCTGGGTCGGACGCCTGCGAGAACAGGACGAGAGTCGGTGCGCCAGCGGCGGCGGCGAGATGGGTCGGGCCTGTGTCATTGCCCACCACAAGGTCGGCATGGGCCGCGAGCGCCGCAACCTGGGCGAAATCCGTCTGGCCGGTCAGGTTGACGACGCCCGGCGCCTGGGCGCCGATCGCTTCCGCCAGCCCCGCCTCGGCCGCGCCGCCGATCAGGGCCACCCTCAGTCCCTCGCGCTCCAGCGCCGCCGCCAGTTGGCCGTACCCCGCCGCCGGCCAGCGTTTTTCCGGCCGATGCGGGGAGGCGCCGGGAATCAGCAGGGCGTAGGGCGGCGTCAGGCCGAATCGCTCGGGCGCCAGCCGGGGATCATCGGCGCGCAGCATGAAGCCCAGGTCCGGCGGCGGCGCCGTTCCCGGCGCGGTCGGCGCATCATCCCATATGCCCGCGGCCTTCAGCTGGTCGGCCTGCCGCTCCAGCGTGTGCATCCCGTCGCGATCGGGATTGGCGTGCGGCAGGGCGCAGCCGGCGGCGATGCCCGACCACCTCGGCGGCCGGGGCCAGAGGGCGTAGAAATAGCCGCTCGACCGGCTGGAGGTCTGCAGGTCGTAGACCAGATCATACCGGGCCCGACGTAGGCGGCGCAACATGGACAGCAGGGCGCCGATCCGCCTGGGACGGCCGTCGGTCTCCACATGGTCGAACAGGCCGCTGGCCGTCGCCAGGCCCGCATAGGGCGGCGTGGTGAGCAGCGTGATCTGCGCCCCCGGATGGGCGTCGCGGATCCGCCGCATGGCCGCAAAGGCGAGGACCACATCGCCCAGGGCGGCCAGCTTGATGACAAGGATCCTCACCCGCCCCTCGCCTGCTCGGCGAGCACCTGCTGATAGACCGCCAGCGTCGCCTCGCACATGGCGTCGAGGGAATAGAGACGGCGCGCCCGAGCCATGCCGGCGGCGCCCATCTCGGCGCGGCGCGCGGGAGACATGAGCGCGGCGGCGGTCAGGCCTGCGGCCCAGGCCTGCAGCGAACCCGGCGGCAGCAGCCAGCCGGTCTCCCCGTCGAGGACGGTCTCTGCCGGTCCGCCATGGGCCGCCGCCAACACCGGCCGACCCATGGCCTGGGGCTCCACGGCGGTGCGACCGAAGGCCTCGGGCTCCAGGGACGGCGCCAGGGCGACGTCCGCCGCGAGATAGGCCGCGGGCATGTCCGCGCAGTGACCGACGATCCGGACCGCGTCCGCCACGCCCTCCAGCTCCGCCAGGGCGCGCAGGGAGGCGGTGTAGTCGTGACGGCCCTGATCATCCCCGGCGAGGACCAGGACCATGCCCGGTCCGCCGGCCATCTGGGCGGCGCCCAGGGCCCGGATGATCAGTTCCTGCCCCTTCCAGCGGGTCAGTCGCCCGGCCAGCAGGAAGACGCACCGCGTCTCGTCCGACGCGAGGCCCCAGTCCTGCCTGAGGGCCGCGACCCGATCCGGCGACACGGCGGCCGGGTCGAACCGACCGAGGTCCACGCCCCGCGGGATCGACAGCACGCGGTCGGGCGCCACGGCGTGGGTCGCCAGCACGTGCGCCCGGGTGAAATCGGAATTGGCGATGGTGAAATCGCCGCGGACCATCACCCCGTTGTACCAGCGCTTGACCGCCGATCGCGCGTTGTAGACCCCGTGATAGGTGGTCACCACCGGAACACCGGCGCGGCGGGCGGCGGCCAGGGCGGCGAAGGCCGGGGCGCGGGAGCGGATATGGACGAGGCTGACGCCTTCGTCGCGGATCACCCGCTCCAGCGCCCGGGCGTTGCGCAGCATGGTCAGTGGATTCTTCGTGGCCATGTCCAGCCGGACCAGCTCCCCGCCCCTCCGGGCGAGTTCGCCCTCCAACCGCCCGCCGCGGGACGCCACCAGCGCACGGCCGCCGGCCGCCGTCACCGCGCGGGCGATGTCGAGGGTCGTCTGCTCCACCCCGCCGGTGTCCAGGGCCGGGGTGATCTGCAGCAGGGTGAAGTCGGACAGGGGCTGGCGCACGCCCGTCACTTGGGCGATGTGGGCCGCCACGTCCAGTCCGGGGGTCGATGAAGCGCTCAGAACGGCAGCCAGTTACGGCCGCGGCTGTAGGCCAGGTAGCCGATATTGGCGCCTGCGCCGAGGCCGACGCCGGCCCGGACCGGCGCCAGGGTGATGTCGCTGGCCCGCTGGTAGTTCACCCCCAGGCCGCCGATGAAGTAGGCCGAGCCCTCCACCCCCGGAAAGCGCTGGAAGATCGCGTCCGGATACTGGAGATTGTAGCACAGGGTGAACACCCGGCTGGCGTTGATGCGCAGGTCGAAGCCGATGGACGGTCCCTGCCAGAACACCCGCAAGGTCGGCCGGTTCTTCATGTACAAAAGGCCCTTGCCATAGCGCAGACCGACCGTGATCGCCGCGGCGGTCTCCTCGCCGGCGATGTAGCCGGTCGGCCGGCCGTTTTCCGCAAACACCCGTTCGATGGCCGCGCCGGCCGCCTCCGCCGTCACGCCCAGGAAGTCGGACGCCGCATGGACGATCTCGTCCTTGCCGTAGCTCTGCGCCTTTTCCGTGTTGCTGTAGCGGGGGGCGCCCGCCGGGGGCATCTCCTCGGTCCCGGTCACGGTTCCGGCCCGGCCGTCGGCGGGGGGCGCCGGCGGCGGCCCGTCCTGGGCCATGGCCTGCGGGCGTCCGGGGCTGGCCGGCTGCGCCTGCCCGACCGGCGCAAGGGTGTTCTGGGTGACCGAGCCGCGATCCTGGTCGGCGACCGGCTGCTGGGCGAAGCTCCGGGTCGCGCCGAGGCCAAGGACGCTCACTCCGGACATGATAAGGGCGCGTCTATCCAAATCCCACTCTCCTGCGACTCGACCGGCAGAACCTGCGACGGCAATGCGTCGAAATAGCGATGCCCGAGCCCGCTTAAAACCTCGTTAACCCTGGCGGCGAACCACGCGCGCTTGGCGTCGGGCATGGCCGGTGATAAGCGCAGCCCCATGACGCCCACCTCCCAGATCCGCAACTTCTCCGTCGTCGCCCATATCGACCACGGCAAGTCCACCCTCTCCGATCGCCTGATCCAGGAAACCGGCGGCCTGACCGCCCGGGAGATGAAGGAGCAGGTGCTCGACAACATGGAGATCGAGCGGGAGCGCGGGATCACCATCAAGGCCCAGACCGTCCGCCTGAACTACCGGGCCAAGGACGGCCTCGACTATGTGCTGAACCTGATCGACACCCCCGGCCACGTGGACTTCGCCTATGAGGTGAGCCGCAGTCTGGCCGCCTGCGAGGGCTCGCTGCTGGTGGTGGACGCCTCCCAGGGGGTCGAGGCGCAGACGCTCGCCAATGTCTACCAGGCCATCGACAACAATCACGAGATCGTACCGGTCCTGAACAAGGTCGACCTGCCCGCCGCCGACGTGGACCGGGTGAAGGCCCAGATCGAGGACGTGATCGGCCTCGACGCCTCGGACGCGGTGCTGTGCTCGGCCAAGACCGGCCTTGGCATCACCGACGTGCTGGAAGCCATCGTCACCCGCCTGCCCGCCCCCAAGGGCGACGAGGCTGCCCCCTTGAAGGCCCTGCTGGTGGACGCCTGGTACGACGCCTATCTGGGCGTCGTCGTGCTGGTGCGGATCATCGAGGGCCGCATGACCGTCGGCCAGAAGCTGAAGATGATGCAGACCGGCGCCGGCTATCAGGTGGACCGGCTGGGCGTGTTCCTGCCCAAGGCGACATCCGTGGACAGCCTCGGCCCCGGCGAGATCGGCTTCCTGACCGCCTCCATCAAGGAGGTGGCCGACGCCGCCGTGGGCGCCACCATCACCGACGAGAAGCGCCCCACCGCCCATGAGCTGGAAGGCTTCAAGGTCGCCCAGCCGGTGGTGTTCTGCGGCCTGTTCCCCGTGGATGCGGCGGATTTCGAGGACCTGCGCGCCGCGGTGGGCAAGCTGCGCCTGAATGACGCCAGCTTCAGCCACGAGATGGAGACCTCCGCCGCCCTGGGCTTCGGCTTCCGCTGCGGGTTCCTGGGGCTTCTGCA
>CAINOV010000191.1 GCA_903851655.1 uncultured Caulobacterales bacterium
AGCGGCCGCGGAACACCGGCGGGCGCTTTTCCACGAAGGCCAGGGACGCGGCCTTGTGGTCCTCGGTGGCCATGGTGCGGACCATGTGGATCGCCTCGGCGTCCATCACCTCGGAGAGCGGCGCGTGCTCCGCCAGGGACAGGTTCCGCTTCATATAGCCGATGGCCACGGTGGGCAGGTCGGCCAGACGGCGCGCGAGCTTGGCCGCCTCCGCCGCCAGATCCGCGGCGGGCACCGCCCGGTTGACGATCCCCAGCGCCGCCGCCTCCCGGCCGGAGATCACATCGGCGGTGAAGTACAGCTCCCTCGCCTTGGCCGGCCCCACCAGATGGGTCAGGAAGTAGCTGCCGCCATAGTCCCCGGACGCGCCGATCTTGGAAAAGGCCGTGGTCAGCTTGGCGTCCTCGGTGGCGATCCGCAGGTCGCAGGCCAGCGCCATGGCCAGCCCCGCCCCCGCCGCCGCGCCGGGGATCACGGCGAGGGTGGGCTTGGGCATCTCGTGCAGCCAGCGGCTGAACTCCATCCCGCTGCGCAGGGTGTTGACCCGCTGGTCGAAGGTCGGCGCCTCCACCCCCGGCTCGCCCCGGGCGACGAAGCCCTTCACGTCGCCACCGGCGCAGAACGCCCCGCCGGCGCCGGTCAGCACCACCACCCGCACCGCCGGGTCCAGCGCCAACCGCGGCGCGGCGGCGGACAGGGCCTGCAGCAGCTCCGGCGACAGGGCGTTGCGCGCCTCCGGCCGGTTCAGGGTCAGGGTGGCGACGCCGTCGGCGAAGGTCTCGATGAGGTGATCGGTCATGGCGTCTTCCCCGCAGCTTTTCGTCTAGCATAGCGGGCCGGACCCGCCGCCGCCACCGGCCCGTCGCCCGGCGCGCGCAGGAATGCTAGAAGGAGCGTGATTCAACGAACGGGGACGTGGCCATGATCAAGGCGGCAATCGGCGCGGGACTGGCCCTCGCCCTCTCGGCGGCGGGCCTCGCGCGGGCCACCGACATCTCCGGCGTCGGCGCCACTTCTCCCGCGCCGCTCTACGCCCGGTGGGCCGAGCTGTACCGCCCCGCGGGCGGCGGCGCCTTCAACTACATGGCGATCGGCTCCCGCAACGGGCTGAAGCAGATCAAGGCCGGAACCGTGGACTTCGGCGCCAGCGACATGCCCCTGACCCCGCAGGAGCTGGACGCCGCGGGCCTCGCCCAGTTCCCCACCGCCGTGGGCGGCGTGGTTCCGGTGATCAACCTTCTGGGCCTGAATCCGGGAGAGCTGAAGCTGACAGGCCCCCTGCTGGCCGAGATCTATCTGGGACGCATCACCCACTGGGACGATCCGAAGCTGGTGGCCGTGAACCCGCACGTGGCCCTGCCCCATGCCCCGATCCAGCTGGTGCATCGCGCCGACGGGTCCGGCGCCACCCTCGCCTTCACCCGCTACCTGTCCCTGAAGAGCCCGGACTGGAAGGCCCGCGTGGGCGCCGGCCTCGACGTGACCTGGCCCAAGGGCGCCGCGGGCAAGGGCAATGAGGGCGTCGCCGCCCTGGTGCGCAACACCCCCGGCGCCATCGGCTATCTGGAATACGCCTTCGCCAGGGAGAGCCATCTCAGCGCCGCCCAGCTGCCGTCCTCGGGCGGGGGGTTCGTGACGCCGGATGCGAGGAGCTTCGCCCGCGCCGCCGCGACGGCGGATTTCCTGCGGGCGCCCGCCTTCGGTGTCTCCCTGATCGACCCGCCGGGCCCGTCCTGGCCGATCACGTCTGCGACCTACATCCTGGTCCGCCGCAGCCAGACCAGCGCCGAGACGGGGGCGGCGGTGCTGAAGTTCTTCGACTGGGCCTATCGCAATGGCGACCCCGCGGCCGTCCAGCTGGACTATGTGCCCGTGTCCGGCGCGGTGAAGACCGAGGTCCGCCGGCGCTGGGCCGCCGAGGTCACGGGCCCCGACGGCAAGCCGGTCTACGTGGCGAAATAGGGCTCAGCTGGTCCCCACCACGCCGCCGTCGCAGGCGATCACCTGGCCCACCACGAACTCGCCCGCGCGGGAGCTGAGGAACAGGGCGAGGCCGGCGATGTCCTCCGGCGTTCCCACCCGGCCGCTGGGATTGCGCTTGCCCACCAGATCCCAGTCCACATCCTCGGTGGCGCCGCCGAAGCCGACGCCGGTGGACAGCATCCAGGTGGGGAACGGGCCAGGCGCGATGGCGTTGCACAGGATATGCTCCCCCGTCAGGTGCGAGGCGAGGAATCGGGTCAGGTGGTGCACCGCCGCCTTGGACGCGCCATAGGAGAAGGTGGAGAAGGCCGCGGACTTCAGCCCGTCTATGGAGCCGATATTGATCACCCGGGCCGGATGGTCCTTCGACGCGGCGGCGCGCAGCAGGGGCAGCACCTTCTGGGTCAGGAAGAAGACGCCCTTCACATTGGTGTCCATGACCTTGTCCCAGCCCTGCTCGGGAAACTCCTCCAGGGGCGCGCCCCAGGCGGCGCCGGCGTTGTTGATCAGCACGTCGAGGCGGGTCTCCAGCGCCGACAGCTGCGCCGCCAGCGACGCGCAGCCCTCCACCGTGGACAGGTCCGCCGGCAGGGCGATGACCTCGCCCCCATAGGTCTCCATCAGCCGCTTCGCCGTCTGGTCGCAGGCCGACGCCTTGCGCGAGGAGATGTAGACCTTGGCGCCGTTGGCGAGGAAACCCGCGGCCAGCATCTCGCCGATCCCGCGGGACCCGCCGGTGATCAGGACGACCTTGCCCTTGACGGAAAACAGGTTCTGGAAACTGGGGGCCATGGGCTCAACTCCTCCGCATCATCATGTTGCGCCGAGCGTAGAGACTGACGCCCGGCGGGAGAAGCAAAACCTGCGGCGGTTGACGCGCCTCGCCGCAGCGCGCGATCATGCCGTCAACCGGGCGCGGTCCTCACGTCGCCGGGACCCCAGGGAAGAAGGCCATCGCCATGGATCGTCGCGCGCTTCTCCTCGGCGCCTCCGCCCTGCTGGCCGGACAGGCCGTCGCGCCGCCGGCCCGGTCGGCGTCCGCGGGCCGTCCGCCGAACTTTGTGGTCATCCTGTGCGACGACCTGGGCTATGGGGACCTGAGCCTGGACGGCCACGGACCGATCGCCACACCGAACCTCGCCCGGATGGCGCGGGAGGGGGTGACCCTGACCGACTACTACGCCCCCGCCAATCTCTGCACCCCGTCCCGGGCCGGCCTGTTGACCGGGCGCTATCCGGTCCGCACCGGCCTGGGCTACGAGGTGATCATGCAGGCCGACGACCGGGGCCTGCCCCTGAGCGAGGTGACCATCCCGAAGGCCCTCGGCGCGGCCTATGCGTCGGGCCTGTTCGGCAAGTGGCACCTGGGCCACGCCCCCGCCTACTGGCCCCCCACACGGCATGGCTTCGACACCTTCTTCGGCATTCCCTACAGCCACGACATGGCGCCCCTGTCCCTGTTCGAGGCCCATGCCGGATCGACGGAGGTGCGGCAGTCCCCCGTGGACTTCCCCACCCTGCAGCAGCAGTTCTACGCCCGCGCCGAGGCCTTCATCACCCAGAACCGGCATCGGCCCTTCTTCGTGGAGCTGGCGCTGAGCGCGCCGCACCTGCCCTCCCACCCCGGCCCAGGCTTCGCCACGGACGGCCCGGCGGGCCCCTATGGCGCGACGGTGGCCGAGATCGACGGGATCGTCGGGCGCCTGCTGGACCGGTTGAAGGCGCTGGACCTGGACCGGGACACCCTGGTGATCTTCACCTCCGACAACGGACCGTGGTTCGAGGGGTCGGCCGGGGGCCTGCGGGACCGCAAGGGCGGCGCGGGCTTCGACGGGGGCTATCGGGTCCCGTTCATCGCCCGGCGGCCAGGCGTGATCCCGGCGGGAGGCCAGGTCAGCTCCATCGCCATGGGCATCGACATCCTGCCGACCCTGTGCGCCATGGCTGGCCGCCCCCCGCCCGTCGGGGTGGAGCTGGACGGAAAGGACATCACCGCCGTCCTGACCGCCGGCGCGCCCTCGCCGCACGAGGCGCTGATCCTGTTTGACAACGAACTGCCGGTGGCGATCCGCACCCAGCGCTGGAAATACCTGGCGGACGCCTATTACCGGGGCGCCCGCTTCCCCCTGGACAAGCTGGGCTACACCGAGGTGTTCGACGTGGCCGCGGACCGGTCGGAAAGCTACAATGTCGCCGCTGTCCATCCTGAGGTCGCCACAGAGCTGAAGGCCCGCCTCGCCCGCGCGCGGAGCGACTTCGCCCCCTATCGCCACGCGGACATACCGCCGGTGTTCAAGCAACTGCGCGGCTTTCTCGAACACCTGCAGGACTGAGATGGGCGACGCCGGCGCGGAGATGGTCCAGATCCCCGGCGGGCGCTTCCGCATGGGATCCGACCGCCACTATGCCGAGGAGGCGCCGGTCCGCTGGCGCGAGGTCGCTCCCTTCCGCATCGACCGGACGCCAGTCACCAACCGCGCCTTCGCCGCCTTCGTCCAGGCCACAGGCCACGTGACCATGGCGGAGCAGGCGCCGGACCCGGCGCTCTATCCCGGCGTGGACCCCGCCCGGCTGCGCCCCGGCGCCCTGGTCTTCCGCCTCGGCAGGGGCGCAGCGCGCCGGATCCACTGGTCCGACGGCTGGCGCTATGTCCCGGGCGCCCACTGGCGCAAGCCGGAGGGCGAGGCTTCGGTCTGGCGCGGCCGGCTGGATCATCCGGTGGTCCAGATCGCCCATGCCGACGCCCTTGCTTACGCCCATTGGGCCGGCAAGGACCTGCCGACGGAGGCGGAGTTCGAGTCCGCCGCCCGGGGCGGCCTGGACGGCGCGACCTATGCCTGGGGGGACGAACGCCGCCCCGACGGACGGATCATGGCCAACCACTGGACCCGGACTTATCCACAGGACGCCGGGGGCGGTCACGGCTTCGAGGGCACGTCTCCGGTGGGGTCGTTTCCCGCCAACGGCCATGGCCTCTCCGACATGATCGGCAATGTCTGGGAATGGACCCGGGACTACTGGACGGGCTCCCACGACGCCCCGGCCTGTTGCGGCTCGGACCCGGCGACCCTCAGCCGCGACCCGGCCCTGCCCGGCGTCGAGATCCCCCGACGGGTGGTCAAGGGCGGCTCCTTCCTTTGCTGCGAAAGCTATTGCGACCGCTATCGCCCCGCCGCCCGCCAGCCGCAGATGGAGGACACGGCCGCCAGCCACATCGGCTTTCGCTGCGTGGTCCGCGACGCGGCCGGAGCGCCGGCAAATGGTTAATAGATTGCTAACGATATATGTCGCATCCTATCGACACGACCTTCAGAGCGCCGGCCCGCCCCGGCGGGAGCCCCGCCCGTGAGCCCGTCCGTCCACAGCTATTCCGCCGCCGTCGAAGCCAGTCTGGAGGCCGTCGCGGCCCGTGGCCTGGACCCGACCGCCGCCATCTATGAGCGGCTGTTCCTGGCGCATCCGGAGCTGAAACCCCTGTTCTGGCGGGACGACAACGGCGCCATCCGCGGCGAGATGCTGGCCCGGGTGTTCGAGGCGATCCTCGATTTCGTCGGCGAGCGCCGGTACGCGGACCACATGATCAGCACGGAGATGATCACCCACGAGGGCTATGACGTCCCGCGGGAGGCCTTCGCCACCTTCTTCCGCAATGTGGGCGAGGGGCTTCAGGACCTGCTGGGTCCGGACTGGACGGCGGACTATGCGGCGGGGTGGCGCGACATGCTGGCGGACATCGACCGCTTCGCCGACGGCACGCCCCGCTCGGACGTCCACACCCCCGCCCGGGACGCCGGCGGCGCGTGGCAGGGCTAGACGCCCGATGGCGCCGTCAGGCGGATCGGCTATAGAGCCCGCATGTCCCGAACCGCCCCCCCTCCCGCCTCTGTCGCCTTCGCCATGGCCGTGGTGGGGATCGCCCTCTATTCGGTGATGGACGCCCTGATGAAGGGGCTGTCGATCCAGCTGGGCGCCTACAACGCCGCCCTGTGGCGCGCCCTCGCCGGCGCAGGGATGACCGGGGCCCTCTACGCGGTCCGCCGTCCACGGCGCCCTCCGGCTGCGGTGTTCCGTCTGCACATGATCCGTGGGTTCAACGCAGCTCTGCTGGTGGTCGCCTTCTTCTGGGGCGTCACCAAGGTGCCGCTGGCGGAGGGCATCGCGCTGTCCTTCATTGCGCCGCTGATCACCCTCTATCTCGCCGCCGTGCTGCTGGGAGAGACCATCACCGGATGGGCGGTGGCGTCATCGATCATCGGGCTGCTGGGCGTGGGCGTGATCATGGCCGGCCGGTTCGGCGGCCAGCACCGGCCCGACGCGGGGATCGGCGTGGCGGCCATCCTGTTCTCCGCGGTCTGCTACAGCTACAACCTGATCCTGCAGCGCCAGCAGGCCCAGGTTGCGACCCCGGAGGAGAGCGCCTTCTTCGGCACGCTGGCCATGAGCGCGGTGCTGTTGCTGTTCGCCCCCTTTGCGGCCCGGCCGCCGCCGTTGAGCGAGGTTCCCGCGATCTTCGCCAGCGCCGCCTTCGCCTCGGGCGCCTTCATCGCCCTGTCCTGGGCCTATGCCCGGGCGGAGGCCAAGGTGCTGGTGGTGGTGGAGTACACGGCCTTCATCTGGGCGGCGGCGTTCGGCTGGCTGATGTTCGCGGAGCCGGTGACGCCAGCCACCTTCGGCGGCGCGGCGCTGATCGTGCTGGGCTGCGTTATCTCCGCCTGGCGGGAGCGGGCGCACCAGCCCAGCGCCGAACTGGGCGCCTGACCGGCCAGACTATTTCACCCGCACCCGCGCCGCAGCCCGTCGCCCGCGGCCGTCGATCACCACCAGACGGTAGAAGCCGGGCCCGTCCGGACGCCAGACCGGCGGACCGCCGCCGACGCCGGGCGCCAGCAGCCGCCCGTCGGCGTACCATCGCAGGCCCTCCCCCCGGGCGGTCAGGGCGAAGCCGCGGGCCTGCGGGCCAAAGCCATTGGCCAGCAGCGCCGCCCCGTCCGGCGGAAACAGCACCTGCGGCCCGCTCGCCCCTTCATCCATGCGGGCCAGCGCCGTCGGCGCGGTCTGCGGCGTCTGCGCGGCGGCCTGCGCGGTCTCGCCGCTCAGCAGGTCGAACACCTGAAACAGCAGCGGCAGGGCCGCGTCGCGCCCGGTCAGGCCCGGCCGCGCGCCGCCATCCGGCCGGCCGGTCCAGACCAGCACCGTCCAGCGGTCCCCCACCCCCGCCGCCACGGCGTCGCGAAAGCCGTAGGACGTGCCGGTCTTGAAGGCCAGCCGCGGCGCTCCGGCGCTGAGGGCCGGCGGCGCGCGTCCGGGGGGCGGCGGCGCCTCCCGCAGGATGTCGAGCACCTGGGTCGCAGCCGTCGCCGACACCAGCCGCGCCCCGGGCGAGAGCGGCGTGAGCGCCGCCTGGGCCTCGGTCCAGCTCAGGGGCTTGGCAACGCCGCCATCCCCCAGGGCGGCATAGAGAACGGCCAGGTCCCGCAGCGTGATCCCTTCGCCTCCCAGGGCCAGGGCGAGCCCCGGATCCGCCAGCCCGTCCCGCGGACGCACGATGCCGACACCGGCGCCCTGCAGCCGATGCTCGAAGGCCGCCGGACCCAGCCGCGCCATCAGCGCCACCGCCGGGACGTTCAGCGAGTTGGCCAGGGCCTCCCGCGCCGTCACCTCCCCGTGGAACGAGCGGTCGAAATTTTCCGGCTCATAGCCCTCATAGGCCACCTTCTGATCCACCAGTCGGGTTTCCGGCGCCGCCAGCCCCTGCTCGAAGGCGAAGGCGTAGAGGAACGGCTTCAGCGACGAGCCCGGAGAGCGCAGGGCCCGGGTGGCGTCGATCCAGGCGCCGCCCCCCGCCCTGGCGCTGGCGGAAACGGCGGCCCGCACGGCCCGGGTGCGGGTTTCCAGCACCAGCACGGCCGCGGCGGTGTGCGTGCCCTGCCCCGCCGCGGTCTGGGCCGCCAGCGCCTCGAGCCGGGCCTGAAGCGTCGCGTCGAGGGTGGAGACCACGGTGGGTCGGTCGCCGGTGGCGGCGCGGGCGATCTCGCCGCTCACCGCCCAGGCCCGGA
This sequence comes from uncultured Caulobacterales bacterium, assembly GCA_903851655.1. Lineage (GTDB taxonomy): Bacteria > Pseudomonadota > Alphaproteobacteria > Caulobacterales > Caulobacteraceae > CAIMFV01. Next base: position 8,040 of record CAINOV010000191.1, read on the forward strand.
CGGGAAAGGCGCTTCGGCGGGGTGTCGGCTCCCGCGCCGCCTCCGCCGCGGCGGTGGGCGTGATCAGGCCCCGCGCCGCCAGCCGGCGCAGCACCCGGTCCCGCGCCGCCCGCGCAGCCGCCGGATGGCGGTCGGGCCGCCGGGCTTCCGGCGACTGCGGCAGGGCGATCAGCAAGGCCTGCTCCGCGTCGGTCAGATGGGTGGGCTCGTGGCCGAAATAGGCCAGCGAGGCGGCCCGCACGCCCTCCAGATTGCCGCCGTAGGGCGCCAGCGTCAGATAGTCGGCCAGCACACCGGACTTGCCCAGCCGCACCTGCAGGCCAAGCGCCCGGACCGCCTCCACCAGCTTGAAGCGCAGCACCCGGGGATGCGGATCGAGGCGCCGCGCCAGCTGCATGGTCAGGGTCGAGCCGCCGGACCGGATCCGGCCGGCGCTGAGATCGGTGAGGGCGGCGCGGACCAGGGCCACCGGATCGACCCCCGGATGCCACCAGAACCGCCCGTCCTCCAGGGCGATCAGTCGACGGACGAACTGGGGATCGGTGCGATCCAGATCGGCCCGAAGGCGCCAGCGGCCGCCATCCGTGGGCGTGGCGCGCAGCCAGACGCCCTGCCGGTCCACCACCACGGGCGAGGCCTGCCGCACCCGGTCCAGCGGCAGGGACAGCAGGAACCATCCGAACAGGTCGAGCGCCACCAGCCCCGCCGCGAGCCACAGGGCCTCGCGACGGGTGGGCCAGCGCCACCGCCAGGACCTCATGGCAGGGGCGCGATCCGGGTGCGTCCCGGCGCCGTGCGGGCGTTCACGGCGGGCCGGTACATGTCCTGCACCACCGCGCCGGGCAGGAAGAAGTCGCCCGGCGTCACCGCCCGCACCACATAGGCCACGACGAAGGTCTGGCTGCCCTCCGCCCGGAGGGCCGCGACGTAACGGTCATCCCGCTTTTCCTGCACCGACACCGGGGTCAGCTTGCCCAGGAAGGCGAAGGGGCCGGCGGCGACCTTGCCGTTGTCCCCCACCGCGCCCTGGGCGTCCGCCGGCGTCAGCACGCTCTCGATCTCGAAACCCGCCGGCAGGGCGTCGTCGATCACTGCGGTGATCTGGCGATCCGCCAGCAGCTGGCCGGCGATGCGGACGATCAGGCGCTGGCCCTGGACCACCTCCTCCGGCTTCACCGGACGGCCGGCCACCGACACCAGGCTCTTCTGCAGCAGCATGCCGTTCTCGGACGCGCCGGGCGCCGCCAGGGGCGTGCCGCGGATCGTCACCGTGCGCCAGACGCCGCCGGCGCCGCTGTTGACGAACCGGGCCTGGGACAGCTTGCCCACGGCCCAGCGCGCCGTTCCGTCCGGCGTTGCGCCGCTGGCCTGCACCTTCACCGGTCCGGCGGCCGCCAGCATGGCCCGCGCCGCCTTCAGCAGGTGGCTCTGTTCCTGGGTGTTCAGGCGGTCAGGCTGGCGGACCGTCCGCTCCAGCCGCCCCTGCAGGCTTCGGGCGACACCCGTCTCCCCGGCTTCGTAGGCAAGCGCCACCACGCCGGCGAGGTCCCGCAGCGGGGACTGGTAGCCATCGTCCGGCGATTTCCAGCCCTTGGCCTGAACCGCCTGCGCAAAGCTGTCATGCGCCCGGCCGTGATCGCCCATGGCCGCCAGCGCCGCGCCGATCTGGGCCCTCGCCAGCGCCGACGGCTCCTTGTCGAAGCCCACATCGTGGAACCAGCGCAGCCGGCCCAGATCCCCGTGGCCGCTCTTGGCCATGACATAGAGGGCGTAGGCCGCAGCCCGGCTGCGCAGACGCTCCGTGGCCTGCCGGTCCTTGTCCGAAACCCGTCCGTACCCGGCGTAGGTCTGCATGCGATAGCCGACGGAGGTGTAGCCGTCGGTCTGCGACACCGCGCGCATGGCCGACAGGGCCCGGGCGAGGGCCTCGTCCGGCACCAGGGCGCCCATGGCCCGGGCGTCCAGCAGGAAATCGACCACGAAGGCGCCGGTCCAGGGGTCGGCCTCCCCGTCGCCCACCCGCCACAGGCCGAAGGAGCCATCCAGTGCCTCCCGGTCCAGCAGCTTGGAGACCGACGCCGCCAGCGCCATCCGGGCCTTGGGCCCGCCGCCGGACGCCACGGCGAACAGGGCCGCATAGCCGGTGGAGGCCAGCTGCTCGCTGCAGCCATAGGGATAGCGGGACAGGGCCGTGGCGATCGGCGTCGGATCGAAATTGGCGAAGGGCGAATAGGACACAGACAGCGTCGCGTCCGCCGCCAGGCCGGTGAGCAGGGTGGCCGAAGGGGTATAGCTCTCCCCTGGCTTCTGCAGGGTGGTGAAAGCCCGGGTGATCTGGCCCCAGCCGGCGCGGGTCTGCAGGGGGAAGCTCCGCAACGCAGCGAAGCCCGGACCGCGGGCGTCCAGCGACACCTGGCCGATGGACGGGCGATTGCCCGCGATCAGGCTCAGGCGCTCCGTCACATGCTGGCCCACCTGCAGGTTGAAGCTGCGCCCCGCCGCCGCCGTCGGCCCGTCGCGGCCGATCAGGTTGGCGAGATACGGCCCGGCCCGTCCCTCCACATTGTCCAGCTCCACCGTGGCCTCGGCCCGGTCGCCGGGCGCCAGGAAGCGCGGCAGCGCCACCTCCGCCACCACTGGCTCGCGGACGATCAGGTTGGAGACGCCGGACCCGACCGCGCTGTCGGTCCAGGCCACCGCCACCAGCCGCAGCTGGCCGTTGAAGTCCGCAGCCGGCAGCCGGACCGTCGCCCGGCCCGAGGCATCGGTGGTGACCACCCCCGACCACAGGGCCACGGAGCGGATCGGCACGGCGGCAAGGCCGGCGCCGCCCACCTCGTCCCCGCCGAAGCTGACCGCCCCCGCCGCGCCGAGATTGGGGTCCAGCAGGCGCCCGTAGTCATCACGATAGGCGAGACCCAGGGCCCGCTTGCCGAAGTACCAGCCCGCCGGATCCGGATTCTTCCAGTGGGTCAGGCGCAGGATCCCCTCGTCCACCGCCGCCAGGGTCACATGGGCGGTCTGTCCGCCCGTGAGCCCGCGGACGTTCAGCGTCGCCGTCACCGGGGCGTGGGAGGTGATCCGGGTCGGGGTGTCGATGGCCACGCTCAGCTTGCGGCCCGGCGGCTCCAGCGGCACATAGACCAGGCCCACGGCGCGGCGCGGCTTGGGACTCGACACCGGATCGCGGGGCTGGACCACGGTCACCAGCACATAGGCCCCACCGCCCCAGTCCGGACCCGCGCGCAGATGCAAGCTGCCGCCATTGGCGCCCAGGGTCACCGACTTCAGGCTGATCAGCCGGTCGCCGGCCACGGCCACCTGGGCCTCCCCGGCGAAGGGCGCCTGGATGCGGATCTCCACATCGTCGCCGGTGCGATAGCCGGTGCGCACGGCCGAAACCCGGGCCGTGTCCGGCGCCTCCACCCCGTCGTCGCTGTCCGCCCAGCCGGCGGACTGGCGGATCACCGTGTGCGCGCCGGTCGCGGCGTCGTCCAGCACCAGGCGATAGTCGCCCCAGGGCAGCTTCTTGGTGATCCGCGCCGGTCCGCCCGCGCCGATGGCCAGGAAGCCCTCGGCGATGGGGATGTCCCGGCTGGTGCGGCGCCAGGACCAGCGACCGCCGGACTCGAACCAGTCATAATTCCAGCGTTCCGAGATCAGCAGATAGTGCACATGTGGGGCGGCGATCCGCTGGCCCTGGGCGCTGGCCGCCACCACCTCGAAGGTCTGGACGGGATCGGCGCCGAGGCCGGGCGTCGACTTCACCCCCAGATACAGGGGCCGCAGATGCAGCTTCACCGTGGCCTGCTCCGCCACCGGCCGGCCGCCGGGCTCGAACACCGAGGCGGTGATCTGGGCGCGCAGGGGGTCCGTGGGCTGGCCCAGGCTCTTCAGGTCCAGGGGCGCGATGGCGCGCCCGCCGGCGTCGGTCTGGCCGTGGGGCGCCTCGATCAGCTTTTCGTCGAAGGGCTTCTGCTGGTCGCCCCAGACATAGCCCTTGATCGCCGGGAAGGGATCGGGATCGGCGCTGATCCGCGCCTCCGACGTGACCGCCAGGCCCGACGCCACCGCGCCATAGAGGAAGCGCGCACCGATCTGCACCTTTCGCGTCTCGCCGCCCAGCACCGGCCTGTCCGCATCGGCGCCCACGGTCACCGCCAGCCTTTGCGGGGCGAAGTCCTCCACCTGGAAGGCGGCGGATCCGGAGGCGCCGTCAGCCCCGTCCATCTCCAGGCTCACCCGCCACACAGCGCGAGGGGCCCCGGCGGGCAGGACCACGTCCGCCGCCGCCGATCCGCCGGGGGTCGCCTTGAAGGGATAGCGGGCGAATTCCAGGCCGGAGGGACGCCGCACCACCAGGGCGCCCCGGCGGTCGGTCACCGCATGGGCCAGCCGGTCGCGGAGCAGGCCCACCACATGCACCGTCTCCCCCGGGCGATAGATGCCCCGGTCGGTATAGACAAAGCCGTCGACGGCGCTGGCCGCCTTGGCCACGTCCGCGCCGGTGGCCGGCTTGGCCCCGGGGGGCGAGCGGCCGCCCACGTCCTGCTTCGACAGGTCGACGGGGGAGCGTTCCAGATCCAGCAGGGTGAAGTCGGTCTTCGGCCCATAGGCCATCACCCGCATGGGCTTGGCCCCGCTCTCTCCGCCCAGCAGGGCCCGGGCGAAGCGGACCCGGCCGGTGGCGTCGCTGAGGGCCGAGGCCAGCTCCTCGCCATCGGCGGCCACCAGGGCCAGCCGCACGCCGCCCAGCGCCCGCGCCGTCTTCAGGGAGCGGACCACCACGTCCAGGGCGTCGCTGCCGTCATAGGCCTGCAGCGCCATGTCGGTGAACAGGATCCAGCGCCGCGCCGCGGCCGGGCGCTGGTCGTCGGTCTCCCCGTCCCGGGGCTTGGCGCCGCGCAGGCCCGTGGCGTCCCGGGCCACCACCACATAGGCGCCGGACTGCAGGGTCTTCAGCACCGCGCCGAGGGGGAAGACCGTGGTGGTGCGCTGGTCGGCGGTCCCGTGGACGGCCATGTCGCCCTCCCAGACCTTGCGGCCGTCATCGCCCACATCATCCTCGGAATACTCGCCCTCGGCGGTGGGCTGGGGGGCGGCGATCTGCTTGCGCACCAGATTGCGGTCAGTGACGCGCCAGACCTCCAGATGCAGGCGGGTGACGTTCACCGTCTCCAGCCCCACACCGTCGGCGTCCTCCCGCGGCAGGATCACGCCCTCGCCGGAAAAGCCCACATAGGTCGGCTTGGCGCCGGCGACGAACTCCACATCGGTGTTCTCCGCCAGGGTCTCCCCCCCGGCGGACGGCAGGCCGCGCAGCAGGGTCACCGTGCGGCCGGCATAGCCCACATCGGCGACGCACAGCTCGTCCCCCTGCACGGTGACGGCGGCGGGATGGGCGAGCGCCGGACTGACCGAGACGAAATCGCCATAGGATTTCCGCGGGTCCAGCCCCCGGGTCATGCGGATGCAGGCCGAGGGGGCGGAGCCGCGGGCGTCCAGACGGCTGGTCCAGACGGTGAAACCATCGGGCTTGCGCGGCGCCGCCCGGGGGGCGTCCGCGGCCCGGGGCTTGCCGAACAGGGACCAGGCCTCGCCGGCCTTGGCGGCCTGGGCCGAGGGCGTGGCCGGCGGCGCGGCGGTCAGCCGGGCGAGGCCGAACCCTGCCGCGAAGGCGGCGACGACCAGACCGGCGACGAGCCAGGTCTTCCGCCCGATTGAAAGACCCGCCATCCCCGTCTCCTCAGTCCTGCCAAGGGATCATCCGCCGGGGCGCGGGTCTGTCAATCGCACCGCGCCCAGATTCACCGCCCGAACTGCGCGGCTTCAGGACTTCGGCGGCCAGGGAACAAAACCCGAGGTCGTCTCCATGTACCGGACATAGTCGGGGCGGGTCTTGCGCAGGCGGTGCTCCAAGGTGGGCGCCCCGCTCCACTTCATCAGCGTCCAGGTGAGCAGCAGCGGTCCGGGCAGGGCGAACAGGCCATAGGGCGTCTCGGCGGCGATCAGGAACAGGCCCCACCAGGCGCAGGCGTCGCCGAAATAGTTGGGATGGCGGGTATAGCGCCACAGGCCGGCGGACAGGACCTTGCCCCGGTTCTCCGGATTGGCCCGGAAGCGGGTCAGCTGCCAGTCGCCCACCGACTCGAACAGCACGCCGATGACGCCCAGCGCCACCCCCGCCAGACCCACCGGCCCCAGAGGCGCCGACGACGTGGCGATCTGGCCCAGCTGGACGGGAAGGCACACCACGAACAGCAGCGGCGCCTGGGTGGCGAACACCAGCCGCAGGGTCGCCTCGCCAAAGCCCCAGCCCTTGGCGTCCCGGGCCTTCTCCATCATCCGGATATAGCGGCGGTCCGGCCCGTGATGCCGCCAGCGCCAAAGGAGATAGCCCCCGAGCCGAAGGCCCCATAGACTGCACAGGGCGGTAAGGGCGATCTTGTGCGGCGTAACGACACCCGTCGCGATCCACGAAGACCAGGCCAGCGCCACCATGCCCAGCGCCCAGACGGAGTCGATGAAAGTCACGTCCCGCAGGCGCAACCCGACCAGCCACAGCAGCGCGAACAGGGCGACGCAAACTCCGGCGTTGGTCGCAAGCAAGGTCAGGATCGGCATGGAGGCTCCTCGCGAAACGGATCAGACAGCGGCGCGGTCGGCGAGGGCCAGGATGTGCGCCGGCGCGGCTCCGCCGCTGCGCTGGGCGGTCATCACCCCCACATCCACATAGTCGCGCCAGTCGCTGACCAGGTCCCCGGAAAACCGGATCACCCCCGCATAGGGCGCCAGGATGGTGAGGCCGGCGGTGGTGGTGAACTCGTCCACCCCCTCCACGAACAGCCGGTCGCCGCTTTCCGCATGGTCGAAGATCCGCCAGCGCACCTCGGCGATGTCCGCGCCGAAGCGGGTCAGGAACTTGCGCGCGGCGACCTTGCCCACCAG
>CAINOV010000192.1 GCA_903851655.1 uncultured Caulobacterales bacterium
AGGAACGGAAACGCCGCGGCGATCCACCAGATGCCGTGGGGCAGGTCGGAAATGTCGCTGATCACCGACAGCAGGATGCTGAACAGGGACAGGAACACGGTCAGGGACAGGGTCACCCGAACGGATTCGATGGCGAGGCGGGTGGCGATCAGCCGGCGGGACGGCTTGAACCGGGCGCCCTCGTCGAACACCGTGGCGATCTGCCGGCGGGGCAGACGGATGGCGGGGGAGCCGAACCAGGTGGAGCCGGTCTCCAGAGCCGCATGGGCGTCCGCCGGGGGCTTGGACAGAACCCCCAGCAGCACCTCGTCCCCCAGGTCCGCCCCGGTGGGCAAGAGACCGGAATTGCCCACGAAGGTGCGCCGGCCGATCCGCGTGCGGGCCAGCTGGATGGCGCCGGGCTGGGCCCTGGGCGCGCCGAACACCACCCCGTCGGCGATGAAGCTCTCCGCCCCGATCTCGATCAGGTCGGGCACCACCGATGTGGCGGTGGAAATCTCCGCCCGGGGACCCACCTTGGCGCCCAGGGCCAGATACCAGGGGCGGACATAGAGGGTGGCGTAGAGGGGGTGCAGCAGGTCCAGGGCCAGCTCTCCCAGCTGGCGCACGAACCACAGGCGCACATAGAAGCCGCTCCACAGGGAATAGGTTCCGGGCTTCACCCGGCCGATCAGGGCCCATTTGACCACCACGGTCAGCGCGCACATGGCCAGCACATAGATCACCGCCAGCAGGGGGGTAAGGGCGATATAGCCGTAGCCCGTTGTCGCCCAGTCCAGCTCGATGATCATGATCAGCCCCGGACCGATGGGCAGCACCGCCGCCACCGGCAGGATCAGGGCGGCGAGGACCAGGCCCGCCGTCACCAGGGTCCGGCGGATCAGGCCCGGGGGCGCCGGCTGCGGCCGCGGCGGGGCCGGGCCGATCTTGCGGGCGGGAGAGCCGGACCAGGTTTCCGCCGCGCCCAGCTGTTCCGTCGCCGGCAGCATGGACAGGTCCTCCAGCACGCCGTCGGCCGCGATCACGCTGTCGCGGCCGACCACGGCCATGGTCCCGACGAAGGCCCGGGGGCCGATGCTCACGGACCCCAGCCGCAGCACGCCCCGCTCGACCCCGGAGGTGGCGAGGTTGGCGCCTTCGCTGATGATGGCGTCGTCACAGATCTCCACCAGGTCCGGCGCGTCGATGTCGGACAGCCGCAGCTGCACGCGCTCCCCGATCCGTGCGCCGAGCGCCCGGTAGTAGATCCGCATCAGCGGGGTGCCCGACAGGAACTGGATCGGGATCACGGCCAGGAAGCGGCGCACGAACCACCAGCGGAAATAGTAAGCTCCCCAAAGGGGATAGTCGCCGGCCTTGATGCGACCGATGACCAGCCACTTGACCAGGATCGACAGCAGGATCATGGCCGGCGGCATGACCAGATAGGTGAGCAGGGCATAGCCCAGGGCCGGCAGCCGGCTCTCCGGCTCGTCCGTCGTCAGGACGTTGTAGACCAGATAGGGCAGCAGCCACTGCAGTCCGGAAAAGGCGTAGATCGGCACCAGGGCCAGGGTCTGGCCGATCACGCACAGGGTCCGCGACAGGGGGTCGTGGGGCTGGAACGGTGTCTCCACCTTGGCCGCCCGGTCGCCGCCCAGTCGCGCCGCATCCATCCGCGACGCCAGGGCGCGGATGGTGGGCGCGGCGTAGATGTCCTGGATCGAGATCATCTTCATGGCCGGGTCGCGCCGCAGCAGGGACACGAGCTTGGCCGCCCGCAGGGAGTGACCGCCCAGCTCCTCGAAGAAGTCGTCGGTCACCGAGACCGGCGCCGGGGCGAAGATCTGGGCCCAGGCCTCGTGCAGCAGGGTCTCGGTGGCGGTGGCGGGGGGCTCGAGGGCGCGCTGCGCGATCTCTGCGTGGGCGGGCCGCTCCAGCGCCTTGCGGTTGACCTTGCCGGACACCAGGGTCGGCAGGCTGTCCCGCACCTCGAAGGCGTGGGGGTGCATGTAGCTGGGCAGGCGCAGGCGCAGCAGCGCGCGCAGGCGGTCGAGGTCGATGCTCTGGTCCCGCGTCGGGGTGAGGAAGGCCGCCAGCAGGTCGGCGCCCTCCGGGTCGGGAAACAGGGCGACCACGGCCTGGGCCACGGCCGGATCTTCCATCAGGACGGCTTCGATCTCACCCAATTCAACACGATAGCCGCGAATCTTCACCTGGGTGTCGATACGTCCCAGATAGTCGATCTCGCCGGCGGTGGTCAGTCGGCACAGGTCGCCGGACCGGTAGGCGCGCTCCGGCACGCCGGACGGGCCGTCAAAGGCCGTGGTGATGAACTTCTCCGCCGTTAGGTCCGGGCGGTTGAGATAGCCGGCGCCGACGCCGGGGCCGCCGATCAGCAGCTCCCCTTCCGCGCCGGGGGGCAGCGGCAGAAGGTCCTCTCCGACAATGGCGGCCCAATAGCCCGGCAGGGGCGTGCCGATGGTCACCGGCTCTCCCGGTCGGACCTCCTTCCAGGTGGACGACCCGGTGGTCTCGCTGGGGCCGTAGGTGTTCAGCATCCGCCGGCCCGGCCGCGCCCAGCGGCGGACCAGTTCGGCGGGGCAGGCCTCGCCGCCAGCGTTGATCAGCCGCACGGAGGGAATGTCCTCCTCCATCACCGCCAGCAGGGACGGGACCGGCGCCCATACCGTCACCCCCTCCCGCGCCAGGGTCGCCCCCAGGTCGGGACCGGCCTTGGCCAGGGCCTCGGAGCCCACCATCAGCTCCGCCCCGGCGAAGAAGGCGCACCACATCTCCTCCACCGACACGTCGAAGGCCAGGGACGCGCCGGCATAGACCCGGTCCTCGCAGGTCACCCCCAGGATGGCGGCGTTGGCCCGGGTCTCGAAGGCGATGTTGCGGTGGCGGATGATGGCGCCCTTGGGCTTGCCGGTGGAGCCGGAGGTGTAGATCAGATAGGCGGCGTCCTCCGGCTCGACCCCGGTCTCGGCCCGGGTCAGGGGGGCCGTCTCGCAGGCGGCGATGTCGCCGAGCTCCCGGTCGAGGTCCACCACCGCCGCGCCGGCGGCGGCGAAGGCGTCGGACCGGTCGCCGTTGGTGACCACCAGCCGGGCGGAGGACTCTTCTGCAATGTAGTCGGCCCGGTCCTGGGGGAAGCTCCAGTCCACCGGCACATAGGCCGCGCCGGCCTCGAGCACGCCCAGGATAGCCATGTACTGATCCAGGCTGCGGGGCAGGCAGATCACCACCCGGTCGCCGCGGATCACCCCGCGGCGGCGCAGGTGTCGGGCGAACTGGGACGCCCGCTGGCGAAGCTCGGCATAGGGCAGGGCGGTGCGGCGCACGCCGTCGGGATCCCCCTCGGCCAGGCGTACGGCGATCCGCTCCGGAAAGCGGCCGGCGGTCTCGGCGAACAGATCGTGCAGAAGTTCGTCCCTGAGATAGGGCGCGTCCGGATAGGGCGCCGCGGCCGGCAGGATGAGGGGGTGGGGATTGCCGGTCATGGGGCCACGCGAATCAGGAGGTCAGGCGAAACGGGAACAGCGCCACTCTTACCCTAAA
>CAINOV010000193.1 GCA_903851655.1 uncultured Caulobacterales bacterium
CCACCACAGTGACCCGTGGGCTGGAAGACGCCCCCACCAAGCACAAGCGCCTGATTGCATGGGTGGCGGAAGTCGCCGCCCTGACCGAGCCCGACAGCATCCACTGGTGCGACGGCTCGGACGAGGAATGGGCGCGCCTGACGGCCCAGCTGGTGGCGGCGGGCACGCTGCGCCCCCTGAATCCCGCCAAGCGCCCGAACAGCTTCTACGCCGCCTCCGATCCGCGGGACGTCGCCCGGGTGGAGAGCCGCACCTTCATCTGCTCGCAGGACAAGTCCGACGCCGGCCCGACCAACAACTGGGTCGAGCCGTCCGAGATGCGCGCCACCCTGAACGGCCTGTTCCGCGGGGCCATGCGCGGCCGCACCATGTATGTGATTCCGTTCTGCATGGGTCCGCTGGGCTCGCGCATCTCCGCCCTGGGGGTGGAGATCAGCGACAGCGCCTATGTGGCCATCTCCATGCGCGTCATGACCCGCATGGGCCGCGCGGCCCTCGAGCAACTGGGAGAGGACGGCTTCTTCGTGCCCGCCGTCCACACCCTGGGCGCGCCGCTCGCGCCGGGGCAGGCCGATGTCGCCTGGCCCTGCAACGAGGAAAAGTACATCGTCCATTTCCCCGAAAGCCGCGAGATCTGGTCCTATGGCTCCGGCTACGGCGGCAACGCCCTGCTGGGCAAGAAGTGCTACGCCCTGCGCATCGCCTCGATCATGGCCCGGGACGAGGGTTGGCTGGCGGAGCACATGCTGATCCTGAAGCTCACCTCGCCGGAGGGGGCGCAGCACTACATCGCCGCGGCCTTCCCCAGCGCCTGTGGCAAGACCAATATGGCCATGCTGCAGCCGACCCTGCCGGGCTGGAAGGCCGAGACGATCGGCGACGACATCTGCTGGATGCGGTTCGGCGACGACGGCCGCCTCTACGCCATCAATCCGGAGGCGGGGTTCTTCGGCGTGGCCCCGGGCACCGGGCTCAGCACCAACAAGAACGCCATCGACGCCCTCTACGCCAACTGCGTCTTCACCAATGTGGCCCTGACCGACGATGGCGACGTGTGGTGGGAAGGCCTGACTGACACGCCGCCGGAGCACCTGACCGACTGGCGCGGCCGCGACTGGACCCCGGCCTCGAGCGAACCTGCGGCGCATCCGAACTCGCGCTTCACCGTGCCGGCGGGCCAGTGCCCGATCATCGCGCCGGAATGGGAGGACCCCCGCGGCGTGCCGATCTCGGCGATCCTGTTCGGCGGGCGCCGCGCCTCGGCCGTGCCCCTGGTGACCGAGGCCTTCGACTGGGAGCACGGGGTCTTCATGGCCTCCAACGTGGCCTCCGAAGGCACGGCGGCGGCGGAGAACAAGGTGGGCGAGCTGCGGCGTGACCCCTTCGCCATGCTGCCGTTCTGCGGTTACAACATGGCCGACTATTTCGCCCACTGGCTGAAGCTGGGGCGCGACCATGACGCCGCCAAGCTGCCGCGCATCTATTTCGTCAACTGGTTCCGCAAGGACGAGCGCGGCAAGTTCGTCTGGCCGGGCTTCGGCGAGAACAGCCGCGTGCTGAAGTGGGTGGTGGAGCGCCTCGAGGGCACGGCCGAGGCCCAGGACACGCCGATCGGCCGCCTGCCCACCCGCGCCGCCCTGGACACGTCCGGTCTCGGTCTCACCGACGCGCAGCTGACCACGCTGCTGTCCGTGGACCGGGAGGTCTGGCACGAAGAGGCCGCCACCATCCCGTCCGGCTATGAGCGGTTCGGCGACCGGCTGCCCAAGGCGCTCTGGGACCAGTACCACGCCCTCGTCGCGCGGCTCGCCGACTGAACGGCGCCCGGGATTGACATCAAACCGTCGATGATGACGACTACACCCTAGACGCGTGGCGGCGGGATTCACCCGGCCCGTCATGCGCCGGTCGAGCGTCAGGATGGAGCGGAACGGATGATGGGGATCAAGACCTTACGTGTGCTGGCCTCGGTGGCTGTTCTGGCGGTGGCGGGCTCGGCGCTCGCCGACGATGCCGCCACGACGATCAAGGCGCGCAAGGACTACTTCCACGGTCTGGGCAAGGCGATGAAGGCCTCGGGCGAGGAGTTCAAGAAGTCGCCGCCCTCCATCACCGAACTGCAGAAGCTCGCGGCCATCCTGGACGCAGAGGCGCCCAAGCTGCCCAGCCAATTCCCGGCGGGCTCCGGCCCGGAAAGCGGCGTCAAGACCGAGGCGCTGGCGGATATCTGGGCCAAGCCGGACGCGTTCCGCAAGGCCGCCGCGGATCTGGCGACGGCGGCCCATGCCTACAATCTGACGGCGCAGAAGGGTGATCTGGCGGCCACCGGCGCGGCGCTGAAGGCCGTCGGCGCGGCCTGCGGCGCCTGCCACAGGCAGTTCAAAGCCAAAGACGAACATTGATCGCATGTCCGACCGGGGTCGGGTCCGCATCTGGGACCTTCCGACGCGGCTGTTCCACTGGGGGCTGGTGATTCTCATCGGCCTCGCGTGGTGGAGCATCTCCACGCAACAACTCGCCTTGCACCGGACCATCGGCGCCCTGGTGGCCGGTCTGGTGGTGTTTCGGGTGTGGTGGGGCCTGTTCGGCGGCTCCACCGCGCGGTTCTCCCACTTTCTTCGCGGTCCCGGAGCAGTCCTCGCCTATGCGCGAGGCCTAGTCCGGCGTGACGCTGGGGAAGAGACGGTGACCCCGGGTCACAACCCCATGGGGGGCTGGAGCGTCGCTGTCCTGCTGGCCCTGACGGCGACCATTGTCGGTTTCGGCCTGTTCGCCGGAGATGTGGACGGCCTGGAGTCCGGCCCGCTGGCGGGTCTGCTGGACTATGACGGCGGACGCTTCGCCTCCCATTGGCACGGCAAGGCCTTTGACCTCATGAAACTGCTGGTGCTGCTGCACCTGGCGGCGATCGCATTCTACGCCGTGTTCAAGCGCGAGAATCTCGTCCGCGCCATGATCGACGGGCGCAAGCCCCGGGTCGAGGATCAGGACGCCCTGCAGCCCGCGCGCCTCTGGGCGCTTGTGATCGGGCTGGCCCTGGGGGGCGGCGTCGCCTGGCTATTGATCCGCATGTCCGGATAGGTGCCGGCGCAACTCGGCCAGTTCGGCGAGCACACGGGTCAGGCGGTCCCAGGCGGCGGCGTTCTCCGGCGCGTCCAGCAGCCAGTCCGCAAACTCCGCCATGTCCGTCTCCGTGGGGACAGGTCCCGACAGGCGTGCGGACCAGGCCACAGCCATCGCATCGGGCAGGGATCGTTCGTCGTGGGGCCCGGGGGCTGACTGGCGCATGACAGGGTCCTGAGGTGGCTCTCATGACAGACGACGCCGGTCGTGGGGCCCCACAGGGCTGCAGCGGTATTTTGTTGAATTTTAGTTAGTCGGTCTTACGGCAGCTCCCGCATCAGGGTCCGCAGAGCGTGGCTGATGTGCTTTTCCACGGCGCTGCGGGAGATGCCCAGGCGCTCGGCCACCTCGGCGTGGGACAGCCCCTCGAGCTTGTGCAGGCGAAAGGCGCGCCGGCATTGGGGGCGAAGGGTCTCCACGGTTTTCAGCACCTGCAGCAGCCGCTGGCGCGCGTGGGCCGCATCGTCGGCGGCGGGCAGGTCGGCCACGGCGTCCAGTCCGGACTGAACCGTGTGCAGGCTGCTCCAGTCGTGGTCGCGGGCGACGGATCTGTTTCTCGACTTGACCCGGTCGAGCATCAGATTGCAGCCCATCCGATAGATGAAGGCCACCGGGTTGCTGATCTCGCGGATCTGCGTCTCCGACAGGTCCATCAGACGCGCTGCGATGTCCTGGGTGATGTCCTCTGCGAGGTCCGCTGACCCGGTCCGGTTGGCGAAGTAACGCACAAGCGCCGGTCGGCGCTCCACGTACGAGGTCAGAATTCGGCTCCGGAGATTTGATGCTTCATAAGTCGCCATGACTACAGCTCCTGAAATTAAGTCACGGAGCTGTAGCTTTGAATTTCTATCCCGTCGAACGTGCCAAATTGAGAATAAAGACGATATTATTGGATAATGATATTTAGCCATATGTATTAGAAATATATTAGAAATTTTATTCGACTCGCGGGTTTTTATTGGTTGAAGCGCTTGTTTCGGAAGGGGTTTCGGCATCTGGCCGCCCCCGGCGCATCGACGGGCATTTGGGCGGGGCCGCTCCCTTGACGCCCGGGGGGCCTGCGTCAGGCCTTATCGCTTACTCCTGAGGCTTAAGGCGTCCGGCGCGGCCCGGACGGTCGGCCCGGGCAACGCCTGAAATGGGCGCACAAAATGACCGCCCATTTTGGGGTAAAAGGGCGG
>CAINOV010000194.1 GCA_903851655.1 uncultured Caulobacterales bacterium
CAGACCGGTGATCGGCAGGGTGGAGGTGTTGGAGCCGAACACGGCGGTGTCGGCCAGCTGGGCTTCCGCCTTCTTGGTCACCTCGGCCTTGATCTCGCGGGTCTCGAACACCGCCTCGACCACCAGGTCCGCGCCCGTCACATGGGCATAGTCGGTGGTGGGGGTGATCAGGGCGAGGATGGCGTCCGCCTTGGCCTGGTCCATCTTGCCGCGGCTGACCTGCTTGGCCAGCAGGCTGGCGGAATAGGCCTTGCCCTTTTCCGCCGCCTCCTGGCTCTGGTCGATCAGCACCGTCTCGATGCCGGCCAGGGCCTGAACATAGGCGATGCCGGCGCCCATCATGCCCGCGCCCAGCACGGCGACCTTCCTGATCGCGTAGGGCGCAAAGCCCGCCGGCCGCGCCGCGCCCTTGCCCAGCTCCTGCATGGACAGGAACAGGGAGCGGATCATGGCCTTGGCCTGGGGCGTGGCCAGGGTCTTGACGAAATAGCGGCTCTCGATCCGCAGGGCGGCGTCGATGGGAACCTGCAGGCCCTCATAGAAGCACTTCATGATGTTCAGCTGGGCGGGGTAGTTGCCGTAGGACTGCTTGCGCAGCATGGCGTTGCCCAGGATGAACACCTGCGCACCGCCCGGCGTGGACGGCCCGCCGCCGGGAATGCGGAAGTCCTTCTTGTCCCAGCGGGCCACGGGGTCGCCCTTTTCCAGGATCCAGGCTTTCGCGGCGGCCACCACCTGGTCGGCGGGGACCACGGCGTCGACGAAGCCCAGCTTCAGGGCCTCGGCGGGGGACGAGGGCTTGCCCTCCAGGATCAGGCCGGCCGCGGCCTGCATGCCGATCAGGCGCGGCAGGCGCTGGGTGCCGCCGGCGCCGGGCAGGAGGCCGACCTTCGCTTCGGGCAGACCCAGCTGGATCTTCGGATTGTCCGCCACCACGCGATAGTGGGTGGCCAGTGCGATCTCCAGACCGCCGCCCAGCGCCAGGCCGTTCAGGGCGCAGGCGATGGGCTTGCCGCAGGTCTCCATGGCGCGGAAGGTCTTGTTGAGCAGGAAGGCGCCCTCGAACTGGGCCTTCAGCTTCTCGTCCTCGGAACGGGTATCGGCACCACCGGTGAGGGCGCCGGAGCCCATTTCACCCAGGTCGGCGCCTGCGCAGAAGCCGGTGGGCTTGCCGGAGGTGAGCACCGCGCCCTTGATGGCGGGGTCGGTCTTGATCCGGGTGATCAGTTCCGGGAACTCCTGCACCACCTTGGCGGTGAGGGTGTTCATGGTCCGGCCGGGGACGTCGAAGGTGACCAGCGCCACGCCGTCGGCGTCGACCTCGATCTTGAAGTTTTCCATGGGGTGTCTCTCTTTATACGGGGTCAGCGCGGTCAGACGCGCTCGATGACGGTGGCGGTGCCCATGCCGGCGCCGACGCACAGGGTGACCAGCGCCGTCTCCTTGTCCGACCGCTCCAGCTCGTCCAGCGCCGTGCCCAGGATCATGGCCCCGGTGGCGCCCAGGGGGTGGCCCATGGCGATGGCGCCGCCGTTCACGTTCATCTTCTCGTGCGGGATATCCAGGGCCTGCATCATCCGCAGGACCACGGAGGCAAAGGCCTCGTTCAGCTCGTAGAGGTCGATGTCGGCCACCGACATGCCGAGCTTCTTCAGGAGCTTTTCCGTGACCAGCGCCGGGCCGGTCAGCATGATGGAGGGCTCCGAGCCGATGGAGGCCATGCCCTTGATCCGGGCCCGCGGCTTCAGGCCCATGGCCTCGCCCATTTCCTTGGTGCCGAACAGGACGCCGGCGGCGCCATCGACAATGCCGGAGGAATTGCCCGCGTGGTGCACGTGGGTCATGCGCTCCACCTGCGGATAGCGCTGCTGCACCACCGCGTCGAAGGCCATCTCGCCGGGCATGGCGAAGCTGGGGTTGAGGCTCGCCAGGGACTGCATGGTGGCGTCGGGG
>CAINOV010000195.1 GCA_903851655.1 uncultured Caulobacterales bacterium
CGCAGCCGAGGAAGAACTGCTCCAGCTCGTCATGGCCGATGCGGGCCAGGATTGTCGGGTTGCTGATCTTGAAGCCGTTCAGGTGCAGGATCGGCAGGACCGCCCCGTCCGTCGCCGGATTGAGGAACTTGTTGGAATGCCAGCTGGCGGCCAGGGGGCCGGTCTCGGCCTCGCCGTCACCGATGACGCAGGCGACGATCAGGTCCGGATTGTCGAAGGCCGCCCCATAGGCGTGGACCAGACAATAGCCCAGCTCGCCCCCTTCCTGCAGGGCCCCCGGCGTGCCCGGCGACACGTGGCTGGGTATGCCGCCGGGCCAGGAGAATTGCCGGAACAGACGCCGCAGACCGTTGCGGTCGCGCTCGATGGCGGGAAACCGCTCGGTGTAGGAGCCTTCCAGATAGGTGTTGGCCACTACCCCCGGTCCCCCATGGCCGGGGCCGAACACGCAGATCATGTTGAGGTCGTTGGCCTTGATCAGCCGGTTC
This sequence comes from uncultured Caulobacterales bacterium, assembly GCA_903851655.1. Taxonomy (GTDB): domain Bacteria; phylum Pseudomonadota; class Alphaproteobacteria; order Caulobacterales; family Caulobacteraceae; genus CAIMFV01. Next base: position 489 of record CAINOV010000195.1, read on the forward strand.
AGGTGCGCATAGACGAGGTTCAGGCCCGGGGTGGTGCCCCAGTGACCCAGCAGCCGGGGCTTGGTGTCGGCCAGGGCCAGCGGCCGCTCCAGCAGCGGGTTGTCCCGCAGATAGATCTGGCCGACGGACAGGTAGTTGGCCGCACGCCACCAGGCGTCGAGGGCCGCCAGGGCCGCCGGCGTCAGAGGGCCGGCGAGGTCAAGCTCCGGTTCGATCACGGGGATGGCGCACAGCTCCTGGTCCGGCGGGGAACGGCCCATGCTTGCCGCCCGCCGCCGCGCCCAGGAAGGGTCGGAAGCTACTCAGGCCCCGCCGGGACCCACAGGCGTATTCCGCATCCGGAAGGGCGCCGCCACAGCTCCGGACAGGGTGTAGGCTCCCGTCCATGCCCGATCCCGCTGCCGCGCCTGCCCCGCCCCGACGACGCTATCTGTTCGCCGCGCTGAAGAACCAGCTTGATCCGGAACAGACCCTGGCCCTGACGCTGGCGGTGCGGCACGCCGTGCGCGCCGGCTCCGCCGACCGGGTGGGCCTGTGCCCGTCGGCGGCGGCCCTGGCCTGGGTCAGCGGGGTCCGGGGCGATCTGGAGCTGGCGGCGCAGAGTTGCGGGTGGCCGGCGTCCTACGCCCTGACCGGGGAGACGTCGGTGCGGGACCTGGCGGTCTTCTCCGTAGCCTACTGCCTGGTGGGCCATTCCGAGCGCCGCCTGCGCCTGGGCGAGACCGAGGCCGTGGTGGTCGCCCGCATGGCGGCCCTGCTCACGGCCGGGATCCACCCGATCCTGTGCGTCGGCGAGACGCTGGCGCAGCGGCGCGCGGACGCCACCCGCGCGGTGCTGAAGCGCCAGCTGGCCTCCGCCCGCGATGCGTTCCAGGCCGCCGGGGTCGCGCCCGATCCGGCCCGCATGACCGTGGCCTATGAGCCCATGTGGGCGATCAGCACCTCCGGCTCGCACCTGGAGGCCCGGCCGCGGGACGCCGCAGACGCCCACGCGGCGATCCGCGACCTGCTGGACGAGACCTTCGCCCCGTCCTTCGGCGCGGCGACCTCGGTGATCTTCGGCGGCGGGCTGGACCCGGCCAACGCCCGATCCTTCCTCAGCCAGCCCGGCGTCGACGGGGCCCTGGTGGGAAGCGGCATGCACGCCGCCCCCGATTTCCTGAGCCTGGTCGACGCCTTCTACGCCTGCGCCTAGACCTCGGTGACGAACTGGTCGCGGGGCCGGCGGACCTTCTGCAGATTGACCAGCCAGTCGCCCTCCTCCTGGCGGTAGCCCAGGGGGATGATCACCACGCTGCGCAGGCCGCGGGCGCGCAGGCCGAGGATCTCGTCCACCGCATCGGGGTTGAAGCCCTCCATCGGGGTGGCGTCGACCTCCTCGAAGGCCGCGGCGATCAGGGCCGCGCCGACGCCGATATAGGCCTGGCGGGCGGCGTGCTGGTAGTTCGCCTCGGCGTCCCGCTGGGGATAGGTGGCCAGCAGCATCTGGCGATAGTTCTCCCAGCCCTCGTTCTTGAAGCCGCGGATCTCGTTGGTCAGGTCGAACATGTGGTTGATGCGCTCGGCCGTGTAGGTGTCCCAGGCGGCGAACACCAGCAGGTGCGAGCCGTCGGTGATCTGGGCCTGGTTCCAGGCGACGGGCTTGATCTGCTCCCGCACCGCCGGGTCCTTCACGACGATGATCTCGTAGGGCTGGAGCCCGCTGGAGGTCGGCGCCAGGCGGGCGGCCTCGACAATCCGGTCGACCTTGTCGGCGGCGACGGACTTGGCCGGATCCATCTTCTTGGTCGCATAGCGCCAGTTCAGCCGATCGATCAGGGGGTGGGTTTGGGTCATGAGGAAGGCGGTCTCCAGGAGTTGAAACGACGAAGGTCGGCCGATACGGCGAAGGCTCTAGGCGGTTCGGCCCGCGGCCGCAACCGATCCGCTGGGCCAGGCCCGGCGCCCCGCGGGAAAATCCGCGCCGCGCAGACGGGATTGTGCTCGGGGCCGGAGCTTGTCAGTCTGTGCTCCGTTTGTCAGGGGATCCACGATGCGCCGACTGCTGATTGCCGCCTTGCTCTGCGCCGCCGCGCCGTTCGCCGCCGCCGACCCCGTCCCGAAGGAGGCCCTGAGCACGCCCCCCGCCGGGGCGCGGCACTACACCATCAGCTCCACCGCCGGCAAGCACGGGGACATCTGGTCCTGGACCCTGCCCGACGGCCGTCTGGCCTACCGCATGTCCATGTCCCTGCGGGGATGGGTGACCGAGGACGACGAGTTCGTGACCCTGGGCCCCGACCACCGGCCCACCGCGCTGGCCGTGCGCGGCTATACCGACCAGGGGGACGCGACGGAGAGCTTCTCCGTCGACGCCCGGGGCGTGGCCCACTGGAAGACCGTGGTGGATTCGGGCGAGGCTCCCTTCGCCGGCCGCCGGTACAGCGCCTATGGCGGACCCTGGCTCGCCAGCGAGGTCGATGTGGACGCCCTTGCGGCGGCGGGGGACAAGGGCCTCGACCTGCTGCCCACCGGCCACGCCACGCTGAGCCTCGGCGCCCCGGTCCGGATTGACGGGCCGAAGGGTCCGCGGACGGTGCGGCTGGCCTTCATCCGTGGTCTCGGCTTCGCCCCCTCCCCGGTCTGGCTGGACGGGGACAACCACTTCTTCGGCAGCGCCGGCGAGATCTCGCTGCTGCCCGAGGGATACGAGGCCGCCGGGCCGAAGCTGAAGGCGCTGCAGGACGCGGCGACGGCGGACATGGTGCGCGACGTGGCGCACCAGTTCCTGCGCCCCGCCAACCACACGCCGACCCTGATCGACCATGTGCTGCTGTTCGATTCCGTCGCCGGGCGCTACCTGCCCGACCGCGCTGTGCTGATCGCCGAGGGCAAGGTGGCCGCCGTGGGCGACGGCGGGTCGCTGAAGGCGCCCCCAGGCGCGGTGCTGATCGACGGACGGGGCAAGACGCTGACGCCCGGCCTGTGGGATTCGCACCAGCATGTGGGGGACGACTGGAACCTGCTGCAGAACCTGGCCACGGGCATGACCAACTACCGCAGCCCCGGCTCGGCCATCGAGGACGCGCTCAGCATCTACAAGCGTCGCGCGGCTGGGGACCTGCTGGCCCCGGACGGCAAGGTCTCGGTGATCATCGACCGCAAGGACCCCCTGGCGGCCCAGGGCGCCCTCACCGTCTCGTCGGAGGCGGAGGCCATCGCCGCCGTCGACCGGATCCACGACGCCGGACTCTGGGGCGCGAAGTTCTACACCTCGATGAACCCGGCCTGGATCGCACCCGCCGCGGCCGAGGCCCACCGGCTCGGCCTGCATGTGCACGGCCACGTCCCCGCGGGCATGCGGCCCCTGGACGCGGTCCGCGCCGGCTATGACGAGGTCACCCACATCAACTTCATCCTGATGCAGGCCATGCCGCAGTCGGTGGTGGACAAGTCCAACACCGCCGCCCGTCTGGAAGGCCCGGCCCGGTACGGCAAGGATGTCGATCTCGATTCCCCCGCCATGACCGCCTTCTATGCGGAGCTGTCCCGGCGCCAGACGATCATCGACCCCACCCTGACCGTGTGGGAGCCGCTGATGACCTCAGACGGCAGCGCCCTGTCGCCGGAATACGCCCCCTTCGCAGACGTGGCGCCGCCGGCGGTGGCCCGGGGCTGGAAGATCGGCGGCTATCCCCTGTCCGAGGGCCTGACCCGGGATGATTATCGCCGCAGCTTCGCCAAGATGGTGGAACTGGTGGGCCGGCTGCACAAGGCCGGCGTGCGGATCGTCGCCGGCACCGACGGCTCGGGCGTGGAGCTGGTGCGGGAGCTCGAGCTCTACCAGCAGGCGGGCCTCACCAATGTCGAGGCGCTGCAGACGGCCACGATCGTCCCGGCGCGGATGACGGGGATGGACGACCGCACCGGCGCCATCGCGCCGGGCAAAACCGCCGACATCATCCTGGTGGACGGGGACGTGTCCCGGGACCTGGGCAATCTGCGGCATGTCGAGACGGTGTTCCTGGACGGCTACCGCCTGGACGGGACGGCCCTGCGCCAGGCCAGCGGCCTGAGCGGGATGCCGAAGTGATCTTGTTCAGGTGATCTGGCCCAAGTGATCTGGCCCAAGTGACGGTCAGAGGGCGCGGCGCAGGAAGCCCAGGGTCCGTTCCCAGGCCGCGCCGGGATCGCGGCCGTCGGCGTTGACCAGCCCGCCGCCGCGGGCGCCCTCGTCCGCCTCCTGGAACCGTACCGGCGAGGTCCCGGTCCCGCACAGATAGTGGCCGGCGTCGGGATAGGACAGCCATTCCGCCAGCGGCGCGCGGCCGCCGACCGGGCCGCGCCGCCCGAGCCGGGCCATCAGCTCGGCGGACATGGCGTCCGACGGCCACACCGCGTCCCGTCCGCCGGAGATCAGCAGCATGTCCGCGGCGCTGCGCTCCACCGGGATCATGGCGGCCTCGACCACGGCCGGCGCTGCCGCGGCCCGGTCGCGGCGATGCCGCTCGGCGCTGGTGATCTCGCCCCGCGCCACCGGGCCATAGTCGCCATAGGGCACGTAGGCCAGAGGCCGGTCGCGCAGGGTGAAGGACTCGCCCTTGGCCCCGGCCGGCGCGCCGAACCCGCCCCAGACCAACGAACTGGGGACGCAGGCGACCACGGCCCTGACCCACGGATAGACGGTCGACGCGGCCAGGGCGTATTCCGCGCCCTTGGAGCCGCCGACCAGGGCGAGGCGCCCCGTATCCGCCTCAGGCCGCTGCGCCAGCCAGGCGCGGGCCGCGTCGATCCGCTCCAGCGGCAGGTGGCTGAACCCCTGGGGCGCATTGGGAACATGGGCGTAGGGCCAGCTGAAATAGATCAAGGCGAAGGCGGCGAAGCCCTGGCTGGCGTAGAGGCTGGCCTCGGCCTCGGCGTCCTCGAAGGTTCCCCCCTCGCTGCCGTGCAGCAGGATCACCACCGGCGCCCCCCGCGCCTGCGCCGGCGCCGCGAAGACCCCGGTCAGCGCCGGCGTGTCCACCCGGGTCGCCTGGACGCCGTCCACATGCGTCACCAGCGTCACCCGGGCCCGGGCGACGATCCGGTCCTGCGCCCGGACGAGGACCTGGACCTCTCCGTCCTGCGCCGGGCGCAGGTCTGCAGGGACATCGGTCCTGGCGTCGACCACCACGCCGGACCACAGCAGGCCCCGGGGATCGGCGCCGCTGTAGGTGCCGTCGATGGGGACGGCCCGGTCCAGGTCCAGCGACCCCGTCCCGTCCGCCCAGAACCGGGCCTGGGCGTGGAACAGGGGGTGGACCGTCGACCACTGGGTACCGCTCTGCACGGGTTTTGCGGCCGAGCGATAGGTCTCCACCACCACTTCGGCGCGGGGCGCGAGGCCCGTGACCCGCCAGGCCGGCCGGTCGCCCACCAGCAGCCGCGGCCGGGCGGTCAGCGTGATCCCGTCGGCCTGCGCCGCGGTCGCGAACAGGGTCGCCCACACGACCAGCGCCGTGGCCGCGCGCCGGTCCGGCCGCCGGCCGGTCCGTGTGGATCTCTTGCTGCGCATGCGCCCTCTCCGTCCGATCTCTGCTGCGGGGACAGACGTGCCACACGGCCCGGCGCGGCCGGCGAAAATCCCGCGAACGGACAGAAAGTGCGGTGAACGGGATCGGACAAGGCCGCGTCATCCCCTACCTATAGGCCTGCGGTCCTTCCGCCGTCCGTCCGGACCGGCCTTGGCCCGCGACGGCCACAGACGAGCAGGACCCATGAGCCAGACCCAGACGTCCGACGGGGCGCAGACCGCGCAGACCGCCGCCCCGCCCAGCGTCGTGACCCTCTGGGTCGTCGGCTCGGGGCTGCTGTGGGCGCTCTACGCCGTGGTCTTCATGCAGACCCTGGGCGAAGGGCTGCTCGCCGCCGCCGGACACGCGCTGGCCAATGTGCTGCCGATCACGGGCCTCGCGGTGGCGGTGCGGGCGGTGCTGAAGTCCGAGGTGATGCGCCGCTCCTCGCGGATGCAGGGGGTCTGGCACGCAGGCCTGGCGATCGCCTTCGCCTATGCCTGGTACGCGATGTTGATCGTACTTTTGGCCATCTTCGCCCATCCCAGCCCGCAGGGCCTGGTGGTGCGCGGGTTTTCCGGCCCGGCCCTGACCTGGCAGATCTTTCAGGGCCTGATCCTCTACGCCGCCATCGCCGCAGTCTGCTATGCGGTCCGCGGCGGGCGGGAGGCCGCCCAGGTGACCCTGGTCAGCGCGCCGGCGACGCCGCCCCTGACCCGCTATCTGATCCGCAAGGGCGACGAGATGACGCCGGTGGCCGTGGGCGACATCATCTCGATCACCGGCGCCCAGGACTATTCCGAGGTGACGACGTCCGACGGTCATCATCTGGTCAGCCTGTCCCTGGCCGATTTCGAGGCGCGCCTGGACCCGAGCGCCTTTGTCCGGGTCCACCGGTCCGCCATCATCAACCTGGGTCGCCTGAGCCGGACCGAGCCTGCGGGCGGCGGGCGGCTGCTGGCCCACATGTCCAACGGCATGACCATCCGCGTCAGCCGGGCCGGCGCGCAGGCCCTGCGCCGGTTCCTGGTCTGACCGGTCGGGCGAGCGGCCACAGACCGCCCCCTTTTGCAAAGGTCACAATTCTTTCGCACACGCCCTTTGCAAGTCTATTGTCGATGATTTACCCGACGGATGGTGCGCGATTTGTGAAATCGATTGAATTTTGCAAGGATTTTTTGAGAACTTCTGATTTATAGATTCTTTCCTAAACCGCCCATATTGAGATAATTCTTCTGTGTGAATGTCACGGCTCAGGAGGCCTGCCCCGGTGGCCTGCTCGGAATCCGATCGATTGGCCGCGCTGCGGTCCCTGGGCGTCCTCGACACCCCCAGAGACGAACAGCTCGACGCCCTGGCCCGGTCGGCGGCGGAGTTCCTGCAGGCGCCGATCGCCCTCGTCTCCCTCGTGGATGAGGAGCGTCAGTGGTTCAAGGCGCGGTACGGGGTCGAGACGTCGGAGACCCCCCGCGCCTGGTCCTTCTGCGCCCATGCCATCGCCCAGGACGACGACAGCGTCTTCGTGGTTCCCGACGCGACCCTCGACCGGCGGTTCACCGACAATCCGCTGGTGACCGGCGAGCCGGGCATCCGCTTCTACGCCGGCGCCGCGCTCACGGACCGAGGGGGCTGCAAGCTGGGCGCCCTTTGCGTGATGGACACCCGGCCGCGGGCGGCGCCGGACGCGGCGGCGCTGGATCGCCTGAAACTGCTCGCCCGCCTGGTGATGACCGAGCTGGAAGTGCTCCGCCGGGATCAGCTGATGGAGGAGCTCGAGGCCGTCGCCGAGATGACCGAGACGATCTCCGGCGTCGCCACCTGGAAGTTCGACGTGCAGCAGCAGCGGTTCTTCGGATCGCCCCTGGCCTACGCCATTCACGGCGTCGATCCGGACACCTATGCCGGCGACATGGGTTCGACCCTGGCGCTCTACGCCGAGGAAGACCGCGAGCGGGTCGCCAATCTGGTGACCGAAGCCCTGGCGACGGGCCAGGGCTACCAGTTGCAGACCCGGATCATCCGCCCCGACGGCGTGTCGCGGGATGTGCTGGTGAAGGGCGAGTGTCGCCGCAACGCCCGGGGCGATGTGGCCGCGCTCGTCGGGGTGTTCCAGGACATTACCGACCAGGTCGTCGCATCCCGGGCGATGGAGGACGCCCGCCGCCAGGCTGATCGCCTCAACTGGGCCCTCGAGGCCTTCGCCGCGTCCGCCGCGGCGCTGAACCGGTTCGAGGACGCCGCCTCGCTGTTCGCCAAGATCTGCGAGACCATCGTGGAGGGCAACCGCTATCCCCTGGCGGTCGTCAGTCTGGCGGAGGACGACCCCGACAGGACCATCCGCGTCGTGGCGGCGGCGGGCGCGGCCAGGGGCTATGCCGAGACCCTCGACCTGTCCTGGGACGAGACCAAGCCGACGGGCCAGGGGCCAGCCGGCCAGACGGTCCGCACCGGCGCGACCATCGTCGGGTCCGACATCATATCCGACGAACAATTCGCCCCCTGGCGGGACAAGGCGGCGGCCTTCGGACTGCGCTCCAGCGCGACTCTGCTGTTCAGGACGCAGGACCACAAGGCGGGAATCCTGGCCGTCTACGCCGACACGCCCGGCAGCTTCAGTTCGGCGGAGCTGGACGTCTTCACCAAGCTGGCCAGCGAGCTCAGCTACGCCCTCGACCTGGAGCGCAACCGCCAGGACCTGATCGAGAGCAACCGGCGCCGGTCCCTGCTGATCGAGGAGCTCCAGGCCAGCCAGCGGGTGATCTCCGAGGCCCTGGAGCGGGCCAACTCGGCCAATCTGGCCAAGTCCACCTTCCTGGCCAATATGAGCCACGAATTGCGGACCCCGCTCAACGGCATCCTGGGCGTCGCCGGCGCCCTGCGCCTGTCGTCGCTGGACGCCCGCCAGCACGAGATGGTGGCGCTGATCGAGGACTCCGCCCGGTCCCTCAACCTGCTGCTGGCGGACATCCTCGACTGGTCCAAGGTGGAGGCGGGCAAGCTCGCCCTGCACCTGTCCCCGTTCTCCGTGCTCCGAGCGCTGAAACCCACGGTGGACCTGATGGCGATCCGGGCCGAGGAGAAGGGCCTGGACTTCGTGGTCGAGCTGGAGGGCGACGTCAGCCGCTATCTCGAGGGCGACGCCCTGCGGATCAATCAGATCCTCAGCAACCTCCTGTCCAACGCGGTGAAGTTCACCGATGTCGGCCGGGTGACTGTCCGGCTGGAGGTCCATGTCGGGCCGTCCTCGGAGGCGACCCTGGTGATGCGCGTGCAGGACACAGGGGCCGGCTTTGACGAGACCGAGCGGGCCCGCCTGTTCGACCGCTTCGAGCAGCTGGATTCCAGCATCACCCGACGCTATGGCGGCACGGGCCTCGGCCTCACCATCGTCGGCGCCCTGGTCGAGCTGATGAACGGCGTCGTCGATGTCCGGTCGCGTCCGGGTTTCGGCAGCGTGTTCGAGGTCCGCCTGCCGCTGATCGCCGCAGAGGCGCCGGCGGACCAGACCGACGGCGAGGGCGACCTGTTCCTGCCCGAAGGCCTGCGCGTCCTGCTGGCGGAGGACCACCCCACCAATCAGAAGGTGGTGGAGATCGTGCTGGAGCCGTACGGCGTGGACCTGACCATCGTCGAGAACGGCGCCGACGCCGTGGCGGCCTGGGAGACGGGCCGGTTCGACCTGATCCTCATGGACATGCAGATGCCCGTGCTC
>CAINOV010000196.1 GCA_903851655.1 uncultured Caulobacterales bacterium
CACGTCGAAGCGCAGCGGGCGCTCGGGATAGTCCACGCCGCACAGGTCCGTCAGCTGGGTGAAGCGAAACGCCGGATCGTCCCGCAGCAGCCGCAGCAGCTCCACCACATGATCGATGGTGGAGAGGACCGTCAGCTCCTCATGGGCGACGACGAAGGACTGGGCGCGACCGCCCGTCTGGGCGACGATCGCCTGACCGAGGTCTTCCAGGGCTTGGCTGGACATGGTCCTTGAACTCCCTAGCGCTCGACCGTGCCGGTGCGGCGGATCTTCTTCTGAAGCTGCAGCACGCCATAGACCAGGGCCTCCGCCGTCGGCGGGCAGCCCGGGACATAGACATCCACCGGAACGATCCGGTCACAGCCGCGCACGACCGAATAGCTGTAGTGGTAGTACCCCCCGCCATTGGCGCAGCTGCCCATCGAGATGACGTAGCGCGGCTCCGGCATCTGATCGTACACCTTGCGCAGGGCCGGCGCCATCTTGTTGGTTAACGTGCCGGCGACGATCATCACATCGGACTGCCGCGGGCTGGCGCGGGGGGCGAAGCCGAACCGCTCCAGGTCATAGCGGGGCATGGAGGCCTGCATCATCTCCACCGCGCAGCAGGCGAGCCCAAAGGTCATCCACATCAGCGACCCGGTGCGGGCCCAGGTGACCACGTCCTCGAGGGCGGCGACCACATAGCCGCGGTCGGCGAGCACGCCGTTCAGCTTGTCGAAATAGGGATCGTGCAGCTTGGGATCATAGCCCTCGACGCTCGCGCGGGCGCCGGCGCCGGCGGGGACGATCAGGGAGGATGCGGCGCCCGTCGGGCCCGTCAGGGAGGTCTCTCCGGGGTTCACTCCCATTCCAGGGCTCCCTTCTTCCATTCGTAGATGAAGCCGACGGTCAGCACGCCCAGGAAGCCCAGCATGGACCAGAAGGCGAACAGCCCCGAGGCGTGCGGCAGCTTCATCAGGCTGACCGCCCACGGGAACAGGAACGCGACCTCCAGGTCGAAGATGATGAACAGGATCGCCACCAGATAGAAGCGCACGTCGAACTTCATCCGCGCGTCCTCGAAGGCGTTGAAGCCGCATTCATAGGCGGAGATCTTTTCCGGATCCGGATGCTTGGGCGCGAGCCCCCAGGCGCCGAGGATGAAGACGGCCCCCAGCACCACGGCCACGGCCAGGAACACCAGGATCGGCAGATATTGAAGTAGGAATGCGTTCATCACGCCCTCTGTCAGCGGACTCGTGAGGGCTTGTAGCCCAAGGACGACCTCGCATCAAAGGCCGATCTTGGGAAAATGCGGCTCGCCGCCTGCGACGCCGAGGGATGCGGCAAGCCGGCTGATGGCCTCGCGGCGGGCGCCGAGGCCCGCGGCGTCATACCGCCGCCGGACCGCCTGCAGCACCGTCGAGCGGGCGGTGGACGGCGTGCCGCCCAGGCCGATGGGCTGGGGGTCGTATTCCAGGGCCAGGCGGATCATCTCGGCCTCCGCCAGGCCGCGGACCGCCTCGACCACATGAAAGGCGAAATCGATCCCGGCCGTCACCCCGCCGCCGGTGATGCGGTTGCGGTCGACCACCACCCGATCCTCGCAAGGGGACGCGCCGAACAAGGGCAGCAGGTCCCGCCACGCCCAGTGGCACGCCGCCTGATAGCCCGCCAGCAGCCCCGCGGCGCCCAGGATCAGGGAGCCGGTGCAGACGGACGTCACATAGGCCGCCCCCTCCCCCGCGCGGCGGACATAGCCCAGCGATTCGGACTCCGCGATCACCGAATCGACCCCCATGCCCCCGGGAACGCAGATCAGGTCGAGTTCCGGCGCCGTCTCGAAGGTGCAGGTGGGCGAGAGGGACAGGCCGCAGTCGCTGG
>CAINOV010000197.1 GCA_903851655.1 uncultured Caulobacterales bacterium
ACGGGCGTCGGCTGGTCGAGGTTCGGCCGGGCGATGCGCGAGCCGGTGACCACCACTTCCTGCACGTCCGTCGCGTCGGTCGCCTTGTCCGCCGCCGCCGCCATCTGCGGCAGGAAGGCCAGGGCGCCCACCAAAGAGGTGGAAATGAATGCTAACCGTTTAATATCAGGCATGAAAACCCCTCATACTGAGACGCGACCACCGCGATTGGGGGAATGATTGGGGCGGAAAACGCACCTCATCAAGTTGCAAATTCAACCAAGTGTGAACATTCGGTCATGTGACAGTGATGTGTGACATCTGCGCATCATATTCGCGTCAGTCCAGAAAACATCATGACGATCAGGCGGTTGTGCCGTTTGCCCCGTTGCTAAATTGTCAACATGACCTTTGGGACAGGGTGTGGCCGGTGTCGGCGTCCGCGCGTCCGCCACGGCGCCCTGCCCTGGCGAAGCGGAACCGGCCGTCGCTGGTTCGAGGCAAAATATGCCTCTTTTAGCCGTCCTGCGCCGGCTCTGCGAACCTTTCAACCGCGGGATCGATTGCGACCCGCGGCGACCGACGGCCGCGCCAGACCGGGTCGAGGCGGACAGGGCGCCCAGGTTTTTTGCACGCGCCGCCGGGATTGTCTCGCGCGTCGCGAAATACGGCAACCACGGCTTGCAGGCCGGGTCGGAAAGATTTCATCATGATGCCAGACAGTGTCAGGGCGAGCGGGGTGCGTGACCATGAAGACCTTTGTCGGCGGGATGGCGGGCCTCCTCGTCCTGATGACCGCGGGCGCGGCGGCGTCCGCCTCGACCTTCGACCTTCCCGCCTCGTCCAGCACCGTGGCCTGGGGGCATTATGACGCGGAGGCCAAGCCGGTCCTGCGGGTGAAGTCCGGCGACACGGTGGTCGTGCACACCCTGCTGACCAGCAGTCCCACCGCGCTGGAGCGGGCCGGCGTCGCGCCGGGGGATGTGGAGGACGCCCTGCGGGAGGTGTTCGCCCACGCCACCGACCGCGGCCCGGGGGGCCACGTGCTGACCGGCCCGATCTATGTGGAGGGCGCCGAACCCGGCGACACGCTGGAGATCCGCATCCTGAAGATCGATCTGGCCATTCCTTACGCCTATAACGGCTTCCGCTACGGCCTCGGCCTCTTGACCGAGGATTTCCCCTACGCCCGGATGAAGATCATCCCCCTGGACCGGGCGTCCATGACCGCCCGCTTCGCCCCCGGAGTGACGATCCCGCTGCATCCGTTCTTCGGCAGCATGGGCGTGGCGCCGCCCCCCGCCTATGGCCGGTATGACAGCACGCCGCCGGCCGTGCTGGGCGGCAACATGGACGACAAGGCCCTGGTGGCCGGGACCACCCTCTATCTCCCGGTGAACGCCCCCGGGGCGCTGTTCCAGGTGGGCGACGGCCATGCCGGACAGGGGGATGGGGAGGTGGACGTCACCGCCCTGGAAACCTCCCTCGTCGGGACCTTCCAGTTCATCGTGCGCAAGGACCTGCACGTGAAATATCCCCGGGCGGAGACGCCGACGGACTATATCAGCATGGGCTTCGACGACGATCTCAGCATCGCCGCCCACCGGGCCGTGCGGGAGATGGTGGACTTCCTGGCGGCGGAAAAGGGGCTGAGCAAGGACGACGCCTACATGCTGGCCAGCGTCGCCGGGGACCTGCACATCACCGAGGTGGTGGACCGCAACAAGGGCGTGCACATGGCCCTGCCCAAGAGCGTCTTCACGCACTAGAGCCGTCTCCGTCGCATCCGTTCAGCAGGGACCCGACCCATGTCCGCCAAGCCCCGTCACACGATCCACGCCCACCACTGCCATGTGGGGTGGGACAACGCCCTGGCCCCGGCGCTGACCGCCGCCCCGGGGGAGACCCTGTCCTTCGACTGCCAGGATGCGTCGGGCGGCCAGCTCACCGCCGCCAGCACCGTCGCCGACGTGGCCCGCTTCGACTTCAGCCGAACCAATCCGGTCACGGGGCCCGTGTTCATCGACGGCGCCGAGCCGGGGGACGCGGTGAAGATCACCCTGGACAGCTTCGACCCGTCGGGCTTCGGCTGGACGGCGGTGTTTCCGGGGTTCGGGCTGCTGACCGACCAGTTTCCGGATCCGGCCCTGCATCTATGGTCCTATGACAAGGTGCGGATGACGCCGGCGGCCTTTTCGCCCCTGGGCCGGGTGCCGCTCAAGCCCTTCGCCGGCACCATCGGGCTGGCCCTGGCGGCGCCGGGCGTCCATTCCGTGGTGCCGCCGCGGCGGGTGGGGGGCAACCTGGACATCCGCGACCTGTCGGCGGGGGCGACCCTCTATCTGCCGGTGGAGGTGGCGGGGGGCCTGTTCTCCATCGGCGACACCCACGCCGCCCAGGGGGATGGGGAGATCTGCGGCACGGCCATCGAGAGCCCCATGTCCGTCACCCTGACCCTGGACCTGATCAAGGACGCCCGGCTGACCGGCCCGCGCTTCACCACGCCCGGGCCGGTGACCCGGCACCTGGACGAGAAGGGCTATGAGGTCACCACCGGGATCGGGCCGGACCTGATGACCGGCGCGCGGGAGGCGGTCAGCCGGATGGTCGACCTGCTGGCCGCGCGGCACGGCCTTTCGCCGGTGGACGCCTACATGCTGTGTTCGGTCTGCGGCGACCTGCGCATCAGCGAGATCGTCGACCTGCCCAACTGGCTGGTGTCCTTCTATTTCCCGCGGCTGGTGCTGGACTAGGCGCCCGGCGCCCCGCCCGCCACGATGTGGGCGTCGTGGAAGGCGCCCACCTCCCGGTCGGAATAGCCCAGCTCCGCCAGGATCTCGTCGGTGTTCTCCCCGAGGCTGGGCGCCCGCTGCGGCGGGATGCGGTCCACGCCGGAAAAGGCGATGGGGTTGCCCGGCGTCAGATAGGCGCCGATGCCCGGGTGCTCCAGCAGGGAGAACATGGGGTTGTCGGCGGAGCAGTCGGGGTCCTCGGCCACCACCTGGGCGAAGCTGCGGTATTTCGACCAGGTGACGCCGATCCGGTCGAAGCTGGCGGCGAAGTCCGCCACGCCGCGGGCGGCGAAGAAGGGCTTCAGCACCGCCGTGATCTCCGCCCGGTGCCGGAAGCGCTCCCCCTCCAGCTCCAGATCGGCGCCCAGCCGCGCGGCCAGGGCGTCCATGGCCGCCTGGGTGTCGGTGGCCCGCTGGATATTGGCCCATTGGCGCTGGGTCAGCCCCACCACGATCACCCGGGCCCCGTCGGCGCAGACGAAGTCCTGGGCGTAGGCGCCGTAGAGGGAGTTGCCCATCTTCGGCCGGTCGTACCCGTTCACCGTCACCTCGCCGATGATGCCGAGATTGCCCAGCATGGCCAGCGCCATGTCCTTCAGCGCCAGCTCCACCAGCTGCCCCTTGCCGGTGCGGCTGCGGTGCCGCTCCGCCGCCAGGATGCCCAGGGCCGCCTGCTGGCCGGTGATGCAGTCCCAGGCCGGCAGCACGTGGCCCACCGGTTCGGTGGAGCCCTCCGGCCCGGTGGCGCTGGGAAAGCCGATGGCGGGATTGACCGTATAGTCCACCTGCGGTCCGCCGGCCCGGTCCCCCTTGATGGACATCATGATCAGGTCCTCCCGGTGCTGGCGCAGGGCGTCGTAGTCCATCCAGCCCCGCACCCGCAGATTGGTGAGATAGATGCCCGCCTGTGGCCCCGGGGCGCAGATCAGCCGGGTCACGATCTCCTGTCCCTGAGGGGTGGTCATGTCCACGGCGAGGCTGCGCTTGCCCTTGTTCAGACCGGCCCAGAACAGGCTGCGTCCCTTGTCGGTGACGGGCCATCGGTCGTTGTCCAGGCCGCCGCGGATGCGGTCGAAGCGGATCACGTCGGCGCCCATCTGGGCCAGGGTCATCCCCGCCAGCGGGGCGGCGACGAAGGCGGCCCCCTCGACGATGCGAAGGCCCTCGAGAATCTTGACCATGCCGTTCCTCCCCCTTTTTGTTGTCTTGTGCTGTCTCGTGTCGCGTCGGTCTCAGTCGATCAGGCGGGCCCTCCGGGCGCGACCCAGGATCTGGCGGCAGGCGCGCAGGCTGGCCTCGTCGATCATCTTGCCGCCGACGCTGACCGCGCCGCGGCCCGCGGCCAGGGCCTGGTCATAGGCGGCGGTCACCTCCCGGGCCCAGCCGATCTCGGCGGGGGAGGGGGAATAGGCGGCGTTGACGGCCGCGACCTGAGCGGGGTGGATGCACCACTTGCCGTCGAAGCCCAGGGCCCGGCCCATGGCGCAGGCCCGGTCCAGCCCGTCGGCGTCCTTGAACGCCGCATAGGGGCCGTCGACGGCGCGCAAGCCCCGGGCCCGGGCGGCGGTGACGATGGACTGCATGGCGTGGTGCCAGCGATGGCCCGGATAGAGGGCGTCATGGGCGTCGACCCCGCCGATGGTCTCCAGCGGCATCTGCATGGAGGCGGCGAAGTCGCCGGAGCCGAAGATCAGCGCCTCCAGCCGCGGCGTGGCGGCGGCGACCGCGGCGATGTTCAGCACCCCGGCCGCCGTCTCCACCAGGGCCTCGAGGCCGATGGGGCGGGGCAGGGCCGCGGCGTCCTCGATCTGGCGGAGCAGCAGGTCCACGAAGCGCAGCTCGTCGGCGCCGGACACCTTGGGCACCACCAGGGTGTCGAGGGCGGCGCCCGCGGCCTCGACCACCTCGATCACGTCCCGATAGGCGTAGGGCGTGTCGACGCCGTTGATCCGCACCGCCCGGGTCTTGCCGCCGAAATCCAGGGACCGCAGGGCCTCGACCACATGGCCGCGGGCGGCGGCCTTGTGGTCCGGCGCCACGGCGTCTTCCAGGTCGATGCAGACCTCGTCCGCGTCGCTGGCGGCGGCCTTGGCGATCATGGCCGGGCTGGACGCCGGGACGATCAGGACCGCCCGGGCGATCCGCTGGGCCCCCGCCCCGCTCATTCGGCCCAGTGCAGGGCGGCCTGCATCCCGATGGCGTCGTCGCCATTGGCGGTGAACAGGTCGAGCCCGCCGTCCTCCCGCGGGGCGCCGTTGAGGGTGACCGTGTCGAAGTCGAACAGGGGGCGGACGCCGCGGAAGCTGAACCGGGCGGGGCGCCGGTCGGGATGGCGTCGCTGGGCGGCGTCGAACAGGAGGATGGCCTGGGCCGGTCCGTGGATCACCAGGCCGGGATAGTGCTCGACCTCCGTCGCATAGGGCCGGTCGTAATGGATCCGGTGCCCGTTGAAGGTCAGGGCGGAGAAGCGGAACAGGAACACCGGGTCCACCGCAACGGCCTCGCGCCAGGCGCAGGCGGGCAGGGGGGTCGGCGCGGGGGGACGCCACTGGTCTGGGATGTCCATGTAGACCAGGTCCTGCTCCTCGCTCATCGCCGGGCGGCCGTCCACGGTGATCTCGTGCTGGACGGTGACGAAGATCAGGGTCCCGGCGGCGCCGGCCTTTTCCGCGACCTTGAGGATGGTGGAGGTCCGGGTGATCTCGTCCCCGATCCGGAGCCCGCCGTGGAACGCGCAGCGGCTGCCCGCCCACATCCGCCGGGGCAGGGTGATGGGCGGAAGAAAGCCGCCGCGTTTCGGGTGACCGTCGGGGCCCACCTCCCCCATCGGGGCCAGGGGCAGGAAGAACAGCCAGGTCCACAGGGGCGGACAGGCGTCCCCCGGGCGAAGGTCCGCGGGCGGACGGCCCAGCGTGGCCTCCATCGCCCGGACAGGGGTGGCGGAGACCCTGTCGACGCGGATTTCGGTGCGTCCGACCCAATCCGTCCAGGGCGTCTGGCTCATCTGGTCTCCTGGAAACGGCGCGCCCGAGCGGGTGCCGTTACGGAATAGGGAACCGGGCGCCGACCGGAGTCAAGGCGGGCCGCCGCGGGCCGCGGGATCCGGCCCGGGGGCCCCGGGACATTTTTCCTTTATGCCAAGGGCCTGAAACGCATATGGAACCCTTACTGACAAAGCGCCTATCACATCGTCCCAGATGACGGCGTGACGTCCGGTCACGCCCGACGCGTGAGGGTCAGAACATGTTCGGCTTGCGGGAAGATCGTCCGGTGGACGGGGCGGACCTCGCCCGGATTGTCGGCTTCAGCCGGGCGCGAACCCGCGATATCGTGGCCTGCGTCGGGGCCGGCGGTCACGCCCTGGCCACGGCCTTCGCCCGGCAGGGCCAATGCGCCGGCGCCTATTTCGAACGGACCGGTCCCTCCGGCCCGCACCGGATCGCCGATCTGGTGGCGGTCGCCGCGCCCACCCCCGGCGATGCGGTGGGGACCCTCCTGTGCGCCAACATGCATCTGCTGAAGCCGGCGGGGCGGCTGGTCCTGCGCCTGGAGGCCCTCGACGACGACTGTGTCGTGCAGTCCTGCCTGAGCGCCCTGGGCTATCGGATCGCCTCCACCGTCTTCGACCTGTCGCAGGACGTGCTGGTCGCCCACGACCTCGGGGGCGAGGCCGTGATCCGGTCCGGTCCGGCCAAGCCGGCCCTGTCGTTCGCCAGCCTGTACCAGTCGACCGCGGTGGTGGGCTCGACCCCCATGCCTGGTCCGTTCATCCAGAGCAGCTGGTCGTGACGGCCCGACGGCCTTCGGCGCGGGCGGCGGGGGTCGCCCTGGGCGTCGCGCTGGTTCCGGCGCTGGCGGCCCTTGGCCAGATCCATCCGCCCCTGTCGCGGGAGCTGGACGCCCTGGCCGGCGCCGTAGGCGCAGCCGGGCTGCTGCTGCGGTTCGTCCCCGACCTGGCCTGCGCCGTCGCCGCGCCGCCGCGCGGCGGGTCCCGTGTCTCGCAGCGGTTCGGCGACGACGGCGGGACGGCGTCTGGCGTTTATTTCTCCTTTATGCGGCGTCATCGCAATACGCTTCGACCCTTTATGTAGATCCGTATTACACCCGCTTCAGTCGGAACCTGGAGCCATCAGATGGATTTCGTATTCATCGTCGGGGGCGTCGGCATCTTTGCCCTGTTCGCCCTCTACACAGTTTTACTGAGGCGCATCTGACATGATCGTCATCGGTCTCTACATCGCAGCGACAGCCGCCGTCGCCATCTACATGCTGGTGGCGCTGCTGCGCCCCGAAGACTTCTAGCAGGATCCAATCCATGAACATTCAGGGGTGGGCCGAGATCGTCGTGACGATCGGCCTCGCCGTGGGCCTTGGCTGGCCCATCGGCATCTACATGGCGCGTGTCTGGCAGAACCAGTCGACCTGGCTCGATCCGGTGCTGCGGCCCGTCGAGCGGATCTTCTACGGCCTGTCCGGGGTGGATCCGCGCAAGGGGCAGACCTGGGTCGCCTACACCCTTTCGATCCTCGCGTTCAGCGTGGCCGGGTTCGCGTCGCTCTACGCCATCCTGCGCCTGCAGAACCTGCTGCCGCTGAACCCGCAGGGCTTTCCCGGCATGTCGCCGGACCTGTCGTTCAACACGGCCATCAGCTTCCTCACCAACACCAACTGGCAGTCCTATTCGGGGGAGAGCGCGGCCAGCCACTTCTCGCAGATGGCGGGCCTGGCGGTGCACAACTTCCTGTCCGCCGCCACCGGCATCGCCATCGCCGCCGCCCTCGCCCGGGCCTTCGCCGCCCACCGGGGGGAGAGCGTCGGCAACTTCTGGGCCGACGTGACGCGGATCACCCTCTATGTGCTGCTGCCCGCCTCGATCCTGATCGCCTTCATCCTGGCGGCGCTGGGCGTGCCGCAGAGCCTGCTGGCGCATGTGGACGCCACCACGGTGGAGGGCGCCAAGCAGTCCATCGCGCTGGGCCCCATCGCCAGCCAGGAAGCCATCAAGATGTTCGGCACCAATGGCGGCGGCTTCTTCAACGCCAACTCGGCGCACCCGTTCGAGAACCCCTCCTCGTTCAGCAACCTGATCGAGGAAGTGGCCATGAACACCCTGGGCTTCGCCTGCGTGGTGGCCTTCGGCCGGGTCGCGGGCGTGGCGAAGGAGGCGCGGGCCCTGGTCATCGTCATGACCCTGATGGTGGGCGCCGCCGCCGGCGGGATCTACATCGCCGAGACGCAACCCATGCCGGCCATGACCGCCTCCCATGTGGTCGCCGCCGCCAACATGGAGGGCAAGGAGACCCGCTTCGGCGCCGCCTCCACCGCCGTGTTCGCCGCCATGACCACCGGCGCCTCCTGCGGGGCCATCAATGGCTGGCACGAGAGCTTCTCCCCCCTCGGCGGCGGGATCGCCGTGTTCCTGATCCAGCTGGGCGAGATGCTGCCCGGCGGCGTCGGCTCCGGCCTCTACGGCATGATCGTCATGGCGGTGCTGGCCGTGTTCGTGGCCGGGCTGATGGTCGGACGGACCCCGGAATATCTCGGCAAGAAGATCGAGGCGCGGGAGATCAAGTTCGCCATGCTGGCGACCCTGATCCTGACGGCGGCGATCCTGGGCTTCTCCGCGGCCGCCGCGGCCCTGCCCTTCGCCCTGAAGGCAGTGTCGGCCTCCGGGCCCCACGGGCTGACGGAGTTCCTCTACGCCTACTCGTCGGCGGCGGGGAACAACGGCTCGGCCTTTGGCGGACTGTCGGCCAATTCGCCCTACTGGAACACCACCCTCGCCGTGGCCATGGCGCTCGGCCGGTTCGGCTACATCGTCCCGGTCATGGCCATCGCCGGCGCCCTGGTGGTCAAGCCCAAGCTCGAGCCCTCCGCCGGGACCCTGCCGACCCATGGCCCGCTGTTCATCGGTCTGGTGATCGGCGTGATCCTGATCCTCGGCGGCCTGCAGTATTTCCCGGCCCTCGCCCTCGGTCCGATCGTCGAGCACTTCCAGCTGCTCGCCCTGACCTCGCACTGATTGAAGAAGGACAGCTGATTCCATGGCTTCCGCCATCGCCAACGAAGGCTCGCAGGGGCGTCTGATCGCCCGCGCCGCCGCCGACTCCCTGGTCAAGCTCGACCCGCGCAAGCTGGTGGGCAACCCGGTCATCCTGGCCACCGAGGTGGTGGCCGCCCTCGCCACCGTCTCGACCATCGACGCGGTGATCCACAATGCGGATCCGGGCTTCGCCGTCCAGATCGCGGCCTGGCTGTGGGCCACGGTCCTGTTCGCCAACTTCGCCGAGAGCATCGCCGAGGGCCGCGGCAAGGCCGCCGCCGACAGCCTGCGCTCGGCCCGGGTGACGACCATGGCCAAGCTGCTGGCCAATCCGGCCACCCGCGACGCCACGCCGACCCCGTCGCACAAGCTGGTGGTGGGGGACGTGGTGCTGATCGAGATCGGCGACATGATCCCCGCCGACGGCGAGATCATCGAGGGCGTCGCCTCGGTGAACGAGGCCGCCATCACCGGGGAGAGCGCGCCGGTGATCCGGGAGTCCGGCGGTGACCGCTCGGCGGTGACCGGCGGCACGACGGTGGTCTCCGACTGGATCAAGGTCCGGGTCACGGCCGGCCAGGGGGACAGCTTCCTGGACCGCATGATCGCCATGGTCGAAGGCGCCAACCGCCGCAAGACGCCCAACGAGATCGCCCTGGCCGTGCTGCTGGCGGGTCTGACCCTGATCTTCCTGGTGGCGGTGGTGACCCTGCTGGGCCTGGGCGGCTATTCCGGCGTGAAGCTGGACCCCATGGTGCTGGGCGCCCTGTTCATCTGCCTCATCCCGACCACCATCGGCGGGCT
>CAINOV010000198.1 GCA_903851655.1 uncultured Caulobacterales bacterium
GAAGGTCCGCCCCCAAAGGAGCGTAGCATGAGCACCCTCAAGGTGACCGACGAGACGTTTGAACGCGACGTGCTGAAGGCCGGCGGGCCGGTTCTGGTGGACTTCTGGGCGGAGTGGTGCGGCCCCTGCAAGCAGATCGCCCCGGTCCTCGACCAGATCGCCGAGGAGCTGTCCGGCCGGGTCACCATCGCCAAGCTGAACATCGAGGACAGCCCCTCCACCCCCGGCCGCTACGGCGTCCGCGGCATCCCCACCATGATGCTGTTCAAGGACGGCCAGATGTCGTCCATGAAGGTCGGGGCCATGCCCAAGGCCAAGATCCTGGAATGGCTGACGGAAACCGGCGTCAGCGCCTGACCCCGGCATGACCCTGGATCCGATCGCCGCCGCCTGGGAGCGTCTTGACCAGGCGGTCGCCCGGTCTCGCCCCACGTCCATCGTCGACCTGTTCGCCGCGGAGCCCGACCGGCTGACGCGCCTGACGGTGGACGCCGCCGGCCTGACCCTGGACCTCTCCAAGCAGAGCTGGTCGCGGGACGGGCTGGACGCGGTTCTGGCGCTTGCCCGCGCGGCGGGGGTGGAGACCGCCCGGGACAAGCTGTTCGCCGGGGCGGTTGTCAACCGCTCGGAAGGCCGGGCGGTGCTGCACCCGGCCCTGCGCGCGCCGGACGGCGCCGCCTTCTTCGCCGACGGGGTCCCGGTCAGCGCGGAGATCGAGGCCGGCCGCGGGCGGATGAAGGCCCTGGCCGACGGGATCCGCGCCGGCGACATCCGCGGCGCCACGGGTCAGCCGTTCAAGGCGATCCTGCACATCGGCATCGGCGGCTCCGACCTCGGCCCCCGGCTGGTCTGGGAGGCGCTGAAGCCCCTGGCCCCGACCCTCGACCTGCGCTTCGCCGCCAATGTGGACGGGGCGGAGATCGTCCAGGCCCTCACCGGCCTCGACCCGGAGACCACCCTGGTGATCGCCGTGTCCAAGACCTTCACCACCCTGGAGACCCTGGCCAACGCCGAGGTCGCCCGGGACTGGCTGCGGGCGAGCCTGGGGGAGGCCGGCGCCCGGCGCCACTTCGCCGCCGTGTCCGCAGCGCCGGACAAGGCCGTGGCCTTCGGCGTCGACGCCGACCGGGTGTTCGCCTTCTGGGACTGGGTGGGGGGTCGCTTCTCCATCTGGTCGGCCGTGGGCCTGTCCTGCGCCATCGCCCTGGGCTATGACCGGTTCCAGCGGTTCCTCGACGGGGCGGCGGCCATGGACCGGCACTTCGTCGAGGCGCCGCTGGAGGCCAACGCCCCGGTGCTGCTGGCCGGCGCCCATCTCTACAACCGCAACGGGCTGGGCCGCGGCGCCCGGGCCGTGGTCCCCTACGCCCAGCGCCTGAGGCTGCTGCCCGCCTTCCTGCAGCAGCTGGAGATGGAGTCCAACGGCAAGCGCACCCGCACGGACGGCGCGCCCGTGACCCACGCCACCGCCACGGTGGTGTTCGGCGACGCCGGCACCAACGGGCAGCACGCCTTCTTCCAGCTGCTGCACCAGGGGGCGGACGTGATCCCGGTGGACCTGGTCGGCTTCGCCCGCACCGACGAGGGCCCGGCGGACATGCACGTCAAGCTCACCGCCAACCTGCTCGCCCAGGCCGAGGCCCTGATGATCGGCCGCAGCGAGGCCGATGTCCGCGCCGAGCTGGCCGGCAAGGGCCTGTCGCCGGCGGAGATCGACATCCTGGCGCCCCAGCGCACCTTCCCCGGCGACCGCCCCACCAGCCTGATCCTGGGGGATATCCTCTCCCCGGAAAACTTGGGCGCCCTGCTGGCCCTCTACGAACACAAGACCTTCGTCGAGGGGGTGATCTGGGGGATCAACAGCTTCGACCAGTGGGGGGTGGAGCTGGGCAAGACCCTGGCCGTGCGCCTGCTGGGGGAGCTGGACGGCGGACCCCGGAGCGTCCACGACCCCTCCACCACCGCCCTGGTCGCGCGACTGGCCGCGTCCACAGGTCCTTAATCCTCCGGAAACAACCCCCGGTCTACGCAACGGGGGTTCTTCGAACCCTCGGGCGCCTCCCTGTTGATCCCATTTCCCCGCAGACTTCCGGACCTGACGACGCCCGCGCGACTGGGGTGGCTGGCCGTGCTGGTGGCGGTGGTCTCGAGCGTCATCTCCTATTCCGACAATGCCCGATGGATGCACGCGGCGCTGGGGGACACCGACGACGCCACCCGGCTGGTAATGGTGCGCGAGCTGCTGGCCGGCCGCGGCTGGTGGGACCAGCACTGGCTGCGGCTGCAACCTCCGGTCGGCGTCTACATGCACTGGTCGCGGCTGCTGGACGGGGGGCTGGCGGGCCTGACCCTGCTGTTCCGGTGGGTCCTGTCCCCGGCCGACGCGGAATACGCCACCCGGGTGACCTGGCCGATGCTGTGGATCATCCCCGCCGCCTGGGCGAGCCTGGTCTGCGCCCGCACCCTGGCCGTGTCCACCGGCCGCCATGACCGGGCCCAGGCTGCGGTGATCGCCGCCACGGCGCTGCTGATGGGCAACGTGTCGCTCTATTCGTCGCAGTTCCATTCCGGACGGGTGGACCACCACAACGCCCAGATCGCCCTGACCCTCGTCGCCCTGGCCGGCGCCCTGCAGCCCAGCCACCGCCGGGCCTGGGCCGTCACCGCCGGGATCGCCGGCGGCGTGGGCCTGGCCATCGGGCTGGAGGCCCTGTTCTTCCAGGCCCTGATCGCCGCCGCCATCGCC
Source organism: uncultured Caulobacterales bacterium (assembly GCA_903851655.1). Classification (GTDB taxonomy): domain Bacteria; phylum Pseudomonadota; class Alphaproteobacteria; order Caulobacterales; family Caulobacteraceae; genus CAIMFV01. The sequence continues at coordinate 2,747 of CAINOV010000198.1, forward strand.
CTGCGCTTCGTCGTCGATCCCGCGGCGCGGCGGTTCGTCCGCGACTACATCGTCGCCCTGGCCGCCGCCACCGTCATCGCCCAGGCGATCCAGACGCCGCCGGACCGCTGGCTGGTCTCCGTCTGCGACGCCATCGGCCTCAACCTGGTCGCCGGCGTCGTGGCGGGGGCCGCCGTGCTGCTGCCGGGGATGCTTTTGAGCCGCACCCGGGACTCCCGTTTCCGGGCCCTGGCCGTCGGCCTCGCCGGCGTCGCGGGGGTGGGGACCTATCTGGGCCTCGACCCCCACTGCCTGCGCGGCCCCTTCGCCGATGTGGACCCGCGCATCCGGGCGATCTGGCTGGACCACGTGACCGAGGTGGCCAACTGGCCGGTGTTGTACGGCCGCGACCCGTCCCGGGCGATCAATCTGGCGGGCGCAGCGGTGGCGGGAGTCGTCGCCACCCTGGGCCTGCTGTGGCAGCCGGGGCGCCTGGCCGACCGCGCCTGGTGGGTCACCGCCCTGGTCTTCGCCCTGGGTCTCGTCGTCGGCGGGCTGGCGGCGCGGATGACCGCCTATGCCCTGTGGTTCGAGATCGCCCCCATCGCCGCCGCCGCCGCCCTGCTGGCGACGCGCTACGAGGCGGCGCTGAGCGCCCTGGCCGCCCTGGCCGCGGCCGCCTTGCTCACCCCCGACGGCTGGGGCGCCGTCGCCCAGGTCGCCGCCAACCAGGTGACGGCCCTGCAGACCGCCAAGGCGCCGCCCCGCCCCGCGGCCGCCGGATCGCGGACGCCGGCCCGGGCGAAGCCCCCCGCCCGGCCTCGGGACTACTGCCTCAACGCCTCCTCCTACGCCGCCCTGGCCCGGGCGCCGGCGGGCCTGACGGTGAGCGAGATCGACCTCGGACCCTTCGTGCTGGCGCACACCCCCTCCGCCAGCCTGTCCGGTCCCTATCACCGGCTGAGCTGGGGGATCATGGCCGCGCGCAGCGTGCTGTCCGCCCGGGGGGACGCGGCCTACGCCCAGGCGCGCAAGCTGGGGGTGACCTACGTGCTGGAATGCCCGGTGCACCATGGCAACGCCGACCGCGCCGGGTTGCCGGCGGACGCCCTGCAGATCCGCCTGGACCGGGGGGCCCCGCCAGCCTGGCTGGCGCCCCTGACCTCCCTGAAGGCCCCGGTGGTGATCTACCGGCTGCGCGCGCCGGGGGAGCTCGCGGCGCCGGCGAAGACCCAGTAGCGGGACAGGGCGAACAGGCTGACCGTATAGGCCCCCATGGCGCACAGCTGGGCTACGGCCCGGGCCAGGTCCGTAGGCGGCAGCGCCCAGCGCAACCCCTGCAGCACCATCAGATTCAGCCCGTAGCAGGCGGCCACGGCGACGAAATACCGCGGTCCCGCCACCCCCACCCGGGCCTCTGAGCGGAACACGAAGCTGCGGTTCAGCACGAAGCCCACCGCAAAGCCTGCGGCGTAGCCCAGGGCGTTGGCGGCCAGGGGCTGGGCATGCAGGCCGAACTCCGCGCCGAGGATCACCGCCAGGCCGACCCCGGTGTTCAGCAGCCCCACCAGGCCATAGCGGACCAGCGGGCCGAGCAGCGCGGTCCGGTCCATGTCCGGCTCAGGCTCGGGCCAGGGTGTAGTACTGCGCGCCGACGGGCAGGGCGCTGAGCCAGGGCTCCATCGGCCGCAGCGCCCTGAGGGGCCCCGGGAAGAAGCCGGTGTAGCGGGTCTCGATCCGGGCGAAGCCGGCGGCTCTCTGCCGCTGGGCCAGGGTCGGCCCCGGGATCAGCACCGCATTCTCGTCGAAGGGGCAGGTGGCGACGATGTAGCGGGTCACCGGATTGACCGGGTTGTGCTCGAAGATCACCAGCCGGCCGTCGGGCCGCAGCAGGCGGCGCAGCTCGCCGAACAGGCGCACATGCTCGGCGGCGTCGATATGGTGGAAGACGCAGGCGGAGAAGATCAGGTCCTGGCTGGCGTCCGGCAGCGGGATCGCGGCGCCGTCATAGCGGACCAGCTCCGCCAGCCCCGGAAACCGGGCGGCGGCGATGTCGAGGCTCTTCTGGCTGACGTCCAGGGCGCTGAGGGCCGCTGCGGGAAAGGCCGCGCGCAGGTGCGGCAGGCTGGCCCCGATGCCGCAGCCGAAATCCAGCACGGCGGCGGGCTCAGCCAGACCCTGGCGGGTCCAGACGCGGCGCAGCTCCTCGAGCTTGTAGCGGGCGAAGTAGTCCGGCGCCTCCCCGGAGATCTTCAGGTTGTCCGTGTGGGTGGCGAGGTATTCCTCGGCGAACTTGTCGAACTCGGCTGCGTCCATCAGTCCCTGGCCTCCGAAGCGTCCCCGGCGACGATCTCGTCGATCATGTACAGGGGCCGGCCCTTGGACTGCATGTAGGTGCGGCCGAGATATTCGCCAAAGATCGCCAGGCAGGCCAGCTGGGCGGTGGAGAAGAACACCACGATCAGGGCGAGGCTGGTCCAGCCCGGCGTCGCCGAGTGGGTCACGAAGCCCCACAGCACATAGACCAGCAGCGCTCCGGCCACCAGCAGGCCGAAGCCCGCCAGGATCATGGCCAGCCGCAGAGGCGCCGTGGAAAAGCCGGTCAGGCCGTCGATGGCCAGCCGCACCATCCGCCGCAGGGTGTAATGGGTCTCCCCGGCCAGCCGCGGGTCGCGGTCGTACAGGAACTCCGTCTGCGTCCCCCCCAGCCAGGCCACCATGCCGCGGATGAAGCGGTCCCGCTCGGGCATGGCGTTCAGCCGGTCGACGATCCGCCGGGACATCAGCCGGAAGTCGCCGGTGTCCAGGGGGATCTCGGTCTCGGTCAGGGCGGCCAGGGTGCGGTAGAACAGGGACGCCGTGGCGCGCTTGAAGATGCTTTCCCCCGCCCGCTGGCGCCGGCGGCCGAACACCACGTCATAGCCCTCGTCCAGGCGGGCGATCATCGGGCCGACCAGTTCCGGCGGGTCCTGCAGGTCGGCGTCGATCACCATCACCCGCCGGCCGCGGACCCGGGACAGGCCCGCCGTCACCGCCAGCTGGTGGCCGTGATTGCGCGACAGGCGCACGCCGACGATCCGCGGATGGTCGGCGGAAAGGCCGCGGATCACGCTCCACGTCCGGTCGCGGGAGCCGTCGTCCACCAGGATCAGCTCGTAGTCCGCCCCGACCGCCGCCTGCGCCGCGGCGGACATGCGGGCGACGAAGGCCGCCAGCCCGGCCTCTTCGTTGTAGCAGGGCGCGACGATGGAGAGGGCGAGGGCGGCGCTCACGGGGTCTTCGCCCCGGCCCAGCCCTTCCCAGCCCAGCTTCGGGCGCAGGCGATGACGCCGATGGCGCCCCTGGCATAGTTCCGGCAGCCGAAGCTGGCGTCCAGCGCGGGGATGCGCGGCGGAAACCGCGCCGCGGCCGTGCCCCGCACATGGGTGTCATAGAGCCACAGAATCACGCTGTCCGGCTTCCTCGCAGACTGGACGAGACGGAGATTCGGGTCCTCTCCAGGGCGCACCATCACCGGGATGACCTCGGCTGTCGAGCCCGACCGCCGCAGGAAGGCCCCGCCGAACATCACGTACTGGCTGGGCTGCTCCACCTGCTGGGCGGGGTGATCCCACAGGAACACCAGATGCGCCGGGCGGGTGGCGGCAAGGTCGCGGCTGGCGGCCTCGAAGGTGTAGGGGTGGCGCAGCCGACCGGCCACGTCCATGGACCAGTTGGCGCTCAGGGCCCCGGCCATCAGCATCAGCCCGGTGACCGCGCCGGGAAACACCGGCGCCAGGCCCCGGGCGCTGAGCGCCAGCCCCAGCGCGATTCCAGGAACGCAGGGGGTGACATAGCGGAGGGAAAAGCTCGGCCGCAGGGCGCCGACATTCAGCAGCAGCGCGGCGGCGGCGACGGCGGTCAGGGCCGCGAGCCACGGCGCCGCAGGACCGGCGGCCGCCCCCCGGCCCCGGGCGAGGCGCCAGCCGGCCAGCCCCAGGCCCGCCACGGGCAGGGCGTAGAGGGCGCCGGCGCCGGTGACATACCGCAGGACGTCGGTCACCGTGTCCCAGGTGACCGGCGGATACCAGGCCACGTCCGGCCGGGCGAACAGGGCCAGCCGCGGGGCGTGCCACAGGCCGACCGCCAGCGCCGGGGCCAGGGCCAGGGCGGCGGGCCAGGTCCGCATCGCCCGCATCCGGTGGGTCGCCAGATAGGCCAGGCCCTGACACAGGCCCAGCGCCGCGGCCTGGTAGTGGGTCAGGACGACCGCTCCGGCCAGACCGGTCCACAGGGCCGCGCGGCCCAGGTCCGGACGGCGCAGCAGCTGCAGGAAGGCCAGGGTCTGGGCCGTGGCCAGCAGCAGCAGCAGGGCGTAGCACCGGGCCTCCTGGGCCTGCAGGATGCCCTCGATCCAGACCGCCAGAAGGGTGGCCACGGCCAGCCGCTCCTCGACCCTCAGGCCGTCCACCCGCCAGCCGGCCACCAGCAGGGGCGCGGCCAGGCTGAAGACCAGGGACGGACACCGCAGGGCGGCGTCGGAGGTCCCGGCCAGCCCGGCCCACAGATGGATCAGCAGCGGATAGAGGGGCGCATTGGCGTCCAGCCACACCTGCGCGACGGTCGCCTTCCAGTCGGGCAGGCCGGCCACGCCCAGGGTCCAGGCCTCGTCCAGCCACAGGGGCCGGTCGGGGGAGACGAACAGCCGCGCCGCCAGGCCGACCAGCAGGGCGGCGGCGAAGATCGCCAGGGTCGGCCGGTCCGCCCGGGCCAGATCCGATCCCCGCCAGACGCGGGCGAGGCGGCGCAGCGCCGGGACCGGCCGTCGCAGGGGGAGGCCTGTCACCGCCCCAGCCGGGCGCACAGCCGCTCCACCGGGGCGGAGCGGGCCTCGAACACATAGTCGGGACGGGTCACGGTCACCGGCCCGACCCCGGCGGCGGCCAGGGCGCCGGCGGCGTCGAACAGCTCGGCCTCCTGCACCAGCATGCCGTCGGGCCGCAGGGCTGCTCCCCGGGCGACCCAGTCGGCGACGGCGGCGACGGCGTCCCCGTTGCGCTCCACCGGCCAGTGCAGGGAGCACAGGCGACGCCCGGCGGCCCGGCCCTCGATCACCGACATCAGCCGGTTCAGGCTGGCGATCCGCCCGTCGGTCCAGGGCGCCGTCAGGCTGGCGGCCAGCTGGGCCTGGCTGCGCAGGATCACCCCGTCGCCGAGGATCTTCAGATTGTTGGCGGCCAGCGTGGCGCCGCTGGAGGTGATGTCCACCACCAGCTCCGCCGCCCCCGCCGCAGGGGCGCCTTCGGTGGCCCCCAGGCTCTCGACGATGCGGTAGTCGGCCACCCCGTGGGCGGCGAAGAAGGCCCGCGTCTGCACGTGATACTTGGTGGCCACCCGCATCCGCCGGCCGTTGCGGGCCAGATAGGCGTGAGCCACCTCGTCCACGTCGGCCATGGTGTCCACGTCGATCCAGCTCTGCGGCGCCGCCACCACCAGGTCCGCCCGGCCAAAGCCCAGGGCCCGGAGCAGCAGCACCCGGCTGTCCACGTCCCCGCCCCGCTCCCGCAGAAGGTCCTCGCCGGTGAGGCCCAGATGCACGTCGCCGGCGTCCAGGGACTGGGCGATGTCGGCGGCGGACAACAGGCGCACCTCCGCCCCCGGCAGGCCCTGCAGCCGGGCGCGATAGCCCCGGTCCCCGCCGGCCATCTCCAGCCGGAAACCGCAGTCGGACAGCCAGGCCTCGGTCTGTTCCTTCAGCCGCCCCTTGGAGGGCAGGGCGATGATCAGGGCGTCGCTCATGCCGCCCCTCCCGCCGCGGCGCGGCCCGGCCGGACCATGCAGCCCACGGCGCCCGGCGCGCCGCCGAACAGGGACGGCAGGGCGTCATAGCGCCCCCCGGCGGCCACGGGCTGGTCCGCGCCCAGGGCGGCGCTGCGCACCTCGAACAGCATGCCGTCATAATAGCCGAAGGGCCGGACAAAGGCCGTGGCCAGGGTCATCGCCCCTTCCGGCGCCCCCTGCGCGACCAGGGCCGCCAGCCGTCGCCGCCAGCCGTCCAGCAGGGACGCCAGGGCCCCCGCCGCAGGACCCGCCAGCCGGGCGATGTCGTCCAGCACCGCCTCCGGCCGTCCGGCCAGGGTCAGGAAGGTCTGGATCCGCGCCACCTCGGACGGGGTCAGTCCCGGGGCCCGGGCGGCCTCGGCCCGGGCGGTGAGGCGATGCACGATGTCCGCCGCCGAGCGACCGCCCACGGGCTGGATGCCGGACATGCGCCAGACCTCCGCCAGCAGGGCGGAGGCGTCGTCCTCCGACAGGCCGGACAAAAGATCCGCCAGCCGGGCGTGACGACGGTCGTCGAGGGCGGCCTCGCCCCCCAGCTCCGCCGCCAGGGCCCGGGGGCTGCGCAGGGCGCGCTTCAGGCGCAGGGCGGCGGGGTCGGCCACGCCCAGCGCCGCCAGAAAGCCGCTGAACAGGCCCGGATCCCCCAGGTGCAGGGACAGGTCGTCCCGCCCCCCGGCCACGGCCGAGGTCCAGGCCAGGGCGGCGATCCGGGCGTCGTCGGCATAGGGATCGGACCCGCCGCCGAACAGCTCCGCCCCGATCTGCAGGAATTCCGAGGGCTGCTGCGCCCCCCGCTCCGGGGCGAGGAAGGCCTTGCCCTCATAGACATAGCGGCCCGCCGCCGCGCCGGAGGCGATGTGCGACTGCACCACCGGGATGGTGAAGTCCGGGCGCAGGGCCTGCTCCTCCGCGCCTTCGCTCTGCACCACGAACAGCCGGGCGCGCAGGCCCTCCCCCGCCAGGTCCAGCAACAGGCTCAGCGGCTGAAGCACCGGCGCGTCCACCCGCGCCCCGCCAAAGGCCGCGAACGGGGCGCGGATCGGGTCAAGCTGCGCCGGGGCGAGGGCCGGTTCGGAGATCAGCACGGGTCAGCCCTTCAGGATCCGCTGGACGAAGGGGATCATCTCCCCCCGGGGCAGGGTGGCCTGGCCCGGCCGCTCCGCCCGCCAGGTCTCGTTGTCCCGCACGCCGGCGGCCAGGTTGCGGCCCAGGTCGAGGTCCTTGATCGTCACGGTCCCGGCCGCGATCTCGTCGCCGCCCAGCATGATCACGGCGGGGGACATCCGCCGGTCGGCGTATTTCATCTGCGCCTTCATGCCGGAAGCTCCCAGGTACACCTCCGCCGCGATTCCCGCCGCCCGAAGTTCGCCCGCCAATTGAAAATACTGCGGCATGTGACCGGCGTCAAACACGATCACCACCACCGGGCCGCGCACGGCCTCCGCCTCCGCCCGCCCTGCGGCCCGCAGGGCCGCCGCCAGCCGGCTGACGCCGAAGGAGAAGCCCGTCGCCGGAACCGCCTCGCCGGTGAAGCGGGCGACCAGGTCGTCATAGCGCCCGCCGCCGCCAATGGAGCCGAACCGGACCCGCTCACCGCGCTCGTCCAGGGTCTCGAGCAGCAGCTCGGCCTCGAACACCGCGCCGGTATAGTATTCCAGCCCGCGGACGACGGACGGGTCGAAGGTCGCCTGATCCTCCGCCACGCCCAGGCCGGTCAGGGCGGCGTCGATCCGGGCCAGGTCCTCGAGGCCGGCGTCCCCCTCCGCCGAGCCGCCGATCACGCCGGCGATGCGGTTCAGGGTCTCCGACCGGGTTCCGCCCCCGGCGGCGACGAAGGCCAGCACCTGCTCCGCCGACCGGGCGTCCAGGCCCGCGCCCTTGGTGAAGGCGCCGGACTCGTCCTTGCGGCCCTCCCCCAGCAGCAGGCGCACCCCGTCCGTCCCCAGCCGGTCCAGCTTGTCCACCGCCCGCAGCACGGCCAGCTTCTGCCCCGCGGCGGACACGCCCGCGGCGTCCAGCAGGCCGTTCAGCAGCTTGCGATTGTTGATCTTCAGCACCGCCGCGCCCCGGGCGAGGCCCGCGGCCTCCAGACCGGCGGCGGCCAGGGAGATGATCTCCGCATCCGCTTCCGGCCGGGCGCTGCCCACCGTGTCGGCGTCGCACTGGATGAACTCGCGGAACCGGCCGGGGCCGGGCTTCTCGTTGCGCCAGACCGGGCCGAAGGCGTAGCGGCGGAAGGGCTTGGGCAGGGTCTCCCAGTGCTGCGCCGCGAACCGAGCGAGCGGCGCGGTCAGGTCATAGCGCAGGGCCATCCACTGCTCGTCATCATCCTGCACGGCGAACACGCCCTCGTTGGGACGGTCGGAATCCGGCAGGAACTTGCCCAGGGCGTCGGCGTATTCGAAGGCCGAGGTGTCCAGCGCCTCGAAGCCATAGGCCTCGTACACCGCCGACACCCGGGCCAGGATCGTCCGCTCCGCACGGAGGTCCCGCGCCCGGCGGTCCTGGAACCCCCGGGGCGTGCGTGCTTCGGGACGGAAGGCTGGGAGATCGGTCATGGGCTCACGAGACGGCTGAAGGCTGGGCGGAATTAGCGGATCGGGACCGGCGAAGCAACGGACGCCGCGTCCCGCGACAGGATTACCCCCTTGGCGAACGCCGTGAATTCGGCTTTACCACTGCCTAATCAAACCGGGCTAATGTTCCGCCCGTGGCGTATCAGCGCCCTGGATACCGTGAATGACCTCGCTCACCTCCGCCGTCCGGGAAGTCGAACGGCTGTTTCTGAAGGCGCCGGAGGGGCTGTTCCGGTTCCTGGCGGTCGGCTTCGGCGGGCTGGCCGTGGACCAGTCCGTCCTGTGGGTGGCCGAGCACATGGGCATGCCCTTTGCGGCGGCCCGGGCGCTGGCCATCTTCATCGCCACCATCTTCACCTATGTGCTGAACCGCCGCTTCACCTTCGGCGACAGCGGCCGGTCGGTGACGGCGGAGGCGATCCGCTACTTCGCCGTGGCCTTCGCCGCGCAGAGCGTGAACTACGGCGTCTCCGTGGCGATCTGGTCCCAGGCGGCCCACTGGCCGCACCCGGTGATCGCCTTCATCGGCGCGGTGGTCGCGACGGTGTTCTCCTATTCCGGGCAGAGGTTCTTCACCTTCGCCCCGAAATCCAACCCCGAGGCCGACAGCTCCCGTGACTGACATCGCAACGTCTCCGCCGCAGCCCACCGCCGACACCGATGTGTTCATCATCGGCGCCGGGCCCGCCGGCCTGACCGCCGGCTACCTGCTGACCAAGGCCGGCCGGTCCGTCACCGTGATCGAGCGGGACCCGGACTATGTGGGCGGCATCAGCCGCACCGTGCGCTACAAGGACTTCCTGTTCGACATCGGCGGTCACCGCTTCTTCTCCAAGTCCCGGGAAGTGGTGGACCTGTGGAACGAGATCCTGCCCCAGGACTTCATCGACCGGCCCCGCCTGTCCCGGATCTTCTACGGCCGGAAGTACTACGCCTATCCGCTGAAAGCCTTCGAGGCCCTGACCAATCTGGGGATCTTCACCTCGGCCCTGTGCATGCTGTCCTACGCCAAGGCCAAGGCGTTCCCGGTGAAGAACCCGAAGACCTTCCACCAGTGGGTGGCCAACCAGTTCGGCGAGAAGCTGTTCTCGATCTTCTTCAAGACCTATACGGAAAAGGTCTGGGGCATGGACTGCGACGACATCTCCGCCGACTGGGCCGCCCAGCGGATCAAGGGCCTGAGCCTGGGCCACGCCATCATCGACGCCCTGAAGCGCTCCGCCGGCCTGAACCGCCGCCCCGCCGCGACCCTGGGGGAGCAGGGGGGCGTGAAGACCCTGCTGGAAAGCTTCCGCTATCCCCGCAAGGGCCCGGGCATGATGTGGGAAACCGCCGCCCGGCGCATCGCCGAGCAGGGGGGCGAGATCCGCATGGGCCGCACCCTGACCACCCTGGACTGGTCCGACGCCACCGGCCTGTGGACCGTCACCGCCACCCTGGCGGACGGAACCACCGAGACCACCACCGCCCGGCACGTGATCTCGTCCGCCCCGATCACGGAGCTGGCCACCAGCTTCGCCAAGCCCCTGGCGGCGGCGGAGAACGCCTTCGCCCTGCGTTATCGCGACTTCATCACCGTGGCCCTGATCACCAAGGCCGGCCGCTCGTTCCCCGACAACTGGATCTATATCCACGATCCCAGCGTGAAGGTGGGGCGGATCCAGAACTTCCTGTCCTGGTCGCCGGAAATGGCGCCGGAGGGCTATGCGTGCCTGGGCCTCGAATATTTCTGCTTCGAGGGGGACGGCCTGTGGACCTCCCCGGATGCGGAGCTGATCGCCCTGGCCCGGCGGGAGATCGACCAGATCGGCCTGATCCGCGCCGAGGACGTGATCGACGCCGCCGTGGTGCGCCAGCCCAAGGCCTATCCGGTCTATGACGACAGCTACCAGGCCAATGTGGAGGCCGTGCGGGCGGAGGCGGAGGCGAAGTATCCGACCCTGCACCTGGTCGGCCGCAACGGCATGCACAAGTACAACAACCAGGACCACGCCATGATGACCGCCATGCTGACGGTGGAGAACATCCTGGCCGGCGTGCGCACCTTCGATGTCTGGCAGGTCAACGAGGACGCCGAATACGCCGAGGCCGGCATGGCCGGGGCGCAGGAAGCCCTGAAGAGCGAGCGACTGGTTCCCCGGCGGGTCAACGCCTGATCCGCCGCTGGGCTGGGCAAGCCTTGCCCAGTCAGGACGTTTCTGCCCGGTATGGTTAACCGAGACGGTTAACGGCCCTCACACAGCGAATTTCTATTACATTGTTTTGACTGCAAGTTTTGGCCGCCGGGGTTCTGGCGCCGCCATTGCTCCGCTCCGATCCAGATCCAGACCATTTCGCGTCCCCTCGCGGGCGATCATGGCTGAAAGAGAGGACCGGACCGAATGTCGACGAACAGCATCAACACCAATACCGGGGCGATCATCGCCCTGCAGAACCTGAACGTGACCGCCACCGAGCTCCAGACCACCCAGAACCAGGTGTCGACGGGCCTGCTCGTCTCCTCGGCCAAGGACAACGGCGCCATCTGGGGCATCGCCCAGAACGAGCGCTCCTCCGTCGCCTCGCTGGATGCGGTGAAGCAGTCGCTGCAGCGGGCCCAGTCCACCGTCGACGTGGCCGTGTCGGCCGGCCAGACCATCTCGGACCTCCTGAACCAGATCAAGGCCAAGACCCTGGCGGCGTCGGACTCCTCCCTCGACACCACCAGCCGCACGGCCCTGGCCAATGACGTGACGGCCCTGGTGGCCCAGATCAACCGGACCGTCAGCAACGCCGACTTCAACGGCACCAACATCCTGAAGAGCGGCGCGCCGAACATCTCCGCCCTGGCCAACGCCGCGGGAACCAGCGTGCTGACCGTCAAGGCCGAGGACCTGTCCGGCACGACCGGTCTGACCAAGAGCCTCCAGACCACCTTCACCACGGCCACCACGGCGGGGACCTTCCTGACCTCGGTCAACAGCGTCATCACCAACGTCAACTCCGCCGTGGCCAGCCTGGGCACGGCGTCCAACGCGCTCACCACCCACCTCAACTTCATCAGCAATCTGCAGGACACCCTGACCCAGGGCGTCGGCAACCTGGTGGACGCCGACGTGGCCAAGGAAAGCGCCAGCCTGACGGCCCTGCAGACCAAGCAGCAGCTGGGCGTCCAGGCCCTGTCCATCGCCAACTCCTCCAAGCAGGGTCTGCTGAGCCTGTTCCGCTAGGGCGTTTTCGCCGTCGAGTTCCGATCCGATCTGGGTTATGGTTAATGAGGCGGCCGGGATCTGGGCCGCCTCAGGCCGTTTGTCCGAAGGCCTGACGAACGTCAGAGGGGGCTCGCCGCATCATGACCACGCCATCGCGCGCCACGCTTCGCCGGCTGGGGCTGGGACTGGGGCTGGGACTGGCCGCCGCCGGACTTCTGGGCGTCGCGCCGGGTCTGGCCCAGCCCATGGGCCCCACGGGACCCGACCCGCGGTCGATGGCGTCCGGCGGCCCGGCCGCGTCCGCGTCCGCGCGGGCGTCCTATTCCGGCGCCGCCTACGCCTCCGGCGGTCCGCCGGGCGCGGGCTACGGACCGGATGCGGGTTACGGCCCGGCCTATGGACGCGGCGGCTATGGCCCGGCCTATGGCGCGCCGCGCCGCGCGCATCATCGTCGCCGGGCCCAGCCGGTGGCGGCGCGGCCGGAGTGCGAGCTGGGCCTGCATGGCTGCCTCGGCCGGGACGGCCTCTACCACGGCAAGTTCTAGCCCGGCTTCCCCGCCAGGTCCGCCAGCCGCGCCAAAAGCGCCGCCCGGTCCGGCCGGAAGTCCTGCGCCAGCCAGTCCGCCTCCAGTGTCTGCAGCACCCGTCCGACCGCCGGGCCGGGGGTCGCCCCCGCGGCCAGCACGTCGGCGCCGGTCACCGGGAACACGGGCGGCGTCCAGGCCTGCGCGGCCTCCGCCAGCCGCCGCCAGTCCGCTGACGCCGGATCCCCCACAGCCGCCCAGGCCAGGCGCGCGCGATCCGACCCCGCCGCCGCCCCCAGCCGCCACAGCGCCCGCCGCAGGTCCGCCGGTGACATTGCAGGGCTGAGCGCGGGGCCGGGGGCGGCCAGCGCCGCGAGCCGGTCGCGGAGCGCATTGGGCAGGCGCAGCCGCCGGGCCAGCGCCGCCCCCGCCTCCGCCGGCGCATCCGCCGGCAGCAGGGCCGCCAGGCGAAGCGCCGGGTCCGCGCCGGGCGCGCCCAGGGCGACCAGCCCCTCGAACCGATCCACGGATCCGGCCTCGGGCAACAGAGCGGCCAGCACGCCGGTGGTCTCCATCAGCCGCACCGCCGGCCGGGGATCAGGGGCGGCGAGCAGCTTCAGGAGCTCCTTCGCCACCCGCTCCGCCGACAGGCCGGACAGACCGGCCCGCAGCGCCCCGCAGGCCGCCGCGGCGGCGGGGTCGGCGGGGCCCCGGCCGTAATGGGCGAAGAAGCGGAAGAAGCGCAGCACCCGCAGATAGTCCTCGCGGATGCGGGCGGCGGGATCGCCCACGAACACCACCCGCCCGGCCAGGGCGTCGTCCACGCCGCAGCCGGTGGGATCGTGCAGCGTCCCGTCCGGATCGGCGTAGAGGGCGTTCAGGCGGAAGTCCCGCCGGGCGGCGTCCTGCGCCCAGTCCTCGGTGAAGGCCACCACCGCGTGGCGCCCGTCGGTCTCCACGTCCCGGCGCAGCGTGGTGATCTCCACCGGCCGGCCGAAGGCGACGGCGGTGACGGTGCCGTGTTCGATCCCCGTGGGAACCGCCCGCAGGCCCGCCGCCTCCAGCGCCCGGACCACGGCGTCAGGGGTGAGGGGCGTGGCCACGTCGATGTCGATGTCGGGGGCGTCCCGGCCGAGCAGGGCGTCGCGCACGCAGCCGCCGACGAAGCGCGCCACCCCCGGTCCGCCCGCCGCCTGCAAGGCCGCAATCACCGCCACGGTGGCCGGCGCCGTCATCCAGGGGCGGGAATCGAGACGGTTCATCATGAACGATCTCTAGCCGAAACCGTCCCGGATCAGAACAACGGGGCGCATTAAGTTGCAGCGCCTAAACCGAACCTTCACCGGTCATCCCGCATAAAACCGCAAAACAAGTCTGCCCGCCGGAGAGTGGGCGACGGTGATGTGAGGTGTCTTTTCATGGCCAAGCGCGTGCTCGTCGTTGACGACGATCCGACTCAACGGCGACTGATCCAGGCCGTGCTGGAGCGCGAGGGGTTCGCCGTCTCCCAGGCCGACGGGGGCGACAGCGCCCTCGACCAGCTGGCCGCCGGCCTGTCGCCGGACGTGGTCATCCTGGACCTGGTCATGCCCGCCATGCCGGGAATCGAAGTGCTGAAGGACCTGCGCGCCCGGGGCCACGACATGCCGGTGATCGTGCTGACCGCCACCGGCGGCGTCGACACGGTGGTCAAGGCCATGCAGGCGGGCGCCCAGGACTTCTTCATCAAGCCCGCCTCGCCGGAGCGGATCATCATCTCCATCCAGAACGCCCTGCAGATGGGCTCGCTGAAGGGCGAGGTGGACCGGCTGAAGAAGCGCCACGCCGGAACCATGACCTTCGCCGACCTGATCGGCGACAGCCGCCCCATGCGCGCGGTGAAATCCCTGGGGGAGCGGGCGGCCCGGTCCTCGATCCCCGTGCTGATCCTCGGGGAAAGCGGCGTCGGCAAGGAAATGATCGCCCGCGCCGTGCACGGCAGCAGCGATCGCGCCGGCAAGCCGTTCGTCGCGGTGAACTGCGGCGCCCTGCCCGCCAACCTGGTGGAGAGCATCCTGTTCGGCCACGAGAAGGGCAGCTTCACCGGCGCGCATGACAAGCACCTGGGCAAGTTCCAGGAGGCCAGCGGCGGCACCCTGTTCCTGGACGAGATCGGCGAGCTGCCCCTGGACATGCAGGTCAAGCTGCTGCGGGCCCTGCAGGAGGGGGAGATCGACCCGGTGGGATCGAAGCGTCCCGTGAAGGTGGACGTGCGCATCCTGTCGGCCACCAACCGCAACCTGACCGACCAGGTGGCGGAGGGCCGCTTTCGCGAGGACCTGTTCTATCGCCTGAACGTCTTCCCCATCGAGGCGCCGTCCCTGCGCGAGCGGCGGGAGGACATCCCCGCCCTGGTGGAGGCCTTCATCCGCCGCTTCAACGCCGAGGAAGGCCGCCGGGTCATGGGGGCGATGAGCGACACGCTGGCCATGCTCCAGGCCTTCGACTGGCCAGGCAATGTCCGCCAGCTGGAAAACGCCGTCTATCGCGCCATCGTGCTGGCGGACGGCCCCTATCTGACCCTGGCGGACTTCCCGTCCATCTCCGGCGTCGCACCCCAGGCCCTGGCCGAGGCGGCGGAGCCGGTTCCGGTGACCGCCGCGGGGCTGACCGCGGCGCTGGCGCCGTCGCCGGCGGACCTGTCCGGTCTGGACGCGGACAAGGCCAGTCCGGTCCGCATCCTCGACCACCGCGGGCACCTGCGGACCCTGGAGGACATCGAACGGGACCTGATCCAGCTGGCCATCGAGATCTATTCCGGCCACATGACCGAGGTGGCCCGCCGCCTGGGCATCGGCCGCTCCACCCTCTATCGCAAGGTGCGCGAGCAGGGCCTGGAGGGCGCGATCACCGAGGCGATGTAGCCGCCGGCGCGGCCTGCAGGGCGGGAAAGTCCACCACGATGCGCAGGCCCGGACCGGCGTCCTCCGCCCGGATCTCCGCCCCATGGGCGTGGGCGACGGCGGAGGCGAGGCTGAGCCCCAGCCCCGAGCCCGGCGTGGTGCGGCTGCGCTCCACCCGGTAGAACCGGCGGAAGATCTGCGCCCGGTCCTCGTCGCCGACGCCTGGGCCGTCGTCCTCCACCACCAGCCGCACGGACTTGCCCAGGTGCTCCACCCGGATGTCCAGGGTCGAGCCGGCGGGGGTGTGGATCAGGGCGTTCTCCACGAAATTGGCCAGCATCTGGGTGACCAGGGACTTCTCCCCGGCGATCCATTCGGACCTTGGGGCGTGCAGCTCCAGGGCATGGTCCGCATCCTCGGCGGAGGGGCGATAGGCCTCCACCACCTGGCGGGCCGTCTCCGACAGGTCCAGGGGCTGGAAGGTCGCCAGATTGGCCCCGGCCTCCAGCTGGCCGATGCGCAGCAGGGCCTCGAAGGTGGTCAGCACGCTGTCGATCTTCTCCACCGCCCCTTCCAGGGCCATGCGATAGGCCGCCGCGTCGGGGGGGCCGGCCAGGGCCACCTCCACCCGCTGGCGGAGATGGGCCAGCGGCGTGCGCAGGTCGTGGGCCACGTCGTCGGACACCTGGCGCACGCTGAGCACCAGCCGCTGGATCTCGTCCAGCATGCGGTTCATGGCTATGGCCAGCTGGTCGATGTCGTCCCGCCGTTCCGGCGGCCGCACCGGGGCGCGCAGGCCCATCTCGCCGCTGGACGAGACCGCGTCGGCGGTGGCGGCGATCACCTCGATCCGCCGCAGGATGCGGGTGACATAGCTCAGCCCCACCGCCAGGGCGATGAACAGGGCCGCGCCGGAGGTGAGGATGAAGGTCCGCAGGAACGAGGCCTGCAGCTGGCGGGACCGCTCCAGATCCTCGCCGATGGACAACAGCGCGCCGTCGGCCATCTTCGCCGTCAGCACCCGGATGCGCACCACGTCGTCGTCGGAGGTCGGCGTCGTCGCCGGCGCCTGGAAGCGCAGGGTCGTGAAGCCCTCCGCATAGGCCTGTTCCGGCAGGTCGCCGGCCACCCGGCGGCCCTCCCGGTCGGTGATGCGGAAATTGTAGCCGGTGGGGCGGCGTTCCCGCTCGCTGATCAGCCGCACCGCCGCGGGCGTCTTGTGGGTGGCGTAGATCGTGGTGGCCAGCCCCACCTCGCGCAGCAGCCGGGCCTGGGAGCTCTCGTCCACCGGGGCGGTCAGGGCGAGCCAGGTGGCCAGGCCCGACACGCCGAAGGCCGCCAGGAACAGCAGCGACATGAAGGCCGCCACCCGCGCCCGGGTGGAGCGGAGCGGGAACCTAACCTGCATTCAGCATGTATCCGGCGCCGCGCACCGTGTGGATCGCGGGCGCGTCGGGGCCGCAGGCCTCCAGCTTGGCGCGGATCCGGCTGATATGGGTCTCGACGATGGTGGTCTTGGGATCGAAGTGGAAGTCCCAGACATGCTCCAGCAGCATGGTGCGGGTGACCACCCGGTCGGCGTTCAGCATCAGGTATTCCAGCAGCTGGAACTCCTTGGGCTTCAGGTCCAGGGGACGATCGCCGACCCGGGCGCTGCGCTGCAGGCGGTTCAGCTCCAGCGCGCCCAGGCGCACCAGGGCGGCGGGCTGCTCCCGCAGGGGCGCCCGGCGGCCGAGGGCGTTGACCCGGGCGTTCAGCTCGGAAAACGAGAAGGGCTTGACCAGATAGTCGTCGGCCCCGGCCTCGAGCCCCTCCACCCGGTCGCCGACGCCGCCCAGGGCCGTGAGGAAGATCACCGGCGTCTCCACCCCCCCGGCGCGGAGGCTCTTGATCACCGACAGCCCGTCCATCCCCGGCACCATCCGGTCCATGACGATCACGTCGAAACTCTGGTCCAGGGCCAGGAACAGGCCGTCGCGGCCGTCAGCGGCCACCTCGACCCCGTGCCCCTGCTCCTTCAGCCCGCGCGCCACATAGGCGGCGGTCTCGGAATCGTCCTCGACGACCAGAACCTTCATGGTCGCATGATAGGGGGAATTGTCGGCTTTCACCATGCATCGAGGGGCCGCTTTCGGTTGCTAAGCCGGGAACGCCTTTCTATAACGCCCCCGCCGGAGCCGACGTTTGCATGGCGTCGCCCCATTGCCCGTCCGCGTTCCAACCTGCACAGGGACAGCCATGAACATCCACGAACACCAGGCCAAGGCCGTCCTCAAGGAATTCGGCGTGCCGGTCCCCGCGGGCTTTGCCGCCTTCACCGTCGACGAGGCGGTCAAGGCCGCCAAGGCCCTGAAGGGAACCAAGGTGTTCGTGGTGAAGTCCCAGATCCACGCCGGCGGCCGCGGCAAGGGCCGCTTCGAGGGCCTGCCCGCCACGGCCAAGGGCGGCGTCCGCGTCGTCAAGTCCGTGGACGAGGTCAAGTCCAACGCCAAGGAAATGCTCGGCCGGGTGCTGGTCACCCACCAGACCGGCCCCAAGGGCCGCCAGGTGAACCGCCTCTATATCGAGGAGGGCGCGGACATCGCCCGGGAGCTCTACCTGTCCCTGCTGGTGGACCGCGAGACCAGCCGGGTCTCCGTCGTCGCCTCCACCGAGGGCGGGATGGACATCGAGGATGTGGCCCACTCCACGCCGGACAAGATCATCTCCTTCTCCATCGACCCGGCCACCGGCGTGTTCCCGCACCACGGCCGCCACCTGGCCAAGGCCCTGAACCTGACCGGCGACCTGGCCAAGCAGGGCGCCACCCTGCTGGGCCAGCTCTACGCCGCCTTCGTGGCCAAGGACATGGAGATGCTGGAGATCAACCCGCTGATCGTCACCGGCGCCGGCCAGCTGAAGGTGCTGGACGCCAAGGTCAGCTTCGACTCCAACGCCCTGTACCGCCACCCGGACATCGTCGCCCTGCGCGACACCACCGAAGAGGACGCCAAGGAGATCGAGGCCTCCAAGTACGACCTCAGCTACATCGCCCTGGACGGGGAGATCGGCTGCATGGTCAACGGCGCGGGCCTGGCCATGGCCACCCTGGACATCATCAAGCTCTACGGGGCCGAGCC